>JBBQXV010000196.1:0-17946 GCA_038209335.1 Polyangiales bacterium | reverse complement strand
CTCGTTCACGAACTTTTCGGCGCTGACGTAGATGATGTGGGCGCCGGGTCGCTCGGTGCGCACGCGGTGAGCGACGGCGTGAATGAGGTGCGTCTTGCCGAGGCCGGTGCCGCCGCAGATGAAGATCGGGTTGTGACGGCGGCCGCCGCCGCCTGCGGCCGCGACCGAGGCGGCGTGGGCGAGCTGGTTCGACGGACCGATGACGAAGTTGCCGAAGATGTACTTCGTGTTGAGCCCTTCGACGGGCGGGCCTGCGATGACCGCCGAGCCGTCGCGGTTCGTCGCGCCGTGGTCTTCGACGATCGTGTGCAGCCCGGACGTGCGCTCGCCACCGAAGCCGTCCGTCGCGGCGGTCATGCTCGGCGTGCTCGAAGGCTCTTCGCTGGCCGTCTGCGCGACCGGAGCCGCCGCCGGCATCGGAGGCGACGACGGACGCAGGGAGAGCGTGCGCGGGCGCACGGGCGGCATACGTGACATCGGCGGCTGCTCGACGACCGGACGATCGAGCGCGCTGTCGACGGCCCAGGCGACCTGAATGCTCCATCCGGTCTTGTCGCGCATGAAGTCGGTCAAGGTCGGCAAGAAGTGGTCGTCGACCCACTCGCGCACGAACTCGTCGCGTGCGCGCAAGCTGAGCACGCCGTCCGTCAGGCCGTCGTACTGGACGCCTGAAAACCACTGGTCGAAGCTTGCCGGCGATCGCTCGCGCGTGTGCGCGACGGCGTCGTTCCAGACATCCTCGTGGCTCTGCTGATTCCTCTGCATCCGCCCTTGCACCGTTTGCCTCTGCACGTTTTCGAACGCGGTCATGGCATGTTTCGTCTCGCCGTCCCGACTGCTTTTTGAAGCGAAAAGTTCCCTGTCGACGCGCCGCGCTTTCTCAAAGCGTCCAGCGCGTCGCGCGTCCCTGCCCCCAAGTTATCCACAGCCTGTGGAGAGGCTGTGCACCGACGCAAACTCTGCTTCGGCCACGCAAGCTTCATCGAACCATCGCGCCCTTCGTGACATCGCCTCTCTGAGAGGCGTTGCGACGCGAACGGCGATGGACCTACCACCCCCGTTTCAGGCGCGTCCAGGGCTTCGTTTCGATTGTGTTTAACTGTCTGGAATAGAAGCGTTTTATTGCTTGTAGACCACCCGCGAAATGATCTTCGCGGGGATGGCACTCGTTCGACACCTACACAACTACGCGACCTGCCTTTCGAATCTGTTCTCGATCGGATCCGACGCGTGGCGCCGCGCTAGGTTTTCGGCACGATCGCGCTGTCAAGGGTCCACGATCCGGCATTTTTTTCGAGACGTTCGTGTGAACGCACTGTGTCGAGAATCTTTCGCGTCACGTCACGCCGAAAATTGTCCCGCGAGGTTCGAGCCAAGTAGGTTCGCGCCAATGCCCCGTCCGTCACGCTTCGCGGTCGCCTTGTCTGTGGCGATCGTGCTGCCCCTCGTCGCGCGTGAAGCGCACGCGGAGCCGTCGACGACGACGATCGAGCAGGGATACGACGGCGGCGAAGTCCAGAGTCCGCGTTCGGTCGGAATGGCGGGTGCGCTCAATGCGACGGGCGTTTCGACCAATGGCCTGTTTCTCAATCCGGCGAACATGGCACTCGCGCGTGTCTATCACTTGGAAGCGCTCGGTGCGTTTTCGCCGGAAGCGCGGCGACAGAGCTACGGGGCGGCGGCTGTCGACTCGGTGTTGAATCGCGGTCACCTCGCGGGCGGGATCAGCGGGTTCTGGTCGACGATGGACCCGAGCGGCATTCACCGATCGTGGACCGACGTGCGGGGCGGTCTCGGGTATCCACTCGGCGATCACTTTGCGATCGGCGCGACGGGGCGTTACTTGCGCGTCGATCAAGCGGTGGCCGCGGGGCCACTCGGCGCGAGCTACGCATCGGACGGCACGGCGGGGAAACCGCTCTTCAATCAGATCACGTTCGACGCGGGCGCGACGGTGTCGTTCACGCAAGCGCTGCGGCTCGGGTTCGTCGGGCACAACCTCACGAACCCGGGGACGTCGCTCGCGCCGACGACCATCGCGGGGGGCTTCGGGTACGTGACGCACGGGTTCGCGGTCGAGGGCGACGCGATGGCGGACTTCACGACGTACACGAAGACGCAAGGGCGCTTCATGGTCGGCGGCGAGATCTTCCTCGCGGACCACTACGCGATCCGCGCGGGCTACCGATACGACACCGGACTTCGCACGCACGCGGTCACGGCCGGGCTCGGGTACATCGATCGTAAATGGGGTGTCGAGGTGAGCGGGCGTCGCGACGTCGTCGCGGATCATCCATCGACGATGGTCGCAGTCGGGCTTCGCTATTTCTATGACGCCGTCGGCGTGCCGGCGGACGAGCCCGATTCGTTCTGAGGCTCTCGTGTTTGCGGACGAGTCATTGTGACGTCCAAAAGCGAATGCAGAGATCGTCGCTCGAATGACGCAGCGCCATGCGCGGCGAGATGAGGCCCTTCGCGGGCGCGGGCGGTAGCGGCGTCGGCTTTGGGGTCAGGCCGATCGAGAGCGGCCACGGATCGGCTTCGGGACCGCAGAGCTGCGCCTCGGCGCGGGTGACCCACGGTCGTTGCTCGAGCGAGACGAGCTGCACGCGGCCGAGCGTGAGTGGATTGTCGCCCGTGATGCCGAGGCGCAAGACGAGCTCGCGTCCGGTCTGCGCGTCCTCGGCGGGGAGATCGATGAGCGTGCGCGTGCGCACGACCGCGGTGTCGGCGGTGCTCGCGGTGAGCGCGCGACGGTACTGCGCGTCTTTGACGTGGAGGATCGCGCCGGCCATTTGCGCGCGTCCGACGAGCATCTGCGCGGTCGGCGGGCGATGCGGCGAGCGCTCGGTCGCGATCGGATCGCCGGCGTCGTCGGGGCTCGCTTCGAGCTCGCCGTCTTTGAGCGAGAGGAGTCGCGCGTCGAAGGCCTTGGGGGCGCCGGGGGCACCGAACGCGACGTAGAGATCCATGTCGCCCTTGTCCCAAGCGCCGCGAGGGAGAGTGACGTCGTGGATGACGAGGACACGGTCGCGCGCGGCTTCGATGCGGACGCGCGAGATCGTCGGGAGCGACGTGAGCGGAGGGGTCACGCGACCGCCGTGGTGCGGGCGATGCGGCGGCCTTGCGACGGCGTGCGACGCGATGAGCGCGAGAGCCGCGGCGATGGTGAAGGCGGCGGCGAAGGCGATCTTCACGCGAGCGCCTCCTCGAACGCGCGCGCGAGCGCCGTGGCCGCGGCGTCGGCGTCGAGCTCGCGCGTCTCCTCGCGTGCCGGGACTGCGCCGAGCGCGCGAAGGTGCGGAAGCGCGCGCGGGTTCGCGAACCAATCGCTGTCGAACCGATCGACGAGATCCCTTGCGAGCGGCAGCGCCGTCACGAGCGCGAGCAGCCGTGCGGGTTCGTCGTCGCGCGGCGCGGGCCATGCGCCTCGGAGCGCGGCGGGGAGCGCGACGCCGAAGATGCGGGTGCCGAGCTCTTCGAAGAGATCGCGCGGAGCGAACGCCGATTCGTCACCGAGCAAGAAGCGTGCAGCATGCACGCGTGCGTCGAGGAGCGCGGTGCGTGCGAGGGAGCGCGCTTGACCGAGCGCGACGCGGCGGCTCGCGCCGAGCGCGACGCGATGAAAGTCCGCGGACGTCGCGAGCGACGCGAAGACGAACGCGAAGCGGTGAGCCGCGACGAACGCGGGCTCGCGCGCCAGGGCGAAGCGGGGGCTCTTCGCGCCGGCAGCGACGCGGAGCGCGAATCCGAACGCGCCGAGCGCGCGCGCGAAGCTGGACGCGCCGATCGCCGCGGGGAGACGCGGGAGCGCGATATCGAGACCTTTGGCGCCGGCGCCGAAGAGCTCGTCGAGCCAGCGCGCGGTGAGGTGCGTCGGCCATCCGTCGCCGGCGTCGCGCGCGACGGCGAGGCGAATCACGTCGGTGGATCGTGGTGACGTCGCGTCGACGGTCCCCTCGCGAAGCACGTGCGTCGCGATGTCGTCGGTGCGCGCGAGGAGCAGACGTGCGGCGGTGCGGAGCGCATCGAGCGGGACGGGCGTCGCGTCGGACGAAGGGTGGTCGAGGCCGAGCCGCTCCGCGATCTCGACGCGACGCGCGGAACGTTCGCGTGCGATCGCCGCGAGCGGGGGCGCGCACTCGACCAAGGCGTCGAGCCAGCGAGCGGCCTCACCCGGTGCGTCGGTCTGGACGATCCCGCGCCACGAGTCGCGAAACCCGACGAGCCTCGGCGGATCGCCGTGAAAATGCCCGCGCGGGTCGATCGCAGCCCGCGCCCACGCGACGTCGAGATCGCGCCCGAGCCGAGCGTGCAGGAGAGCCTGCACCCATCGGCGGAGCGCATCCCGAAGCGGCGCGTCGTGCGTCATCACGGCGAGCTCGCCGAGATCGCGCCACGTCGACTGTCCTGCCACATGGCGGTACGCCTCGATCGGATCCTCGTCGGCGCAGGCCTCGGGATCGGCGTCGAGGCGCACGCGCCATCGCGACCACGCCGCGAACGCGCGCGCGACGTCGCGGTCGAGGCTCGCGAGATCCGCAATCGCGGCCGTCGTCACCTCGTCACCCGTGCACCGTCGCGCGCGTGGCGCCCTGCGCGAGCGACTGGACGATCGCCCCTTCGCGCTCGGCGAGCGCCTCGAGGCGCGCCGTCACGCGCGCTTCGTCTCCGTCCGCCGCCGCCGTCGCGAGATCGACGAACGTGCGGTAGTGGCGCGCTTCGGCTGCGAACAGTTCTTTGTAGAGTGCATGCAGATCGTTTGGGCCCTCGAGAGGCGCGAGCGCGTCGACGAGGAGCTTGAAGCGCTCGCACGAACGCGCCTCGATGAGCGCGGCGACGAGGAGTCGATCGACGACGACGGGGATCGCAGGATCGCGCGGCAGCGACGAGCTCGCGCGGCGGAGCGCAGCGGCGTACTCGTCGACGGGCGGAGAGCCGAGATCGATCCCGCGCTCCTCCAGGATCGCCAGCACTTGCTGAAAGTGGTCGATCTCTTCGCGCGCGAGATCGGTCAGCGCGCGGAGGAGCGCGACGTCGCGCGGGTGGCGTGCGGCGAGCGAGAGCGCGTTCGACGCGGCCTTCATCTCGCAGTGCGCGTGGTCGCGAAGCACGGCGTCGACGTCGCGCATCGCCTCGACGACCCACCCCGGATCGGTCGGCACCTTCAGGCAGAACATCGGGGGATGCCTAGCACGGATCGGGCGCCGCGCCGCCGCGCGGAGGGTGCGCGCCGCCTCACGGCATGTTCGGTGTCATCGCCTTCTTGCGTTTGCGAATGCCGATTCGACCGCCCCACGTTGCCGCTGGCGTCGTGAGCAGAAGCACCAGCGCCGGCGTCCACCACGCGCCCGCGCCGAGCGCCGCGAACGCGAGCACGCTCACGAAGAGCGCGGTCGCCGCGCCGGCGATCGAAGCCTCGCGCGTCCCCGCGTTGTCGCCGCCCCAACGTCCAACGACGTAGCCGCCGAAGATCGACGACACGACGAGCGGCAGCGCACGAATGCCGACGACGATCACCCAGACCTTCGTGCGCTCCGCGGATGTCAGCGCCGCCATCGCGTCGGCGACCTCCTGCGCGGTCGTCGCGCTGCCGACATACCCCGCGAGCAAGCGTTGCGTCATCCACTCCGCCGCGTACTGAAGCGGCACGCATGCCGCGAACGTCGCCGCGACGCCGAACCCGACCCAATGCCACGGCGGTCGTGCCTCTTCGCCTTGCTCTTCTTCCGGCGTGCTCTTCAGAACCGGGAGGCGCTTCTTCGCGTCGGCCACGCGCGGAGTGTGGCCCGAGAGCGCCTAAAGGTCAGGCAATTCGTGTTACGTCGGGGCGATGCCGCCGTTCGATCCGCTCGATCCCACCGCGACGCGCACGACGTCGATCATGCGCGTCCGCTTCTGCGACACAGACTTGATGGGGATCGTTCATCACGCGAACTACTTCGCGTACTTCGAGATCGGGCGCGTCGAGTGGCTTCGCAATCGCGGCGTGACGTACGCGTCGTGGGCCGCGCGCGGCATGCACCTGCCGGTCATCGACGCGCACGTTCGCTACCGCGCGCCGGCGCGCTTCGACGATCTCATCGAGGTCGAGACGGTGCTCGGCGAGCTGCGCGCGGCGTCGCTCCGCTTCGACTACCGCATCCACCGCGCGCAGGCCGACGGCGCGCTCCTCATCGCCGAGGGATCGACGCGGCTCGCGTGCATCGACGAAGCGCACGCCGTGCGGCGATTCACGGACGAGATGCTCGCGGTCCTGAAGTCGCCGGAGAAGTCGCCGGATTCCGCGCCGGTACAGTAGACTGCCGGCAATGGGGCGACGCGAGCTCCTCCTCTTCGTCATTGGTCTCGTCGTGACGAGCGCCGCGCTCCCTGCGTGCCGCGGTGGCGGATCCGCGCGCCTCGAGGGCCGATGGAAGGGGACCAAGGCCGAGGGAGTCACGCCCGACGCGCAGTCGCGCGCGAACGACTTCGCGGCCCAGACCGAGCTCGAGGTAAAGGGCGACACGATCACCGTGACGTTCCCGAAAGAGAAGCAGTCCGGGAAATACAAAGTCGTCAGCGAGACCAAGTCGACGGTCGTCATCGTCACGGATCGCGACGGTGAGGCCGACAAGCAGACGTTCACCTTCGTCGACGACAAGACGATGAAGTGGACGGTGCTCGAAGGAAAGACGATCAGCTTCGCGAAGCAGTTGCCGTAGCGAGCGCCGTCGCGATGCGAGAGGGTCGTCCGAGCTTCACCGCTGCCGCCGTCGCCGCTGCGCGTGGGCTCGCGTCGGTCGATCCGTTCGCGGGTGATCTTCTACCGAAGGCGGTGGGGAAGGCGATTCATGCGGCGGAGAGTGCGTCGCGGCGATCGCCGTGGGTCGCGGCCGCAGTCAACGCGGCGTCGCTCGGGCTCGTCGATCACATCGAGCTTCGCACCGCGGCGATCGACGAAGCGCTTCGTGAGGCGCTCGACGCCGGGATCGAGCAGCTCGTCATTCTCGGCGCGGGGCTCGATGCGCGTGCGTGGCGCGTGCATGGACTCGATCGCGTCATCGCGTTCGAGGTCGATCATCCGTCGACGCAGGCCTACAAGCGCGCGCGCTTCGAGACGCGCGCTTCGATCGCCGCGGAGGTGCGTTTCGTCCCCGTCGATTTCGAGCGCGAGTCGCTCGATGAAGCGCTCGCCCACGCTGGGCATCGCGCGAACAAGAAAACGTTTTGGATTTGGGAAGGGGTCACGCCGTATCTCGAGCCCGACGCGACGCGCGCGACGCTCGCAGTCATCGCGGCGCGCTCGGCGAAGGGGAGCCGCCTCGCGACGACCTATGCGACGCCGGAGGCGACGACGCTCGGTCCGGCGATCGCGCGCGTGGCGCTCGTCGTGTTTCGCGGTCTCGGCGAGCCGATTCGCGGCTTGTGGACCGACGAGAAGATGGCGGACGCGCTCGATGCGGTCGGTTTCGAGACGCTCGACGACACCGCACCCGACGAATGGCCGGGCGCGACCGATCGTCGCCGCATTCTGCTCATTCGCGAGCGCCTCGTCGTCGCCCAAAAGAAATGACCCTCGCGCGCTCGATCGTCGTCGCCGTCGCGATCGCCGTCGCATCCGCTCCCGCCTCCGCCTCGCCTCCGCCGTCTCCGGCGCCGCTCGCGATCGCCGTCACGACGACCCGCCTCGCCAACGGTCTCGAGCTCATCGTCCACGAAGACCATCGCACGCCGCGCATCGCGGTCAGCCTCTGGTACCACGTCGGATCGAAAGACGAGCCGCCGGGCAGAAATGGCTTCGCGCATCTCTTCGAGCACTTGATGCTCGAAGCCGGTTCGCGCCACGTCGCGCCCGGCGGTTTCTTCAAGACACTGGAAGGCGCAGGCGCGACGAACATTCAGTGCACGACGACCGCCGATCGAACGAACTACCGCGAGGTCGTGCCGTCGGCGTCGCTCGAGGTCGCGCTGTGGCTCGAGAGCGATCGCATGGCGTTTCTGCTCGACCGCATCGACGCGAAGGTCCTCGACGCGCAGAGATCGATCGTCACGAACGAACGAAAGCTCAACTACGACGACTCGCCGCTGCGTCTCGTCGAGCAAATGATCCGCGCGGAGGTGTTCCCCGCGAATCATCCGAACCATCATTCGCCGATCGGCGATCCGGGCGATCTCGCGCGCGCCACGCTCGACGACGCGCGCGCGTTTTTTCGCGCGTGGTACGGGCCGAACGACGCGACGCTCGTGCTCGCGGGTGACATCGACATGGCGCACGCCAAGCCGCTCGTCGAAAAATGGTTCGGCGCGATCGCCGCGAAGCCGACGCCGCCGCGAAGGCGCGTCGATCCGGTGAAGCTCGCGGGCGAGGTGCGTCTCCACGTCGAGGCGCAGCTCGGCGAGAAGTACGTGCTCGTGTCGTGGCCGACGGCGTCGTCGTACGCGGAAGGCGACGCGGAGCTCGCGGTCTTGCAGCGCGTGCTCTCGGGCGGACGTCTGTCGCGGCGCATGCTCCGCGACGACGCGGTCGCGCGCCAAGTGTCGGTGACGCACAATCAGCTCATTTTCGGCCAGTTCGGTGAGCTCTTCGAGATCACCGCGATCGCGCTCGACGGGCGCGAATCGACCGATGTTCTCGCGGCGATCGATGACGAGCTCGTGCGCGTTCGCGCCGGCGAGATCACTGACGCGGAGGTCGCGAGCGCAAGGGCAGGCGCCGTCGCGGAGCTCGTCTTCTCCGTCGAGAAGCTCACCGATCGCGCCGAGCGCATCAACGAGTACGCGCAGATGGTGGGCGACGGCGGGTTCTTCGCGCGGGATCGCCAGCGCCTCGAGAAGGTGACGCGCGACGCGGTGATCGAAGCGGCGCGGAGGTGGCTGCCGAAGGATCGTCGCGTCGTGACGCTCGTCGCGTCGAACGCGAAAATGACCCAAGGCGTGCGGCTCGTGCGTGCGACGCGATCGGTGGCGTCGCCGTGAGGCGCGCTGCGGTCGTAGCGATCGTCGCGGCGCTCGGCTGCGCGTCGCCGCCGGCGCGCGTTCCTCCGGTCTCGGGCGAACGATCGATTCCGGCGAAGAGCGCGAGCGCCGAGACACCCGACGCGCCGTTTCGCCAACGCGCGCCCGAGACCACACCGAGCGCGGCGTTCGTTCCCCCGAAGGTCGACGCGGCGATGCTCTCGAACGGCGTGCGCGTGCTCGTCGTCGAGCGCCCCGAGCTCCCCGTCGTCAGCGTCGAGGTCGTGATGAAGAACGGCTTCGCCGATTTCGAAGCCGACACGCCGGAAGCGTTTCTGCTGATGGCTGCGCTCCTCGAGCAAGGCACGTCGACGCGAAGCGCGGCGCAGATCTCGGACGGGTACCGCGCGATCGGCGCCGAGCATCGCGCGTGGGTCGATTTTGATTCGGGCGGCGCGAGCTTCAAATCGCTCTCGCAGTCGATCGATCCCGCGATCGTTCTCCTCGCGGACATCGTGCAACGGCCGGCGTTCGCGGACGACGAGGTCGACGTCGCGCGCGTTCGGTGGACGGCGTGGGCGAAGCAGCAAAGGTTCGCGGTCGAGCGGCGCGCGGCGACCGCGCTCGCGTCGAGCGTCTACGGTCGCGATCACGCGTATGGGCGGACGACGTTGGCGCGCGTCGACGCGTTGGCGCGGGTCACGCGCGACGACGTGCTTCGCGCCTACGCGCGGGAGATGACGCCGGCACGCGCGACGATCGTGGCGGCGGGCGATGTGACGATGGCGACGATCCTTCCGAAGCTGGAGTCCGCGTTCGGCGCGTGGAAGAAGGTCGCGCCCGCGCCGACGCGCGTCGTGCCGCCGACGTCGATCGATCCGAGAGCGCCGCGCATCGTTCTGTGCGACGCGCCGCGGATCACACAGCCGCGCGTGATGCTCGCCGAGCCCGGCGTCGCCTACGCCGCGCCGGATCGCCTCGCGGTCACGGTGATGAACGAGATCCTCGGCGGCGCGTACGCGAGCCGCATCTTTCGCAATTTGCGCGAGGCCCGTTCGTACACGTATGGCGCGTTCTCGACGTTCGCGATGCGTCATGGCGCGGGCCCGTTCTCTGCGGGGGGCGCGTTCAACGCGGCTCACATCGGCGATGCGATCCGCGAGCTCTTCCACGAGATCGCGGCGATTCGCGACGAGGACGTGTCGCGCGACGAGCTCGACGCGGCGAAGCGGCACTTGATCCTCGCGCTCCCCGCGCGGTTCGAGTCGGCGAGCGACATCACCCGCGCGATGTCGCTGCTCGTCGTCCACGATCTCCCGATCGACGAGTGGTCGACGCTCGCCGCGCGCATCGACGCCGTGACGATCGCCGACGTGCGCCGCGCCGCGCGCGCGCATCTTCATCCGGATCAGATGAAGATCGTCGTCACCGGCGATCGTCGCTCGCTCGAACCGATCCTAGGCGGGCTCGGCTACGGTCCGCTCGAGGTGCGCGACGCCGACGGAGTCGTCGTGAAGCCGTGATCAACGACGCACTTGTTCGCGACCGACGCGCACCGTCTCCGTGCGCTCGCCGCGCCGGAGCTTGACTACGACGTCGTCGGCGATCGGTCCGTTCAGCTTGGCGCGCGCCTCGTCGATCGTTTTCACGCGCGTGCCGTCGACCTCGAGGAGCACGTCGTTTGGCGCGAGCCCCGCGCGTTCGGCTTCGCTCCCTTCGGCGACCGCGACGAGAACGACCTCGCGCGGCTCGGACGTCTCGCCGAGCGTGACCGCGACGCCGCCGCTCGCGCTCGGGTCGACCGCTTTGTCGAGCTTCTCCAAGGTGATTTTCAGATCGATCGTCGATCGACCGGCGACGACGCGCACGCCGGTGACGCGGGTGCGTCCGACGTCCGCGGCGTAAGCCTCGAGCGTGAGATCGCCTTCGGGGAGCTCGCCGAGCTTGAAGCGACCGCGCGCGTCCGTGACCGCGACGCCCGGCGGCGCGGCGCCGATCGCGAGGTACGTCGGAACGCGGTCTCTCGCGACGCGTGCACCCTGCACGGGATCGCCGCGTCCGTCGACGACGACGCCTTCGACGATCCCTTCACCGCCGAGCTCGATGCGCGGAAGCGTGAACGCTCGCGCGCCGCCGCTGTCCGGGATCTTCACGTCGCGCGTGACGGGCGAGTGCCCCGGCGCGCGGACGCGCAGCTTCGCTGGACCCGGCGCGAGCCCCGACACCGTGTACGTGCCCGAAGCGTCTGTACGCGCGTGGCGCGCACCGAGCTCGGTGTAGAGGACGACGTCGGCGTCGGCGAGCGGATCGCCGCGCGAGCTCCGCACCTCGCCCGTCGCGCGCTCCGCGAGCCGCAGCGCGATGTCGAGCTTTTCGAGCGCCGGCTCGGTCGTGAGGATCTTCGGCGCGTAGCTCGACGCGCTCACCTCGATGCGAAGCGGCAGCCCCTTCGCGCCCGCGAGCTTCGCCTCTCCGCGCTCGTCGGTGAACGCCGTCACGCGCAACGGTGCCGCCGGATCGAGCGAGTGCGCGGTGATCTGCGCGGCGTCGAGTGGATACCCGCGATCGTCCTTCACGATCGCCGCGAGCGCGGGTCGCGCTTCCGGAAGCGTGAGCGTGATCGATTTCTTCTCGCGCTCCGGAATTTTCACGAGCTCGCGCACGGCGGCCTGCGACGACTCGTCGTCCTGGAAGACGCTCACGACGACCGAGTCGGGCACCGACGCGAACGCAAACGTGCCGTCCGTCGCGGTCTTCGTCGATCGCTCGAACGATCCGCGGGTCGCCGCGATCTGCACGCGCACGCCGGCCACGGTGTGCCCCGCCGCGTCGACGACGCGACCGTCGAGCCAACCGCCCGCGTGCATGACGACGTCGACGCTCGCCTCGCCTCCGGTGACGAGCGTCACCGCGTCGCTCAGCGCCTCGACGTATTGCGGATGCCGAACGAGCGCGCGGATGCGACCGGGCGATGCCGGCGCCGCGCGGAAGGTGCCGTCGTTGCGCGTGACCCACGGCTCGTCGGTATCGGCGGTGCGCGACGGTGAGGGTGAGCCGGGTCCGCCGATGGGGCTGCCGGTCGGTGTGACGGTGAACGCGTGCGGAATCGGCGGCACGGCTCCCGGCATGACGCCGAGCTCGCCGGCGGGGACGAGGCGCGTCGGCCCGGGGAGCATCGCTTCGAAGTGCGCTTCGCGGAAGCTCGTGCGCCGCGGATCGTCGGCGATCGGCGCGCCGTAGAAATCGGTGCCGATGATCTCGATCGTCGCGCCGTCGATCGGGAAACCGCGCGTGTCGACGACGCGCCCTGCGAGCACGCCTGCGCGCACGAGCGGGATGATGATCTCCTTCGCGTCGTTCTCCGGAACGCGCATCGATCCGCGCGGCACGAAGCCGTCGGCGCGCGCGGCGATCGTCGCGCTGCCGGGGCCGATCGGTCCGAGGCGAGCGCGCCCTTCTTTGTCGGTGCGCGCTTCGAACGGGAACGGGGAAATTCCCCCTTCCGCTAGGCTCACGCGCGCACTGCCGATGGGACGCGCCTCTTCGTTCTCGCCGTCCATCACGCGCACGGCGACCCAGCGACCCGGCACGAGGCGCAGCGTGATCGTCTTCTCTTCGCCGCGTGAGAGCATGACGCCGAGCTCGATCGCCGAGACGTCGCCGTCGTGCGTTGCGCGTAGCGCGTACGAGCCCGCGCCGAGTCCGCCGATGCGGACCGATCCTTCCTTCGTCGTCTCGGCGACGCGCGCCGGCCACAGAGTCGCGCCCGTGATCTGCACGTGCGCCCCTTCGACCGGTTCGCTGTCGCGATCGACGACCTTCACGACGAGCGCGCCGAGCCGACGCAGCGTGACGACGAGCTTGTCTCCTTCGCGCACGCCGCGCTGCGCGACCTCTTCGTAGCCGACGGCGCGCGCGGTCACGACCCACGGCGCGCCGCCGAGCCGACCGACGTGCGCGACGCCGTCGCCTCCCGTGCGACCGCCAATCGCGAGCGGATCCGCGCCGCCGACGATCTCGAGCTCCGCGCCGTCGATCGGTGCGCCGTGCTCGTCGCGAACGGTCACTTCGAGGCGATGCTCTTCGGCGAGCTCGAGATCGACCGCGTGCGTCCCTTCGCTCAACACCACGTGCGACGTCGCGCGCGCGCGTCCCGCGGCGTCCGCGAGGATCCACACCTCGCCGCGCGGAAGCTCCGCGATCGTCGCGCGCCCGTCCGCGCCCGTCGTCGCCGCGCCCGACAGATACGCTGCGCCATCGACGATCGAGAAGACTTGCACGCGCGCTCCGTCGATCGGCCCCGCGCCTGCCGCGCGTACGGTCGCCTCGACCTTCGCTGACTTGTCGTCGCCGTGCGGAACGATCGGCACGCCGAGTGGGAGCACATGAGGAAGCACGCGGAGCTTCGTCCCCGGTATGCCCGCGAGCACGAGCACCGTGACGCACGCGATGACGATCGGCCGCAGGCGGTGAAGACGAAACGCGTGCGCGAGCCGCGCGAAGCTCGCGCGTGCTTTCGTCCATCTCGCTCGCAGATTATCTCGCACACGCACACCCCACTTCAAAACAGCGATAACACGCAAGCCTGCCAAGTTTTTCCCGGAACCGGCGAAAGCCAAGCGAGAGCGTGCCTGCTACGCTCATCGTCGTGGAGATCCGTCGGCGCCAAGGATCACGCAGCCTTCGAGGCGCAGTGGTCGCGTCGTCGCTCCTCGCCATGGCGCTCGTCGTCGTCCCCGCGTGCACTGACGGGCAGCTGTCGACCTTCGGCGGCAACCGGGGCCTCGCGGACGCCGGAACCGGAAACCCCGACGCGCCGCCGAACTTCGATTTCGACGGCGCGCCGAAGCCGCGCGCGTGCGATCTCGGTCCGGAGGCCGGCGTGTGCACGTGCCTCGACGTGCCGATCCTCGTCGACGTGCCGAACATTTATTTCGTGCTCGATCGATCCGGCAGCATGCAGCAGTCGAACAAGCTCGAGACGGTCAAGGTCGTCGTCGCGCGCGCAGCGCTCAAGCTTGGTCCGCGCATCAACGTCGGCTTCGCGGCGTTTCCGGATCCTTACAACACGAGCGACGGGTGCACGCCCGGACGCGAGATGATGGCGGTGCGCGGCGGCGACGCGCCGTCGGGGACCGTCGGGCCGACGTACGTGACGCTCGTGAACACGCTCCTCATGCTCTCCGCGCAGGGCGGCACTCCGACGGCGCGCACGCTCTCCGCGCTCCTCCCGCGTGTGACCGGCCTCAGCGGTCGCACGTACGTGATCCTCGCGACCGACGGCGGACCGAACTGCGACGACACGACGTCGTGCGCGGTCGATCAGTGCATCGCGAACATCGAGAGCTCCGCGCCCGGCTGCGTGCCGAACGTCGCTCCGAACTGCTGCGACAACGCGCACTACGGGCCGCTCAGCTGCCTCGATTCGACGGCGACGATCGCCGCCGTCACCGCGTACAAAAACGCCAACGTGCCGGTCTACGTCATCGGCGTCTCGGGCAGCGGCGCGTACGCGACGCTTCTCGATCAGCTCGCGACGGCCGGCGGCACGGCGCGCGCCACGTCGCCTTTCTATTATCGCGTCGACGGCGTCGACGAAGGTTCGTTCCAACAGGCGCTCTTCCAGGTCGCGGCGAAGATCGTCGCCAGCTGCACCCTCGAGCTCAAAGAAGCGCCTGCGGATCCCGCCCGCGTGAACGTCTTTTTCGACGGCACGGTCGTACCGCAAGCGGGACCCGATGGTTGGAATCTACAAGGATCGACGATCACCCTCACCGGAGCGGCGTGCGACCGAGTGCTCGCGGGCGACGTGCTCGGCGTGAACGTGTCGGGCGGATGTCCGACCGTCATTCATTGACTCGTCGGCTCGCTTCGATTTCAGTGCAGCGTGTACCAGTCGCCGTCGTGCTCGACCATCGGGAGACGAACGGGACGGGCCGGCGCCATCATTTCGTGCGCGGGCGCGTGATCGTCGCCCGGCCTTCCGGTTTCGCTCGCCGGCGTCGCGGCGATCGCCGCGTCGATCGCGTCGTCCTCGCGCTGCCACTGTTCGAGCTTTGCCTTCGATCGACGGCGGCGGCGCACCCAACCGACCGCGAGCACGCCGATGAAGAGCACCCACACGAGCGTGCCGCTGCTGGTGAGGAGCGGCACGAACGCGTATCGTTTCGCGAGCTCTTCGCGCCACTCGTACTCGAGCTTGCGCATGTCGGTCGTGTACGCATCGCTGAGCGCGCGCTCGAACTGCGCGCCGCCGCGCACTCGCTCGAGAAACGCCGCGAAGCGCGCGCGATCGGCCTGACGCAGGAGGAAGCGGACGAAGTCGCCCGACTCGGCGTACGCGAGGCTGACGTCGTGCGGATCGTTCGGGAAGCTGCGATCGAGCTCGGCCAGCGGGATGATCGCCTTCGCGAACGTCGCTTGCGAGAGGACCTCGAAGCGCTTCCAGCTGCGCTCGTCCGATTCGTAGATCGCGATCCCTTCGTTGAACCACCGAGGCACGTGGTTGCCCGCGACGGCGTCGTAGAGCGCGACGTGCGCGAGCTCGTGACGAAACGTCTCGGGGAGATCGACCGACTCGGACGTGCCTGGCGCTTGCATCGTCACGAGCACGAGGTGCAGCGACGTGTACGCCATGCCGGCCGCGTACTCGAACGGCGGCGCTTCGACCGGCGCGAGCGCGGTCATCTCTTCCGGGTTTCGCGCGACGCGCACTTCGACGTTGGAGAGAACCGTCGCGCCGAAGTCTGACTCGAGCTTCGCCTTCATGTCGCCGGCTTCGCGGACGAGCGCGTCGACCTGCTCGTGCACGCCGGGCGGGTAGACCATGTGGAGCCAGCCGCCTTCGTCGCGACGGATGAAATCCTTCGGCGGCGCGGGGATGGTGATGCGCTCGGGCTGCACGACGATCGGTGCGTCGCGCGGCGTCGTCATCACCGGCGCATCCGAGGGAGCAGCGCGAGCTCCACGAATGCCGCCGAGGACGCCCGTCGCGAGCGCGACGAGCGTGCACAGGAAAATGAAAAAACGGCCGACGCGACGCGGGAGAGTCATCTCTACTTTGGAGCCTGCATCTGAAGATGGATCGTGCTGGCCGTGTTGTCCCGCGTCGCGAAGAAGAGCGCCCCGCCCGCGAACGCGGCCGCGCCGATGGCGCCCCAGAACCAGCCAGATTCGTAGAACTTCTTGCCGGGAGGCGGGGAATTGTCGAGGCGTGGTCCGTCGTGCAGTGCGGCGGCCGGGGCTTGCGACGAGGCGGGGGTGGGCGCGATCGGCGGAGTCGGCGCGGTCGAGGGCGCGGTGAGTGGCGCGTAGGTGCGTGTGAGCGATTGGACGGCGCCGTTCCACGACAAGAGCGGAGTGTCGTCGGGGGCGTAACGTGCGGCGTCGAACGTCCCAGCGTCGGCGACGTAGACGCGCGCGCTCGGTCGCGGTTTTTGCGTGTCGACGACGACCACGCCGCGCACGCCGAGCTGCGCCGCGATCCCCGCGAGGAGCTGGCGCGACGCGGCGTCGTCGCCCTTCACCGCGGCGACGAGCTGCGCGAGATCGCGAACGTCGGCGGGGGCGTTGGTGGCGGGCGCCTCGCCGGCGAGGACGCGTGCGCGCGCGTCGTCGATCGACGTCGGGCGCAGCAATGCGCTGGCGTAGACCTCGCGCGCGAGCGCCCACGTGGCGTCGGTCGCACCATTGAGCGCGACGACGGCGAGACCGCGCGTCGCCTTCTTTGGTGCGCTCGTGGACGCGATGGGCGCGGGGGCCGACGCCGGCGGCTCGGCGGCGTGGACCGCGAGCGGCACGAGCGGGCACGCGACGAACGCGACGAGCGCGGCGACGACGAAGAGCGACAAACGCATTGAATGCCAACCTAATGATGCGCGGCGGCTCGTCAACGTCCCGCGAGGAGGCGCGCGATCGGGCCGAGGGCGGGCGCGTGCTCGGCGATGCCGTCGACCATGGCGGCCGAGCTGTGGAGCGACCACATGCCGATCGCGAAGAGCGTGGCGGCGATCGGCGGGCCGGCGAGCGCGAGCGCACGACGCTGCGCGAGCGATGGACGCGATGCGAAGACGGCCGCGATCCCGAACGCGAGGAGATCGACGAAGAGCGAGCCGGGGGACGGTCCGCTCGCGTCGCCGCCACCGAACGCGCGCGCGAAGCGGAGCCCCGCGACGACGATCGCGAGCGTGAGCAACCCCCCTGACGCCACGATGAGGAAGCGGCGAACCGCGATTCCGCGCGTGGAAACAAGGGTCGCGAAGCGCGCGCAGAGGACCGCGAGGACGAACGCGACACCGAGGCTGACGATCGCGAACGTAGTGCCAGCGAGCGCGTGGTGATGCGTCGTCGCGCGGAGCATGCTCCCGAAGAGCGCCTCGAATACGAAGAGGAGAAACAGCCAGATCGCGACCGCGAGCGAGCGTGCGATCGCGTCAGGCCCTGCGATCGCGCGCAACCCGACACGCGCGCGGCGCAACACCAGCACCGCGAGCAGCATCGGAAGGATCAGGGTCGCGACGCACGCGATCCACACGTTTGGCGCGCTCGATGCGATCGCGGGTGCAGAGCGCATCGCCGCGGGGATGGCCGCGACCGCCGCGGCGAGCGCGCCTACGCCGACACCTGTCCCCAAGCGCAAGACGAACGAGCCGCCGTCATCGGCGTGGAGCTCGTCCGGCTCGGGAGGGCGGTTGGAGGGCGGCGGGGCCGAAGGCATCGCGAAGGGGGGAACCCTAGTTCAAAACGGATCGAGCGCGAAGTAGGGGGCGAGCGCGAGGATGCGATCGGCGACGTCGAGGACGCGCGGATCGTCGGTCTGGAGGATGCCGAGTCGGGCGGCGTCCGACGGGCGAAGCGCTCCGTAGAGGATCGCGGCGAGCGCGTCGGGCGCGACGCGTACGGTCGGCGCGTCGGCGGCGGCGCCGCCGAGCTGTCCGCGGCCGTCTTTCACGCGGAGCTCCAGCGGATCCGTCACGCCATCGACGAGGAAACGGAGCTCGCCGTCGGTCG
>JBBQXV010000195.1:0-17997 GCA_038209335.1 Polyangiales bacterium | reverse complement strand
CGACCGGACGCGGGCGGCGGTGGAATCGCGCTCGGCGCGCTGGCGTTCCTAGGATGGCTCGCGCTCGCCGGCGCTGTCGTCGTGAGCGTCATCGCGCGTCGCCGCGTGCAAGGCGAGATCGACGCGTGCGCCGCGACGTCGTGGCACTGGACGCTCTTCTGCGAGCAGTCCGCCGCGATGGAGATCGAAGTCGGTTGGCTCCGCGCGCTCCACGAAGCTTTTCACGCCCGCGCGCTCTTCGACAAAGCGAAGTGGGAAGGCAAACAGATCGAAGAGCTCAAGAGCTGGCGCGCGGATCTCCGCGATTTCGTCGTCGAGGTCGCCAACCGCGGCGACGACGCGGCGACCGCGGAGCTCGAGCGCGCGAAGCGAAGCCTCGTGCCGCCGACCTACCGAGATTGAGCCACGAGCAGGCTCGCTACGCCTTCTTCAGCGGAATGATCTGCACGCGACGCTCGGGATCCTCGCCGAGGCTCTCGGTGCGCACGCCCTCTGCGCCCTCGAGCGCCTTGTGAACGATGCGCCGATCGCGCGCGCTCATCGGATCGAACGTGATGACCTTGCCCTCTTGCGCGACGCGCGCCGCGAGCCGACGCGCCATCTCGCCGAGCTGATCCTCGTGCCGCGCGCGGTATCCCTCGGCGTCGACGCTGACGTGCCGCCGCGGATCGCCCGGGCGATGCACGACGCGCGTGGTCAGGTATTGGATCGCCTCGAGGACGTTCCCCTTCTTGCCGATGATGCGCCCCGCGTCGGGCCCTTCGATCTCGAGACGAATCTCGTCTTCGGATCCTTCGCCGTCGTCGGGCGCGACCGTCACGTCGGCGTCCATCTGCATCTTGTGGACGAGCGTGCGGACGAAGCCGAGCGCGCGAACGGTTTGCTTGTCGAGCTGCGACTCGTCGACCATTTCGCCGGCGCTGTGCGCGGCGGGCGGGACCGGATTCTCGATGGTGCTGTCAGACACGTGCTTTTCCTTTTCCGACGAGCGCTACTGAGGCGCCCTTACCTTGTGATGCGACGCCATCATCGCCTTTTCCTTGCTTCACGACGATGTCATTCTTCGGACCACTGCGCGGCGCGAACTTCTCGACCGCGAGCTGCTGCACGATGCCGAGGATGCTGTTCGTCAGCATGTAAACGCCGAGCGCCGCCGGCAAGAAGAGCATCATGACCGTGAAGATGATCGGCAAGAGCCAGGTCATCATCTTCGCCTGCATCGGATCCATCCCCTGCTGCGGGACGATGCGCTGCTGCAAGATCATGAAGCCGCCGAGCACGAGCGGCAGGATGTAGAACTTGTCCGGCGCCGACAGGTCGGTGAACCACAGAAACTTCGTGTGGTACATCTCGACCGCCGTCTGAAGCGTCGTGTACATCGCGAACCAGACCGGCATCTGCACGAGCTGCGGCAAGCACCCGCCGAGCGGATTCACTTTGTGCGTCCGCCACAGCTGCATCATCGCCATGTTCTTCGCCTGAGCGTCGTCCTTGAACTTCGCGTTCAGGGCGTCGATCTCCGGCTTCAAGCGGCGCATCGCGACCGTCGACTTGATCGACTTCCACGTCAGCGGGAAGAGCACCGTGCGCACGAAGATCGTCATCAAGATGATGGCGATGCCCCAGTTGCCGAACGTCAGGTGCGAGTGGATCCAGATGAGGAACCCGACGAGCACCTTGGCGACGACCGTGAAAAATCCGAGGTTGATGAGATCGCCGAGGCCGCGCGAGCCTGCCGCTGCGCCGAGCACGTCGCGCTCCTTCGGACCGAAGAAGGCGATCTGCTTGTACGTCGCGGTCTGGTTCGTCTCGAGCTGACGCGCGGGGTACTGCACGAGCGCGTGAAACACGTGCCCGGCCTTGTCGTCGTCGGCCTTTTGGTTCGCGCCGAACCACTGCTCGGAGAGAAGGTCGCACTCCGGTTTGTCGCCTCCGCCGTCGTTCGGGATGATCGCCTGCGCGAAATAAGTGTTCGACACCGCGGCGTAGCGATCGACGAGCGGCTGCGAGAACCAGCCCTCCTTGAAGTCGTCGGCGCCTTTGCGCTCGACGTCCTTGCCGCGCGCGCACGAGAGCTCGGTGATGAACGGCGACTGACGTCCGAGGCTACCCTTGACCTCTTCGTTGAGGCGGTACGCGAACGCGCCGATCGACAGCCGGTGCTTCTTCGTCGAGTCCGACAGGTTCGTCACCGCGGTCTCGACGTCGAGCTCGAACGGGCGCGAGCTGGCGGTGATCGTCTTGACGATCTTCACCCCTTCGTCTTCGTACATGAACTTGCAGCCGGTGCCGCCGAGCGCCTCGAGCTTCCAGTTGAAGCGATCGAACTTCACCTGATCGTTCGCGCCGTCCGCACGAAACTGCGTACGCAGGCTGCGCCAACGCTCGATGTCCGGCGTCGTCGACATGTCCGCCGACTCGCTCCCGGCGTAGCGCGGATCGAGCAGCTTGAAGTGCGTGAGCGCCGCGCCGCGCGTCGACAGCGTCGCCTCGAAGCGTCCGCCGCGCACCGTACAGAGCTCGCCCTCCTTCGGAGACCACGTCTCTTTCTGATCGCCCGTGAGCGGGTCGATCACGTCGGGCGTGAAATCGGGAGCGCTCGTGTACGTCTCCGCCGGGACATTCTGCGCGCTGCCGCCGCCTTTTCCGGAGAGGAGCGGCATGCCCCACTTCCAGAAAACGATGACCGCGACCGCGATGACGACCCAGCGAACGATGGTGCTTCGATCCATGAAGTAGGGACTTTCTTCAGTCTTCGTCTTCGGTCGTCAGCGATCTGCTGATGGTCGAGGACTGTCCGCCGGCGAGGGGGGAGAGGGGAGCGGAGGAGGGTCGAAGCCGCCGGGATGGAAGGGGTGGCACTTACACAGGCGCACGATCGAAAGCAAGGTCCCCCGCCCGGCGCCGTGAAGCTCGATGCACGCCGCCGCGTAGCGAGAGCACGACGGCTCGAACCGACAGACGTTGCCGAGGAGCCTCGACAGCGTGCGCTGGTAGAGACGAATCAGCGCGAGGAGGAGGCGGGCGATCATGGTTTCTGCGGGCGGGCGCGTGCGGAAACATGGTGCTTCGGCGGCGTCTGCGCCAGGGCCTCGGCCGCACGTTTCTGTAGCGCGCGGCGGGCGCGTTCCCATTCCCCGCGAACGCCGGCGAGGCCGAGCTCGTGCGCGCCGTGGCGAGCGATCACGACGAGATCGACGCCGTCCGGCACGAAATCAGGCCAAAGCCGGAAGCACTCACGGCAGAGGCGCTTGATGCGGTTGCGCTGGACGGCGCCGCCGATCTTTCGGGTGACGACGACACCGAGACGCGAAGGCGCGTTCACCGACGGCACGCCCGCGAGCTGCGCGGCGACCAGCATGGTGAAATGCGGCGACGAAACGCGCGCGCCCGTCGACTGCACGCGAAGAAAATCGGCGCGCTTTCGCAGGCGCCGGTCTTTGCCGAACGCGAAGGACGCGCCCGACGCGCCCGACACCGCGCCTACTTCTTGTAGGTGCCCGGCGTGAGGCGCGCGCGACCCTTGCGACGGCGGTTTTGGAGAACCTTGCGGCCCCCCTTGGTCGCCATACGGGCGAAGAAACCGTGCGTGCGGGCGCGGCGAATGTTGTGGGGTTGGTACGTGCGTTTCATGGCAGGGCGGCGAAAGAAAGCACCGAAAGCGCGACCCGTCAAGGAGATGAGGGAAAACCGCCTCTCCCATCGTTCGACCACCTTCACTTTTTTGACGCAGCCGTCTCTTCTGAGCGTGTACCCTCGACAGCGAAGTTGCAGTCCAATTGCCGCCGGTAGGCGCGTCGCCACTGCGGCGCCCCACGCTGTTAACGGGTTACGCGAGGCGACGGACGAATGGCGATGGCTCGATTTCGGGTGTTGGCGGTCGCTGCGCTCGCGGGAAGCATTTTCTCGTTGCCGACCACGGCAAATGCGCAGCAGACGACGTTCCACCTCGACCGGCTCGAGGTCCCCGGCGGTCCGGACGACGGCCTCGTCTTGTTCCGTCCGGTGACGAACGAGCGGGCGATCATCTTCGGTCAGCTCGCGATCGGGTATTCGCTCAACCCGCTCCACACATCGACGATCACGAGCGATCGCGGGACGCTCCTGCGGTCACCGTCCGGTGTCGTGCAACATCAGCTGACGACGTACGGGACGTTCGGGTTTCAGCTCGCCGATCGCCTCACCGCCGCCGTGACGTTGCCGATCACGCCGTGGCAATCCGGGCACAGCCCCGACTACGGAGCGACCGGAATCACCGGAAGCGCGGCGACGACGGCGGTCGACACGAGCGGTCCGTCGATCTCCGATGCGCGCATCGATTTTCGTTACGTCGCGTGGCGCACCGCGGATCGCAAGGGCGCGATCGGGCTGCAGCTCAGTCTGTTCGCGCCGAGCGGCGGCGGATCGCGATCGAACTTCGGCGGAGACGGAGCGTTCGCGGCGCTGCCGATGATCACGGGCGAGTACACGCTCAAGTTCATCACCTTCGTCGCGAACACCGGCGTGCATTTCCGCCCGTACAACGCGATCAACGATCCGTTCCACAACGCGGGCGTCGGCGTCGGCAACGAGTGGCGCTGGGCCGTCGGCGCGTTCATTCCGCTGAAGAACGGCAAGCATCGCATCGGCGGCACCGTGTTCGGACAGACGGGCATCGATAGCTCGCCGATCATCGGCGATACGTTCTTCACCGGACGCAACACGCCGGTCGAGTGGAACGCCGAGTGGCGCATGAAGCTCGGCGGTCTCGAGCGATGGTGGATCGGCGCGGGCGGCGGATCGCGGATCGCAAAGGGGTACGGCGCTCCCGACCTGCGCGTGCTCGTCCTCGCGGGGACGTACTTGCCGATCACCGACAGCGACGCGATCTCCCCTGACCCGCGGCGCGCGACGAAGCTCGATCGCGACAGCATGCGCGACACCGATCACGACGGCATCCCCGACGAGATCGATCCGTGTCCGACCGATCCGGAAGATCACCAAGAGCCGGATCCGAACGACGGCTGCCCGAAGCTCCCAGATCGCGACGGCGACGGCGTGCCCGACAAATACGATCACTGCCCCGACGAGCCTGGACCCGGAACGGCCGACGGCTGCCCGAAGAAGAACGTCGACACCGATCAAGACGGCATCGTCGACGCGCAAGACGCTTGCCCGCGCGAGCCCGGACAACCCAACCCGGATCCGAAGAAGCACGGCTGCCCGCAGTTCATCAAGCTCGAGGGATCGCAGGTGCGCATCCTCCAGCAGGTGCACTTCCAGACGGGATCCGCGGTCATCCTCGCGGACAGCTTCCCGATGCTGCAAGAGATCGTGAACCTGTTGAAGGCGAACCCGAGCATCAAGAAGATGATGATCGAGGGACACACCGACAGCGACGGCGGCGACGCTTACAACTTGGGGCTGTCGACGGCGCGCGCGGCGTCGGTCAAGTCGTGGCTCGTTCAGCACGGGATCGAAGCGAAGCGCCTCGACTCGACCGGATACGGCGAGCGCAAACCGATCGCCGACAACAACACCGTCCCCGGTCGCGCGGCGAATCGGCGCGTCGAGTTCAAGATCACGGAAGAGGACAACCCGCCGAAGTGATCTAGCGGAGGCCGCTCGCGAAGAGCTCGGCGATCCAGACGCTCCCGTCCGGATCGTCGACGACCGCGACGCCGACGCGATCGAAATCCGCGCGCAACAGGTTCGCGCGATGCGATGGGCTCGCGTAGAGCGCGCGGTGTGCGAGCGAGACGGTGGCGGCGTGCGCGACGTTCTCTCCGGCGTCGCGCGCGGTCATGCCGGCGTCGCGGAGGCGCGTCGAGGGATCGCCGTCGCCGACGTCGTGACCGATCGTGCGCGCGGCGGCCATCTTGCGGGCGTGCGCGCGGGCGAGCGCGTCGAGGCGTGCGTCGCGAACGGGCGGCGCGATCTGCTCGATGCGGCGCATCGCGACGAGCATGCGAAAGAGCGCATCGGTGGCGTCGCCGCTCCCCGCGGCCGCCTCTTCGCCCGGCGCGGCCGACGGAGCGAGGGTCATCGGCGGCGACACTTCGGAGAACACACTCGCTTCGAGAACCGGGCGCGGTCCGGTCGACACGTCGGCGACGACCTGCACCGTGTACGCGCCCGGGCTCTCCGGCGCGAACCGCGCGCGTACGCGGCCGTTCGCGATCGAAGCGGGAACCGAACGCGGCGCGCCGCTCGGGCCCATCACGATCACTTGCGCGGCGGTCGCCGGCACGATCATCCGCGCATCGAGCGTGAGCCACTGCCCCTGCCGCGCGCGTACGGGGAGCGGCGCGAGATCGGCGAGCGCGTCGACGGCGACGGCGACGACGATCTCCGCGCCGTCGGGCGAGGTGCTTGCGGCGATCCCGCATCGGCGTTCGCCGAGCGCGGGGACGCTCTGCTTCCAAGCGTCGAGCTTGCGCGCGAGCATGTCGCGATCGAGCGCGCGCCCCGAAACGATCCACGCGCGCGGCCACACGTGAGGCTCGCCCACGGCGCGCTGCGCGGCGGAGAGCGCTTCGGTGTCGGGCGACGGCAATCCAGCGCGCTTGCGATCGAGCACGCGCCGCGCGACGTCGCGAAGCCCGACGTCACCGACTCCGCAGCGCACGAGGAGCTCCGCTTCGCGCACGCCGAGATCGCGCACCTCGATCGCGCGCGGCGATTCGGTCGACGATGCCCACGTCACTCCCGGCGAGGAGTGCGCCGGGAAAGCGAAGAGCGCGACGGCGCACGAGAAGAACGAGAGGGATTTACAGGGAGATGGGAAGCCTCGCACAGACGCGAGACTACGCCGGGCGTTCCGGCGCGGTCACCTTTGCGGCGAGGCGCGCGCGGCGTCGTTCGCCTCGGTAGCCGATCGCGATCCCGGCTCTTAGCCCGACGAGGAACGCGGCGGCAGCGACGAGCGCAGTGACGAGCAAGGCGATGGCGCCCACTCAGTTGATCGTGAACGATTTCGTCAGCGGAGGTGCGCTGCCGCTGAACGCGGGGACGCGCGCGCCGAAGAAGCGACCGGCCACGCACGCGCCGACCGGCGTTCCTGCGAACGGCGATCCTTGAACCTGTGCAGTCTGCACGGATCCGTTTCCGCGGAACTGCACGAGCACGGTGCCGCTTCCGGTCGGTCCGCCCGGCTTCGCGCATCCACCGACGCCGCCCGCGACAGCCTTGAGGCTGCTCTTCGCCGCGTCGAGGTTGAACGGCGGCTGGTCGCTGCTCGGCGGCGCCGTCGTGGTCGCGGGTGCAGTGACCGTCGTGGTCGTCGTCGCGGTCGGCTTCGTGGTCGCGGTCGTGGTGACGGTCGCGGTCGCGGTCGTCGTCGCGGACGGCGGCGCGCTCGCGGTCGTGGTCGTGGTCGGCGCCGTGTCTGGCGGCGCCGCGCTCGTCGCGACCGGTGTCGTCGTCGTCGCCGTCGCCGTGACGGTCGCGGTCGTCGCCGTCGTTGTGGCTACCGCGGACGTCGTGCTCGACGGCGTCGTCTTCGCCGTCGGATCGTCCGGCGACTTGAGGATGACGAAGAACACGACGACGAGCGCGAGGACGACGACGACGGCGCCGCCGATGATCGCGAAGAGGAGCGTCTTGTTCCCACCCGAAGCTTGCGCCTCGGCGTTCCCCGCGGCTGCGGCCGCGGCGTAGTCCGGCGCTTCGAACGCGGACGCCGCGAGCACCGGCGCCGTGAGCGACGGCGTGAACGCGCCTCCGCCCGCGAGGTTCATGATGTCGTCGACCTTGTTGCTGCGCTGCGAGGCCGGCGCCATTCCGGCGCTGAGCGCGCGTATGTCGATCAACCCCGACGCTTCACCCATTGCCGGCGGTGGCTCGGAGTGCGCGCCTTTTCCGGGGGCGGTGTTCGTGAGCGCCGAGAGCGAGAAGAGAACGCTGTTCTCGTTGCGCTCGCCCGTCATCTTGTCGCCGCCCGGGCCGTGCGCTTGCGGCGCGCCAGGCTGCACGCTCGTCATGACGTCGTCTTCGCCACCCGCGTGCGCCGCCCCGCCGAAGAGATCCGTCCCGGGCGCGCCGCGTCCGCCTGCGCGCCGCGCCGCCGCGGCTGCGGCCGCCGTCGGTGCGGGCGCCGCTGCTGCTCCGCCGAACATCCCCGCGCCGAACCCATTGGGCGAAGGCTCGGGCATGTGCGCCGCAGGAGCCGGCGCCGGATCGCCGCCGCCGAAGAGCGATCCCAAATTCGATTCTTGAATGCGCGTCGGCTGCTCGTCTTGCGCGTCGTGATGCGACTGCGCGTCCGGCGCGAGCGACGGATGATTCCCCGCCGCGCACATCGCGTAGAGCACTTCGATCTCGCGGAGCGGGAGCCAATCGCTCATCCCGTCCTTCCAACAGAACGTCTCGTCGGTGACGACGCCGGCCTTGTACCCATCGATGAGCTCGACGCTCGTCATGGTGCGCTGATCGCCGTCGGCGACGTTGACGGTCCACTGCTCGGCCGAGCCCTGCGCGGTGTAATCGTAGACGGCCGGACCGGCGGAAGCCGACGGCGCCTCGTTTCCATTGATGACGATCGTGGCGCTGCATTTCTTGCAGCGAATCTTCACGATCTTCCCAAGGACCTTCTCGTCCGCGATCGTGTACTTGGCCTGACACGATTGACACGAGATCTTCATCGCGGTGCTGCCCTCCAGGTGCCGGTCGACTCCGCTTGCGATCGTAGCGCGCGCGTGAAAGCCATGCTTCTTTTCGTGCGAGCGAAGTATAGCGATTCGAGGGACGCGCGAGCAACCTCGCTGGGTTTTCTGGGAAATCCTCTGCCTAGTTGAGCAGGACGAGCGCCGTCCCGTCCTTGCCGCAGAAGCCGGCGCTGCCGTCGAAGCGGTCGCCGCAGGTCGGGCAGATCTTGCCGCGGGCCGTCGTCGGGCCTTCGGGGCGGCTCGCGTGCATTGCGTAAGGGACGAGCTCTTCGCCGTCGTGCGGGCACACTTTCACGCCCGGGTTGAAGCCGCGTTTGCACGCCGGACAGATGCCGCCGGCCGGTCCAGTGAGCACGCCCTCGTGACCGGCGAGCGGGATGAGGCGGTTCGAGTCGGTCGGGCAGAACGTGCTGCCGGCGACGTACTCGCGTCGGCACGACGGACAGACCATCGCGCCGAACGACGCCGCTTCGGCCGCGGTCGCCGCCGCCGCCGCGTCTTGCGCGCGCTTCACGCTCTCGAGGTGCGCGCGCATCTGCGCCGCGTGCTGCGCCTCGCGTTCGCGTTTGCGCGCTTCGAAGTCGCGGAGCTTCTCGGCGTGCCGCTCTTCGGCCTCTCGTTCGAGCACCGCTGCGCGCTTCGATCGACGCACGCCGACGAGCGCGATCACGCCGACGCCGATCGCAAGCGCCGACACGACGCCGATGAAGACGAAGCGTCGCTTCTTCGCGCCGTCCTCGGCGTGCGCGCTCGTCCCGCCGATCGATCCCGTCGCGATCACCGCGACCGACGGATCGGCCTGCTCGCCTTGCGAGTTGAGGCCCGACTGCTTGAGCAGCTCGTCGTATTTCGCGGACGACGTGACGACGACCATGACGTGCGTGCTCTTGCCCGCCGCCGTCACCTCGATGTCGACCTCGCCCTCGGCGGCGCTGTCCGGAACCGTGACCTTGCCCGTGTTGTCGAGCTGCGGACGCCCGTCGCTCGGCGACTTTACCGTCCACGTCGTCGCGGTTTGCGTCGGGCATCCGCGCGCATCGTAGACCGTCGCCTTGAACGTGAACGACTCGCCTGCGCGCATCAGCTTGCGCGACGGACGAACCTCGAGGCGCGCGGGATCGCCGGGCGCGCTGCAATCGATCGACGGCGGTGGCGTCGGAGGCGGCGTCGGCGGCGTGGTGGCGGTCGCGGTCGACGCGACGGGCGCGGACGCCGTCGGCGCAGTCCCCGCGCGCGCGACGAGGTTGAGCGTGCTCGACCGCTTCACGTCCGCGATGCATTTGCCCTCGGCCATGTTGAGCTCGTAGCGGCCGGTCTCGATGATGACGATCTGCGTGTCGCTCATCGCGTTGACGTTCGTCGTGATCGTCGCGCGCCGCGGATCGCTCGGAGGCGTCGCGCACCGCGTGCTCCACGCGCGCCCCGACGCGTTGGCCGAGTGCGCGACCCGCTGCAACGCCGGCGTCGGATCCCAACACTGGTTCGTCCGAAACACGCGCCCGCCCATGATGACGAGCTCGTCGCCCTCCTGAACGACGTTGACCGTGCCGCCGCCGCCCGCGTTCCCGTTCACCGGCGCCGGCCCGCACCCAGCGACCCACTGCTGCACCGTGAACGATTCGCTCATCGGGCTCATGCTCCACTTGCCGTCGAACGGCCCGTCCGCGCGCGCACGCGTCTCCCATGTGAGGAGCGCGAGGATCGCAGCGAGGACGGCGAGAATGAGTGGCGAGCGGACGTACACGGGGCC
Source organism: Polyangiales bacterium (assembly GCA_038209335.1). Taxonomy (GTDB): domain Bacteria; phylum Myxococcota_A; class Polyangia; order Polyangiales; family Polyangiaceae; genus JBBQXV01. The sequence continues at coordinate 7,602 of JBBQXV010000195.1, read as the reverse complement.
TGTGAGTGCGCAGCGTAGCAAACTTGGTGAAAGCGCCGCGCGTGTGTGCATCATGTTAAGCTGACTCGTCTGGGATCGGCTGACTTGGTTCTCTTGGTTCGGGAGAGGCGCAAGATGATGACTCGTCGTACGCGCGCGAGGCGGTATGCGGTGCCGCTCGCGCTCTGCCTGGGGACGATGCTCTTCGGCGCTGCAGGATCCGCGGTCGCGCAATCGACGCCGAACTCCATCGATCCGAACAACGGCGGCGGTCTCGACACGCACCTCTTCCGCCCAGCGATGGACTCGAAGGGCTTTTACACGGTCAACGGCAGCGAAGTCCTCGGTCACCAGGACATCAGCTTCGGCCTCGTCATCGACTACGGACGCAACCTCCTTCGCGTCGTCGATCAGCAGCAGAAGAGCCCGCAGCTCATCAACCACTCGTTCCAAGGGACGGCGCAGTTCAATTACGGGCTCTTCAATCGGCTCGTGCTCGGCCTCGATTTGCCGGTCAACCTCATGGCGGGCGACGAGCAGGTCAACAAGCTCACGCCGCCGACCGCACTCTTTCCGGGGCAGTGGGGGGCGACGCCGCTCGATTCGCAGACGCTCGGCTTCGCGGCGTTCCACGCAAAGTTGCGGATTACACGCATCGACAGCGGCATCGGCCTCGCGGTCGCCGCGCAGGTCGGCGTGCCGCTCACCGACGCGCCGCTCAACGCGGGCGCGGATCCTTCGGTCTGGTACTGGCCGATGTTCATCGTCGAGAAGCGGATCGGCTCGCGCGATCAGTTTCGCGTCGCGGTGAACGTCGGCTACCGCGGTCACGCGGCGAGCTCCACGGTGCTCACGCTCAACGGCGGCAACAACAACCCCGTGACATGGAAAGACGGCAGCCGCGTCACGTACGGCGGCGCGGTCAGCTTCCGCGCCCTCGAGCCGCTCGATCTCGTCGCCGAGACGTACGGCACCTACCTGACGAGCGACGCCGACAGCTCGCTGAGGATGTCGAACGAGGTCGTCGGAGGCATCAAGCTCTTCGTCGAACGCAATTCGTATCTCATGCTCGGCGCCGGCCCTCGCTACACCAACGGCTTCGAGGCCGCCGACATCCGCGGCTTCGTCGGATTCATCTTCGAGCCGAGCATCGGCGATCGCGACGGCGACGGGATCAAAGACGATCTCGACAAGTGCCCCGACGAGCCCGAGGACAAAGACGGCTTCAAGGACGAAGACGGCTGCCCCGATCCGGACAACGACAACGACGGCATCCTCGACATCCACGATCGCTGCATCAACGTCCCGGAGGATCGCGACGGCGACGAAGACTGGGACGGCTGCCCCGAGAACCGCGACGGCGATCGCGACGGCGACGGCATCCTCGACTCGAAGGACAAGTGCCCCGACGATCCCGAAGATCGCGACGGCTTCGAAGACAGCGACGGCTGCCCCGATCCGGACAACGACAAAGACGGCATCCCCGACAAGCTCGACAAGTGCCCGAACGATCCCGAAGACAAAGACGGCTTCGAGGACACCGACGGCTGCCCCGATCCCGACAACGACAAGGACGGCATCCCCGACGTTCGCGACAAGTGCCCGAACGAGCCGGAGAACTTCAACGGCTTCGAGGACGAGGACGGCTGCCCCGACAAGGGGAGCGTTCTCATTCAGGACAACAGCCTCATCATCCTCGAGAAGATCAAGTTCGCCACGGCGAGCGCGGCGATTCTTCCGCAGTCGAACAAGATCCTCGACGAGGTCGCGGCGACGCTGAATCACCATCCGGAGTTCTTGCTCGTCGAGCTCGCCGGTCACGCCGACGAACGCAGCGACGACGGGTACAACCTGCGCCTCACGCAGGATCGCGTGAACTCGGTCATGCGCGCGCTCATCGCGCGTGGCGTCGACAAGTCGCGCCTCCGTGCGAAGGGCTACGGCGAGTACTGCCACATCGATCCGGGACACAACGAAGCGGCGTGGGAGCAGAACCGCCGCGTCGAGTTCAAGATCGTGAAGTCGAAGGATGGGCCGACGGGCGTCGAGCTCGGATGCCCGAATGCGACCGCGCACAACGTGAAGCCGGATCCCGTCCCGTAGTTCCTCCGTGAAGTTGTCATCCTGAGCGGAGCGAAGGATCCCCCGAGGATCCCTCGGCCGCTCGCGCGGGCCTCAGGATGACAGCGGCCTCAGGATGACGACGGAGCAGTCACGGCGCCGGTTTATCCAGCATCTTGCGACACATCTCGACGCAGTTTCTGTCGCCGACCTCTTTGCAGAGCGACTTCAGAAGGCGAATCTCGTCGGTCGACGCGCGGCCGCTGTAGACCTTTCCTTCGAGCGATTTTTTCGCGAGCTCGCGCTGCGTGAGCGCAAGCTGTCCTTCGCGATCGATGTCGCTCCCGCTCGCGATCGGGCGCGCGGTCGACGCCGTCGTCGCCGGTGCGCCGGCGTCGTATTGCGCGCGTGCGCCTGCGTCGTACTTGAAGGCGCCAGCGTCGTGCTTCACGCTGGCGTCCGGCGTCGACGCGATCGGAAGCTGGTTCGGATCGATCGTCGACGAGTCCGCGAGCTTTTGCAGAAGATCGGCCGCCTTCGACCGCAGCCCTTTGTCGACTGTCGGAGCGTCGGACACGCGCTGGAGCAGCGCCTTCTTCTTTGCAGCGTCCGCTTCGTTTTGGGCGCGATCGAGGAGCGCAGTCGCCCACTTGATTTCGATCCCCTTGAACTCGGCGTCGCTGCGGAGCGCCGAGCCTTCGGGGATCTTCGCGAGCTTGTCGTGGGCGGCATCGCAGTCGCCCGCGGCGCACAGCTTCTTCGCTTCGGAGAGGAGTGCCGCTTCGGGGCTCTCGGACGCGGCGGCCGTGGGTGTCGTCGTGTCGGGCTTCGGTCGCGTAAAGAACCACGCCGCGCCCGCGCCGAGGACGACCACCGCGCCGAAGACGATGAACGGCACCGCGCTGCTGCGTCGCTTGCCGCCGACGATTTGATCCGCCGCGCGCTCGCCGATCGCGGCGAGCTGCTGGCTGTCGGTCGCGCCCGGCCGGAAGATCTGCCCTGCGCCGACGAACTTGAACTTCACGTCGCCGAGCTCGATGACGTCGCCCGCTTCGATGATTCCGCGCCGAAGCTCGGCCGCGTTCACGCGCACGCCGTTCGACGATCCCTTGTCGACGATCTCGTAGCGTCCGTCGCCGAGCGCGTGCACTTCGCAATGAAGGCGCGACACCGAGTTGTGGTTCACCGAGATCCCCGCGTCTTCGGCGCGGCCGATCGTGAGCCGCTCGGTGTCGAGCGGATATTCCGTCCCCGGCGAAGGCCCCGCGAGCATCACGAGCCGATTCGGGCGCTCCATCAAGAGCGACGCGCGCTGCGGTCCGCCCGACGGAATCGTCTGCTTCACGTCCGGCGTCTGACCGACCGCGATCGCCGGCGCGCCCGCCTCGGCGACCGCGTCGTTCTGCAACACGATGCGGTAATCGCCGATCTGAATCAGGTCGCCGTGCGCGAGCTCTTGGGCGTGCGCGACGCGGAGGCCGTTGACGTAGACGCCGTTGTAGCTCGTCAAATCTTCGAGGACGTACGCGCCCTTCTCGAGGACGGGCGGCGGCTCGACGGCCACGCCGTTCGCCTTTTTCGAGAGCTTCGCGTGATCGCGGGAGACGTTGCGCTCGGTCAGGCGGATGGTGTTCCCGTCCTTACGGCCGATCGTGTAGTCGTCGCGCGTGAGCGGCACGACCGTGCGCTTCCCTTCGTCGTCCTCGATGACCAGCTTCCACATGGGGATTCGCGTGCTCGGCTTCCGGAGACCAGTGGCCGGGGGCGTTTCGGAAGTGTGGCTATCTCGTCGCCTTCAACGCAACGCTTTGGTCGTGTGACCCCCGCGACGAGCCAAACACAGCGCCAACGAAATGAACGCCGACACCCTGGTCGCCGACGAGCCGAAGTGGCTCTACCTGCATGGATTCGCCTCTGGTCCGGAGTCGGCCAAGGGGCGCGCGCTCGCTGCGCATTTCGCCGCGCGTGGCCGGACGATGGAGCGGCTCGATTTGCGAATTCCGTCGCTCGAGCATCTTCGACTCGGTCAAATGATCGAGCACGTGCGTGCGTGCATCGGGACCGCGAAGGACCGTGCGGTCGTCTTCGGGTCGAGCCTCGGCGGCCTGACCGCGGCGCGCGTCGCCGAGGAAGACGCGCGTGTGAGCGCGCTCGTTCTCCTCGCGCCGGCGTTTCGGATCGCCGAACGCTGGCGCGGACGAATCGGCGATCTTGCCTGGGAGCGCTGGGAAAATAGCGGCTTCCTCGACATCGACGATCACGCGAGCGGGAAGAAAGCGCGCGTCGACTTCGGCTTCGTCGAGGACGCGGCGCGCGTCGACGCGAGGAACGGCGGTTGGCCCGACGTGCGCGTGCCGACCCTGATCGTTCACGGCGTCCACGACGACGTCGTCGACATCGCGCTCTCACGCGAATGGGCGCGCGCGCGTCGTCACGTGCGTCTCGTCGAGGTCGACGACGGGCACGAGCTCGTCCGCTCGATCGACGTCATCGCGCGCGAAGCGGAGCGGCACCTCGCCGGCTACTTCCGCAGCCCGTGATCCCTTGACGTGTGACACGTCCGGTCGTATGTATCACGACGTGACACAAACCATGGACGACGCGGGGCGGAAGAAAGAGCCGGCGGAAGATGCGGATCTTCCGCGCGGCGCGGCTGACGAAAACGACGACGATTCGACGTCGCCGAAGAAAGAGCGCGTCCTGCATACGCGCGTTCCGGCGGTGCTCGAGCGCGAGCTGAAGCGCCTCGCCGACAACCTTCGCGTGCCGGTCTCGAACTTGGTGCGCGCGGTGCTCGAGGACGCGGTCAACGTCGCCGACGTCGCGACCGAGAACGTCGAGAACCGTCTGAAGAACTTCGCGGAGAACCTGGCGCAAGAGCGCGGCAAGTTGAAGCGGCGCGTGCAGGCCGATCCGCTCGCGGACGTCTTCGCGTTTCAGCCGGTGAAGCTGGCGCAGCCGACGACGTGCGCGAAGTGCGAAAAAGAATTGAAGCGCGGAGAGACGGCGAACCTCGGGCTCACCGAGAAGCCACGCTCGCCGACCGATCGCGTCTTCGTTTGCGACGCATGCCTCCCTGTCGAGTGACTGTGAACAGAGGAAAGGAAGACACCATGAAGAGCCACGAAACCACGCCCGTCGAAGCCGCCGCCGAAGTCGTGAACGAGGATGCAGCGGGCCTCGGCGACGCGACCGGATCGCTCGTCGATGCGCTGTTCGACGTCGGCACCGCGTGGGCCGAGCACGGCCTCGGCGTCGGCAAGGTCGCGCTCGAGAGCACGGCCAAGGTGCTCGAGCGCACGGCGAAGGCGCTCGAAGAAGTTCAGCAGCGCTTCAAGAAAGACGCCGACAAAGCGGCGTGATCACTCCACGCGCTGCGGCTCTCCCGCCGGCAGCATTGCGACGAAGGCGTCGCGCGCCGCATGAACGCGCGCCTCGTCGCGACCGTCGAACGTGAGCTTCGTCTTGTACGCCGGGTCGACCCACTTCGGGTACGACCCGACGTCGACGTCGGGGTAGCTCGCGACGACGCGATCGAGGAGCGGCTTCAAGTCGCCTTCGTCCATCTTTGTGTAGACTGCACGCGATACGTACGCGCGCGCTTGACCGAGCTTCGCGCGAACGACCGGGATCTTCATCTGGAAGACTTCGGGGATCCCCGGCATGACCCAGGTGTTGCCGATCAGGACCGTGGGCCAACGCACCTCGTCGGTCGTTTCGAGCGTCGCGCCCTCGGGAATGAGCGCCATGCGGAGGTGCCCGTCGGTGCACTTGTCTTTGTAGTAAGCGCGCAGCATCGACTCCATCCGCGGATCGCTCACGACCGGGACGCCGAACGCTTTTGCGACGGCTTCGATCGTGACGTCGTCGTGCGTCGGTCCGACGCCGCCGGAGGTGAAGAGCCAGTCGTGCGCCGCCGAGAGCTCCTTCACCTCGCGCGCGATCTCGTCGACGTCGTCGAGGATCATCACGACGCGCCGGAAGAGGATCCCGAGCTCGCGGAGCGTCCGCGCGAGGACGGCGACGTTGGCCTCCTCGACTTTTCCGGAGAGGAGCTCGTTGCCGATGATGAGCGCCGCAGCCGTCTTCACGGCGGCTTTGACGTGAGGATGCGTTTCCACCAAGCGCGAGCATACCGGACTTTGCAGCTTTGCCGACGCCTCGGGTACTCTGTGCGAAGCGAGGAAATATGCGCAAAGTCTTGGTCGTCGAAGATTCGAGCTCGGCACGCGCGTTCGTGCGAGCGGTGCTCGAGGACGACGCGTTCGCAGGGCCCATCGGCGGCTGCGAGGTGGTGGAGGCGAGCTGCGGGTTCGACGCGATGCGCCTCCTCCCGCGTGGTCCGTATGCGCTCATCATCACGGACATCAACATGGCCGACATCAACGGCCTCGAGCTCATTCACTTCATTCGTAAGTCGGAGCACCACCGGTCGACGCCGCTGATCATCATCTCGACGCTCGCCGGCGAGCGCGACATCGAGCGTGGGCTCGCGCTCGGTGCGAATGCGTACCTTCCGAAGCCGTTCACGCCGGAGCAGCTGCGCGACGCATGCACGCGGGTGATGAACGCTGCCGTCACGCCGGCGGCGGCAGGCAAGGGCGAGAAGTAATGGCCGAAATCGGCGGCGGCGGCGGTCGGGGCGACGGGGCCGCCGACAAAGCGCGCGAGGAGTTCTTCTCCGAGGCGCAAGAGCTCGTCGACGGCCTGGGGCGCGATCTGCTCGCGCTCGACGAAGGATTGAAGCGCGGGTCGACGGATCCGGAATTGATCAACGACGTGTTCCGCGCGGTGCACACGTTGAAGGGGCTCTCGGGGCTCTTCGGCGCGGCGCGCATGACGGGGTTGTCGCACGAGCTCGAGGACGTGCTCGACGATCTGCGCCTCGGGCGGATCGAGCTCGGACCGAATGTTTTGGATTTGCTGTTTCAGGCCGTCGAGCTCTACGCGCGGATCCTCGCGGCGGAGAAGGGCGCGCAGCCGGAGCCTGCGGCGGAGGTCGAGGCGCTTCTCGTCGCGCTCGGTCAGGTGTCGCAGCATCGCGCGGGCGGCGGCGCGGGGCTCGTCGCGCAATACGATCTCGATCCTGGGTTGCTCGGTGTGCTCACAGAGTACGAGGAGCATCGGCTTCGTACGAACATCACCGCGGGGCTCGCGCTCTACCGCATTCGCGTTCGGTTCGCGCTCGCGACGATCGATTCGGCGCTCGACGATCTCAAAGCGAAGACACGACCGCACGGCGAGATCATCACGTACCTGCCGACGGGATCGGGCGCGGACATCGAGACGATCTAGCTCGAGATCCTGATGGCGAGCCACGCGGCGATCGATTTGCTTCGCGCGGCGGTGAGTGGGCAGAACATCACGGTCGAAGAGGTGCGCCGGCGATCGACGCGATCGATCATGGCGCCGCCGCGCATGTCGCTGCCGCCGCCGGGGCTTGGACCCGCGTCGCTTCCGCCCGAGCCGGGGCCGCGGACGTCGCCGCGGATGGCGCCGCCGGCGCCTTCGCCGTTGCCGCCGTCGGAGCCGGGACCGGCGGTCGGGGTGCGCACGCGGCTT
>JBBQXV010000194.1:0-18058 GCA_038209335.1 Polyangiales bacterium | reverse complement strand
GCCGCGCGTGTTCGATCTCGACGATCTGCGAAAGCTCGCGCCGACCGAGGAACGCGTCTACCGCATGCGCTGCGTCGAGACGTGGTCGATGGTGATCCCGTGGGCGGGGCTGCCGCTCGCGAAGCTACTCGACGCGGTGCGCCCAATGGGCGACGCGCGCTACGTGGCGTTCGAGACGCTTCTCGATCCGTCGCGCATGCCCGGGCAGAACACGAGCGCGCTGAAGTGGCCGTACGTCGAAGGACTGCGGCTCGACGAGGCCATGCATCCGCTGACTCTCTTGGCGACGGGCCTCTATGGCAGCGAGCTGCCGCCGCAAGACGGCGCGCCCGTGCGCCTCGTCGTTCCGTGGAAGTACGGCTTCAAGGGCATAAAATCGATCGTGAAGATCACGCTCACGACGATGCAGCCGCCGACGACGTGGAACCAGCAAGCGCGGAGCGAGTACGGCTTCTTCGCCAACGTGAACCCCGACGTCGATCATCCGCGATGGAGCCAAGCCACCGAGCAGCGCATCGGCGAGAGCGGACGGCGTCGCACGCTGCCGTTCAACGGCTACGCCGAGCAGGTGGCGAGCCTCTACGCCAGGATGGATCTTCGTGCGAACTTTTGAGGCCGGGCCGCAGCCGCGCGTGCCTTCGTTTCGTCTCGACGCGCGCTTGCTCCGTCGCCTCGCGATCGTCAACGGCGCGGTGCCGCTCGCGCTCCTCGGGTACGACGCGTGGCGAGGGCAGCTCGGCGTCAACGCCGTCAACTTCGCCATCCGCACGACCGGACTGCTCGCGCTGATCTTTCTTCTGCTCACGCTGACCATCACGCCGATGAAACGCATCACGGGTTGGAACGAGCTCGTCGCGCCGCGCCGCGCACTCGGCCTCGCCGCCTTCTTCTACGTCGCGGTGCACTTCACTATTTTCTTCACGTTCGATCGCGAGGCGAGCGTCACGAGCACCGTCCGCGAGATTCTCTCGCGAACCTACCTTCAGCTCGGGAGCATCGCGCTGCTCTTGCTCGTTCCACTCGCGGTCACCTCGACCGACGCGATGATCACGCGGCTCGGACCGCGACGATGGAAGCGACTTCACCGACTCGTCTACGTCGTGAGCGCGCTCGGCTGTCTGCACTACGTGCTCCTCGTGAAATCCGATTTGCGCCAGCCGCTCGCGTTCGCGGGCGTGCTCGGCGTGCTCCTGCTCTTTCGCGTCGGCGCTCACTACGTGAACCTTCGCGCGCACCAAGCGAAGGCGGTGGCGGTGAGCACGCCGGCGCGCACGAAGTTTTGGTCGGGCAAGCTCGTGGTCGCGCGCGTGTTCGACGAGACGCCCGACGTCCGCACCTTTCGACTCGCGCCGGTGGGCGGCGGTGTCTTGCCGTTCTCGCATCGCCCCGGCCAGTACTTGAACGTGGCGCTTCGCATCGATGGGCAGCGTGTGAACCGCTCGTACACGATCGCGTCGTCGCCGACGCGATCCGACTACTGCGAGCTCACCGTGAAAAGGGCGGAAGCGGGCTACGCGTCGCGCCACCTGCACGAGATGCTCGGCGAGGGATCCGTCCTCGACGTGTCGGCGCCTGCCGGGCGCTTCTTCTTCGACGGCGAAGGTCACGACCGCGTCGTGCTCCTCGCGGGCGGCGTCGGCATCACGCCGGTGATGTCGATGCTGCGCGCCCTTACCGATCGCTGCTGGCCCGGCCGAATCGATCTGGTGTTCTCGGTGAAGACCGCGGCGGACGTCATCTTCGGCGAGGAGCTCGCGTACCTCGTGCGGCGCTTCCCGAATCTCCACGTGTGCGTGACGTTGACGCGCGAGCCCAAAGAGAGCGCGTGGACGGGCGAGCGCGGCGCGATCGATCGCGCGCTCCTGACGCGCGCGATTCCCAGTATGGCGGCGGCCCCGATTTTCCTGTGCGGCCCGGAGCCGATGATGGCGGCGATGCGCGCGCTCCTCACCGAGATGAGCGTGCCGCCGTCGAACGTGCACGTCGAGACCTTCGTGTCGCCGCCGCGCGCGCCCGCTCGTGAAGAGAGCGCGACCGAGTCGCGGCGCGCCGAGGCCGAGGAATCGCCGGCGCGCGACGCGGGCGCGATGGTTTCGGTAAGGTTCGCGAAGTCCGACGTGAGCGCGGACCTCGCCGATGGGCAGACCATCCTCGAAGCGGCGGAAGAGGTCGGCGTGGATCTGCCGTTCGATTGCCGCTCCGGAATCTGCGGCCAATGCAAGACACAGCTCCTCGAAGGTCGCGTCGTCATGCCGGTAGAAGACGCGCTCACTGCCGACGATCGAAAGCGACGGCTCGTGCTCGCGTGCCAGGCGCGCGCGGTGGGCGACGTCGTGGTGGATGCGTAGCGCTGACTTGCGTGGCGAGTGACCCTTCTGACCATTCACACTTCCTGTTCGGATCTGCAAGCAATCACCACGATTCAAGTATAGGTCGTACCGAATGGCCACCACGTGGCTCCGTTCGGCAACGACACCGCTGCCGGTGGTCAGATCTTCAAACTCGAGCGTGAGCGCGCCACCGGCTTCACGGGTTTTCAAACAGCACCTCTTCTCCGACGCGAAACAATTTCACGTCCTCCAAGTTCGCAAGAAAGAAGCCGAACGAGTCAAAGCGTGGAGACCCGTCCGGCCAGATCCTGCGGGGCATCTCGAACGATTTCACGGCTCGGCCTGCGAGCATGGACCCGCTCGTCAGGCGGAACTTGTTGTCGTCGAGTTGACGACAAAGAACGATCCCGGCTGATGTGATGAAGCCTTCGACCACGAAATGAGCTCGATCCATGCTGCCGGACATGACTGCGTTCATATATAGCGTGCGGTCCGCGAGGACCGGGCATTCGGAGGTTCGGCGATGGAGTTCTTCCGCGACACCGATTTCACCCCGCTTCGGAATCCGGGCGTCACCTGGATCGCGCTCGAAGGGGCCGGCACCTTGCTGCTCGCCGATGGTGCGACGCGCGCGTTCATGGCCGGCGAGGTCGCGCGCTTCGCCGACGGCGAGGTTCACGGCTTCGAGAACACGAGCGACGCGCCGTTCGTGTACCTGTCGGTGACGTCGCCGCCGATCAACTTCGACGACGGGTACGCGCAGAAGGCTTCGATTCTTGGAGCGTCGACCGCTCAGTCGCCGAGGAAGTAACCGCCGACGATGAACGTGAGCCCGTACACAGTCGCCTTGTTGTCACCGGTGAGCCCGACGTCGAGTCGCGGGCCGACGCCGAGGAAGAAGTGCTCGGCCGGGTGAAATAGGAACGGCGCATAGAGGTCCAGCGTGAGCGCGCTGTTCGAGTTGCTCGCGGACGTCGACGCTCCGTTGACCATCGACGTGGTGCTCGTCGTGGCGGAGGCGAACGACATGCCGGCGCGCGGCCAGAACGAGAATCGCTCCGCGAGCGGGATGTCGTATCCGACGCGGGCGCCAATCCCAATGATGGTCGTCGTGAAGTTGCCGCCGGTGGCGTACTCGAACGGCACGAAGCCGCCGATGGACAGCTTGTCGATGACGAAGTAGTCGACGGACGGTTTGAGGAAGAGGATCGTCGTGCCGCCGACGCCGCTGACGGTGGTGCGCGTGAGGCTGAGGTCGGCGTCACTCGAGATCGCGAGGTGACCGTGGTGACCGAACGCGTCCGCGGGGCCGTCGGCGCGCGCTTCGACGTTGATTGCGACGGCGGCGACGACGAGCAGGGTGAACGCTCCAACGGTACGAAGTCTCATGGGGTGGTCTCCGGAAGTGGCTCGACGCGAGCCGGCGCAAGTGTGACTCGGTCCGTCGAGCAGCACCACCGCGGCGACACTCGCCCGCCGCGCTCGAACGAACTAGCCTGCGATGTCACCCGAACGGGGGTATTCCCGAATTCGAGCAACGCAGAGCGCACCACACCATGGAACGAATGAAACCGATCGCGATCGTGGTCCTCGCCGCCCTCGTTCTCTCGCTTTGCCTCCCGGGATGCTCCTCCGACGCATCGCCGCCGCCGCCCGCCGACGAAATCGAAGTGGTCCCGTTCAAGAGCACGCTCCAGCTCACGAAGGACGATCTCGCGAGCGTGCACCCCGACCAAGGCGACGGGATTCTCGTCTTCGACAACGCGCCCGCCGCGCTCGCGAACGTCGCGCGCACGAACGTGATCGTCGGCGCGGTGTCGCCGTCGACGCCGATGGGGCTCATGCGCATCGTCAAATCGGTGAAGCGCGACGGGAGCTCGCTGACGCTCGAGACGTTGAACGCGCCGATCCAGATCGCCTACTCGCGCGTGCACATGAAGATCCAGCCTCGCTCGACCGGGCCGCTCGGCGCGCTGAAAGGGAGCCCGAACGACGTGTCGCCGCGCGCGATCCGCCCGCTCGGCGGCGGCATCGTCGGTCCGAGCCAGAGCATCGACGGCGCGCTCGACTTCGACATCATGCTGTTCGACGGCGACGGCGATCCGACGACGACCGACGATCAAGTCGAGATGAAGGCGACGCTCGCCGGCACGATCAAAGTCGGCTTCACGCTCGACTTCGACTGGGGGTTCGCCGGCGACGCGCTCACCGACGCGGCGGTGAGCTGCCTCGAGTCGATCCTGCTCGGCCCGGTCGGGTGTCTGCTCGCGCTCATCCCGGAAGCGAAGGTCACGCTCGGCGCCGACGCGCACCTCGACGCGAAGGCGACGATCACGGGCGCGGCCATCGCCGATTTTTCGAAGACGTTCGACATCCTCGATGTCCCGCTCGATCCGATCATGCTGTACCCCGTACCGATCATCCCGGTCGTCACGCTGACGGCCGGTATCGAAGGCGGCGCGTCGGCCGGCTTCTCTGCGGGCGTGCACGCGTCCGTCAACGTCACGTCGGGTGTCGTGATCTCGTCGAAGCACCTCGACACGCCCGGCTACACCGGGCCTACGCTCTCGACGCCCACGGTCGGCGCCGACACGCCCGCCGTCACCCTGGAGGCGCACATCAAGGCGTCCATCGGCGCGCAGGCGAGCATCTTGATCGCCGGCGTCGCCGGGCCGTACGCGGCGGCCAACATCTTCGCCGACCTTCGCGCCGATCTCACGAAGGCGCCGTGCTGGGAGCTCGACGCCGGGATCGACAGCGCCCTCGGCGTGACGGTGAAGCCAACGTTGCCGATCGTCGGATCCGTGACGCTCTTCGACTGGCACGCGACGCCGTTCACGCAGAGCTGGAAGGCGAAGGACGGCGCGTGCGACATCCCGCCGAACACGTCGTCGGTTCCACCGGGCAGCGGCGCGGACGGCGCGCACTACGCGAACCCGACGTTCACTCCGTGGGCGCGTCTCGCGTCGACACCGGCGAGCGGCAGCCCCGCCGGAACGCCGACCGGCGACGGCACCGACTTCACGAACCTCGAGCGGACGATCGACGGACGCTACTTCGTCACCGGCAGCCGCGTGACCGCGCCGTTCAAGGTCGACGCGAAGAAGGCGTCGGTCACGTGGGCGCGCCGCTACCACGACGGCGACGCGAACGGTCCGGTGCTCACCACGAACCGTTCGATGCAAATGCTCGACAGCTCGCTGCGCGTTCTCACGAGCGGCGCCGACGTGGCATCGTTCGGCCTGCTCGACATCGGGCAAGCCGGCGGCGTGTACGGCCACCGCGTGCTCACGCTCTCCGACGCGGGCTGCGCGCCCTCGCCGAACGGCCTCGCGTCCGACGGCAGTGGCGGTGCCTACGTCGCGGGCACGTGCAACGATCGGAAGCGCGGCTTCGTCGTCCACGTCGCGGCCGACGGATCCGTCATGTTCGCGATCACGCTCGCCGACGCAGCGAGCGCCGTTGTCCCGACGTTGCTCCTCGGCGTCGCCGGCGACGCGTTCATCGGCGGCGTGCTGCATCCATCGAGCGGCAACGACGCGATGTTCGCCCTGCGCCTGGATCCGAGCGGCAAGACGAAGGTGTCGCAGAGCTACGCCGGCTGCGCGGCCGCGCCGGACGTCGCGCCGACCGCGGGCATCGTGAACACGAACGGCGACGTCACGCTCGTCGGAAGCAGCTCGGCCAACCACGTCGGCTTCCTCGGCCGCCTCCGCGCCGACGGCTCCGTTGCGTTCGCAAGCTTCCCCGGGCTCGGACTCGGCCTGAGCACGGTGTTCGTGATCAACTCGGTCGCCGAGCTTCCGACGACCGGCTACGTCGTCGGCGGCTCCACCGTCGACGTGACCGGAAGCGGCGTGACGACGACGGCTGCCGCGGCGCTCGTCGGGCTCGACGCCATCGGACACACGCTCTGGTCCAAGCGCTACACGCTCCTCGAGTCCGGCGCGCCGGTCGCGAGTGGCTTCCCCGGCATTCGCCTTAGCGACGACGGCGGCGTGGTCGTTGTGGCGATCGCCGACGACGCAGCCGGCGGCACCGGTGGTCGCATCTTCGCGCTCGAGGCGGTGGCGAAAGATGGATCGCTCGCTGGCATCGACACGGCGCGCGCACAGGTCGACGGCCTCGGGATCACGGACGTGCAGTGCGCGCTCTCGGCGTCGGCGTGGACGGCGAAGCTCGCGCCCCTCGCGACGACGGCGAGCTCGCGCGCCGTGAGCGTCGAGCCCGTGACGCTCGGTGTCGCCAACGTCACGCACTGACACCCGCGTCGTCTGTCGCGGTGCGCGCTAGCACCGACAAGAAGCACCACCGCGTCGACATAGCCGGCGTATTCTCGTCAGCGTGGCGCCCGCATCGCCTGCCTTCGCTCCGACGGCCGCGGCTCCCGCGAAGCCTCTGGCGCGCCTCCCTCTTCAGATCGGAACGTCGGCGACGTGGAACGCGACCGGCGCCGCGCTCACGCTGCTCCCGGCGCTCGCGCTCACGCTCTTGCCGATCGCGTACCTCGGCGAGGTCGGCGCCGTCGTCGCGGTCTTCGTCTTTCTCCTCCTCACGCTCCCGTTCGTCATCTACGGCATCGCGTGCCTCGTGCGATCGCGTCGCAGCCGCGCGAGCGACATCCACCTCGACGTCGGCGGAATCGTCGTCGACGGCGGACCGATGCACGGGCGTCGCATCGCGTGGGGCGAGCTCGCGCCGCCGTTCGCGCAGGTCGAGCGCACGACCGAGAAACGCTTTCGCCTCGGATGGCTCCTCCTCGGCGCGCTGATGTTCATTCTCTTCTTGTGCCTGCTCGCGCTGTCGATCGCCGCGAAGGGCGACGGGATGGGCGCGGCGTTCCGCGTATTCGGCACGCCGTGGAAACGGAAAGAGATCACGATCTGGCGACTGTGGATCGTCACACGCACCGAGAGGATCCTCGCCGCGGTGACCGATCGCGAGATCGAAGCGTGGTCGATGCAAGCGGCGGCCGAGTCGATCGAAGCGGTGATGGCGGGACGCAACTACGTCGAGCAGGCGCCGGCGATCGCGGCGCAGATCGTCATGTGCCCGCGATGCGGCGCGCCGGCGGTGCCGGACGAAGCCCCGGCGATCGCGTGCTTCTATTGCCGAGGGACCGTGCCGATGCCGGAGCACGTTCGGCAGCAAGCCGCCGCGACGCGCGCGATGAGCGCAAGCCGCGTGACGAGTCAGAAGATCGTCGCGAAGCTCCTCGATCAGCCGCGCGCGGCCAGGGTCAACGTGCGCTTGCTCTTGCTCGTGCTGCTGATGTTCTTCGCGTGGCCGATCGGATGGGGCGTCGTCGCGCCGCAGGTCATCGCGGACGGATGGTCGCCGATCGATGCGGCGTTCCTCGCGCTGCCGTTCGCAGCGGTGCTCGCGGCGGCGTTCCTCGCGCGTGCGCCGCTCGCCGATCGCGGCGCGCTCCAGCTCCTCACGCTCGGCTTCGGCGCGCTCTCTCCGCGCAATCCCGGCGAGCCGTCGCGTTGCCGTCGCTGCCAAGGTCCGCTCGCGAACGCGGAGCTCGGCGGCGTCTCGTCGTGTCGTTACTGCGGCGCCGACAACATCGTCGGCCTCGACTTGCGCCCGACGGTCGGACCGGCGCGCGCCGAGCAAGCGACGTTCGACAAAGCGCTCGAGCAACGCGCGAGCGAGAAGACGAAGTGGGGCATCCTCTCGGTCGTCGCGATCCTCGCGCTCCTCGGCTGGATGGGCGGGACGGCCGCGGTCCTCGCGATGGACATCGTCGCGATGTGAGCGCTACCAGACGACGATCGTCGGCACGAGTCGATTCTGCGTCGTGCCGTCGCCGTCTTGCCCCTGCGCGTTCGCTCCCCAGCAATGGACGTTGCCGTCCCTCGTGCGCGCGCAGCCGTGATCCGCGCCGAGCGCGATTTCTTCGATGCCTCCGAGCGATCCCAGCGGTCCGGGGAGCTGCGGCTCGCCCTGCGCGCCGCGACCGAGCTCGCCATCGCCGTTCGATCCCCAGCAACGCGCGGTGGCGTCGGACAGAATCGCGCAGAGGTGTCCTTCGCCCGCGACGATCCTCTTCACGCCGCTGAGCCCCAGCACTTCGGCGGGTTGGGGGTGAAAGTCCATGTCCGGCGCGCGTCCGAGCTCGCCCTGCTCGTTTCGCCCCCAGCACGACACCTTGTTCGACGCGGTGAGCGCGCACAGCATCGAGTCGCCCGACGAGATCTGTTTCGTCCCTTTGATCGGGGGCGTCGCGAGCGATTCTTTGCCGATGCCGCCCCACGCCCCTTCGCCCCAGCACGCGACGCTTCCGTCGCCGAGCCGCGCGCACGCATGCGCCTCGGCCACGGTGATCTCCACGACATCCTTCGACGGCGCCTTCGTCTTGCTCGTCCGCTGCCCGGCTTCGTCGCCCCAGCACTGCACCTTTCCCGATTCGAGCAGCGCGCAATAGAGCAGCCCGCCTCCGTCGATGCTGACCGCCTTCGCGATCCCTTTCACCGGCGTCGGCGGCATCTTGTCGTGCTGCGCCTCGTCGCCCCACGCGCGACCGCCGCCCCAGCACGACACCGTTCCGTCGGTCAGGAGCGCGCACGTCGAGTGCGCCGCCATCGCGAGGTGCTTCGCGTCGGCGATCCCTTTGACCGGCGTCGGCTTCGATCGGTTCTCGGTCGTGCCGTCGCCGAGCTCGCCCTCCGTGTTGCGTCCCCAACATCGGACGGTGCCGTCGCCCATGAGCGCGCAGGTGTGAAAGTCGCCGGACGCGATCTGCTTCGGTGCGTCGGCGCCGGTGCGCGCGGGTGCGGACGGAGGCGCGGGGACTCCCGGCGTGTCGCTCGAGGTGGTCGGTGCGCCGCTGCTCGACGTGGACGCCGGCGCGACCGCGGGCGCGTTGGCCGAGTTTCCGCATGCGGCGAGGAGCGCCGCGATCGCGACGCGGACGGGTGTGCGAATCATGGATGCGAGACTACAGCGCTTAGAGCTTGAGCGCCTTGCGCAGCTCTTCGCCGCGCTCACCTTCCGCCGTCGCGAGAAGGTCGATCGCTTTTTCGATCTCCGGCGTCGACTCGGTCGGCACGTGCGCGAGGAAGTGGACGTAGAGCGAGCCCGGCTCTTTTCCCTTTCGCGCGACGCCTTTGCCGCGGACGCGCACGACGCTGCCGCTCTGCGATCGCTCGGGCACCTTGAGCGACACCGCGCCGTCGATCGTCGGCACCTTCACCTTTGCGCCGCGGAACGCCTCGGTGATCGTGATCGGAACGTCGACGTGCAGATCGTCCCCGTCGCGCCGAAAATGTTCGTGCGGCTGGACGTGGATGTGGAGGAGGAGATCGCCGCGCGGACCGCCGTTGGGCGAGAGCCCGCCGTGACCCGCGATGCGCACGCGGCTCCCTTCGTCGGCGCCGGCAGGAATGCGGACGGTGACGACGTCGCCGGCAATGCCGCCCTGCGTTTGAGGGCGGAGCTCGAGCGTGGCGCCGCGAAGCGCGGACGTGAAGTCGATCGTGATCTCACTCTCGACGTCCTGCCCCTTCATCGGACCGCGGCCGCGTCGCGAGCGACCGAAGAGATCGCTGAACACGTCGGAGAAACCGCCCGCGCCGCCCGCGCCGCCGTCTCTGCCGAAGATTTCGTCGACGTTGACCGCGCCGCCGTCGAAGCCTCCGGAGCGATCGCGCGCCGACCAGTCGCGGTACTGGCGCACGCGATCGGGATCGAAGCCTTCGCGAAGACCGTCCTCGCCGAACTCGTCGTAGAGCTTTCGCTTCTTCGGATCGCCGAGGACGTCGAAGGCGTGGTTCACCTTCTTGAAGCGCGCCTCGGTCGCGTTGTTCCCCGGGTTGCGATCGGGGTGGAGCTCCTTCGCGAGCTTGCGATACGCCTTCTTGATCGCGTCGGCGTCCGCGCCGCGTGCGACGCCGAGCAAGCTGTAGAGGTCCTCGGCCATCGTGCGATCGGAACCTAAGTCTTCAGCGCCGCCGAGGCAACGGCAGCCTCAACGTCGTCGCGAGCGGAGCGGTCGGCGCGGACCGAAGCGCGGCGCATGGATCCCCGCGTGCTCGATGAGCCGCAGCACGCGACCGCGGTGCCCGGCGAACGGCGCGAGGAGCTCGAGCATCTGCGCATCGGTGCCGCGCGCGACACCGGTGAACGCGAAGACGATCGTGTGCGGCGAGTGAAAGTCGCCGATCGGCACCGCGTCGGCATCGCCGAGCGCCACCATCGCGATCTTCGGTGCGCTCCACGCGCCGATCCCGGCCATCGCGCGGAGGCGCACGCGCGCTTCGTCGAGCGGCATGTCGATCGCCTCTTCGAGCTGACGCGCGCGACGCGCTGTCGACACGAGCGTCGCCGCGCGCTTCGCCTCGACGCCGTGCGCGCGAAGGTCGAACGACGTGCGCGCCGCGAGCGTCGCGGGCGCGATCGGGAGGATCAGTCCCCCCGGCCCGGGCGCGTGCTCACCCCACGCGCGCACGATCCCGACGAACGATCGGTGCGCTTCGATGAACGTCACGAGCTGCCCGAGCACGGTCCCGACGGCGGCCTCGAACACCGCGCGCGATCGCGCGATGCGCATTCCGGCGAAGCGCCGATGCAACGTCGCGAGCTTCCCCGTCGGCGCGAAGCCTTCGAGCGAGTCGTTCGCGCCGAGCAGATCCGGCGCCGCGTCGATCGCCCACTCGGCGCCATCTCCCCACGCGCACACGCGCACGTCGCCGGACGCGAGTCGTTCGAAGCGCGTCGTCGCCGCGCCGAGCGGCGTCCGCGTCGCGCGCCACCAGCTCCCGTCCGCGTCGACGCGGGTCGTCGGATCGCGACGCCCGTTCGAGAGCGGACCGAGTGTGAGCCCGAGGTCGACCGGCAACCTCGTCCGTACGATCGTCTCGCGCTCCGGATGCATGCGTCGCGCACGATAGCTGGGAGTGGCCCACTTTGGCGTCAACCTCGACTTCGACTTCGAGCGTATGCGCGCTACGCGCTCGACGCTTCCGACACTGCCTCGTCACCAAGTATTGGCGCACCGCGCTTGACGGTCGAGTTGCGTCGACTACAAGCGTCTTGCGCGCCTGGTTGGGAGGGGCGGCCGCGTCTTCTCACGTCGATCAAATCGTTCTTGGATGTGTCGATTTCTGACAACTAACGCCAGGCCCGATCCGACAAAGGAAGTGACACGCAGATCTCCGACGACGCTCGCGGCTCGCGCGTGTGGCGGGGGAGATCTGCCCGTGCTTCGCGAAAAGAATGGGTCATGCCGCGTCCGACTTCTCATCGTCCACTCTTCTGGTTCGTTCTCGCCTCCCTGATCTCCACGAGCACCGCGATCGGATGCGGAAGCCCCGCCGCCGACGAGCAGACGGGGACACAGCGCCAACGCGAAAGCGCGTGTGAGCTCGGCGATGAATCGTGCGACGTACCTCAGGACGCCTCGATGCCCGAGGCGGATCCGACCGACGCCGGCGTGCAGGTCGTGCTCGACGACGCCGAGCTTCCGCTCGTCGTGGACCCGAGCGACGCGAGCGACGATGGCGGCGGTGACGACGCTTCGACGGACGCGACGAACGACGCGGCCGACGAAGTCGACGCGCCCGACGAGGTCGCCGATGCCGGACCGGACGTTGAAGATGCGGCCGGCGACGTCGTCGACGCAGCGTCCGACGTGGTCGATGCCGCCGCGGACGCCGCGTGCGTTCCTGCGGACTGTAACGACGGGAACGCGTGCACCGCGGACACGTGCGACAACGGAGTCTGCTCGCACGCGAGCGCGTCCGACGGGACGAGCTGCAATGATGGCAACCTTTGCACGCAGACCGATTCGTGCCGCGCGGGGTTCTGCGTCGGGTCGAATCCGGTCACATGCGCCGCGAGCGACGAGTGCCACGACGTCGGCACGTGCAATACGGCGACGGGTCTGTGCTCGAATCCGTCGAAGCTCGACGGAGCGAGCTGCAACGACGGCAACGCCTGCACGCAGAGCGACTCGTGCCAGAGCGGCACGTGCGTCGGCGCCAGCCCGGTGACCTGCACCGCGAGCGACGAGTGCCACGTCGCGGGGGCGTGCGATACGAATACCGGCACGTGCTCGACACCTCAGAAGCCGGACGGATCGAGCTGCTCCGACGGAAACGCTTGCACCACCGTCGATAGCTGCCAGGCGGGCGCTTGCGCGGGTGCGAGCCCGGTCATCTGCGCCGCGATCGATCAGTGCCACGCCGCCGGCACCTGCGATACGTCGACCGGCGCATGCGCGAGTCCGGCGCTCGCCGACGGCACGCCGTGCACCGACGGGAACGCCTGCACCCAGCTCGACTTGTGCAGCAGCGGCGTTTGCACCGGGACGAGCCCCGTGACGTGCGCGGCAACCGACGCGTGCCACGTCGCCGGCACATGCGACACGACGAGCGGCGCGTGCTCGAATCCGGCTGCCGCGGACGGGACCGTGTGCACCGACGGAGACGCCTGCACGCAGACGGATGCATGCGTCAGCGGAAAATGCGCCGGAGCGAATCCGGTCACCTGCACGGCGAGCGATGCGTGCCACGTGGCTGGCACGTGCGACTCGTCGACCGGTACGTGCTCGAATCCGCCCGCCGCGCTCGGGACTGCATGCTCCGACGGCAACTTCTGCAACGGCGCAGAGACGTGCAATGCCGATGGCGCCTGCGCGAGCGGAACGCCGCCGACACCGAATCCCCCGACTCAGTGCTTCACGTCGACGTGCAGTCCGCAGAGCGGCTTCGCGTACACCCCCATTGTCGGCTGCGATCCGAATCCGGTCTCCGTCGGCGACGTCTTCGAGGCGCGCGCATCGCTCATGGGGCTCGTCCAGAGCACGACGGGCGGCGGCGTCACCGGTTATTCGCTCACGGTCTACGACGACTCGACCGCCAACGCTCCGCGCGGCGATGTCGCGACCACCTTCGGCTCCGACGGCTCGTTCCGTGCGCGCCTCACCCAGTTTCCCGACGCGGAGTCGGAGGGGTCCGCGCCGCATCATTTGATCCTGACGATCGTCGCGCCGGGCAGCCTCCCGATGATGCGCGAGGCGTACGCGCACCCGGGCGACGCGATCGACTTCGGCACGATCGTGGTCGTCAATCGCGATCCGAAGGTCACGATGGTCGGCACAGCGGGCGGCACCGCGACCGACTCGCAAGGGCTCGTGACGGTGATTGTTCCGCCGGGCGCGCTCACAGCGCCCACGCCGATCCAGATCACGCCGCTCACGAAGCGGTCCCACCTCCCGTTCCCGTTGCCGGCGATCACGACGACGACGTATGCCGTCGAGCTCGAGCCCGACGGAACGCAGTTCCAAGTACCGGTCAGCGTGCGCTTCACGAACACGCGCAACGTCCCGACCACGGCCACGATCCCGGTCGGCTACGTCGACCGCGTGAACGCGCGCTGGCTTCATCAGGGCTTCGCGACGTGGGACGGCAGCGGGTTCAAGTACACGACCAGCCACTTCAGCACCTACGACGGCAACTTCGGGCTCAACTACGAG
This sequence comes from Polyangiales bacterium, assembly GCA_038209335.1. Lineage (GTDB taxonomy): Bacteria > Myxococcota_A > Polyangia > Polyangiales > Polyangiaceae > JBBQXV01. The sequence goes on along the minus strand of JBBQXV010000194.1, from coordinate 4,249 downwards.
TGGCTCTTCACCGCGCAGCGAGGATCCGATCCGACGCAGTCGCAGGGCATCTGCGCAGGCAGCAGCGTCGGGCTCGCCAACGGTACGTTGCGACAGAGCTTCGACGTTCCGGGCTACATGCGCGCGGGGCGGAGCTACGGCGTCGCGATCGGCTACGACAGCCAGTCCGTCGGCGTGACGATCCCCGCAGGCTCTGGCTACGGCGCGCAGCCGCACGTCGCGCTCATCGCGGCGTCGTCGTCGTTGTCCGTGACCGCGAAGTGCGTACCAAAGGGGAGCGGCGGGGGCGGCGGTAGCTGCGGGAGCGGCGCGGCGTGCACGCCGGGAAACGCTGTCGCGCTCGGAGGCTTGATCCATACGAGCGAGAAGATCGGCGGGAACGATCCGCACGAGGTCGACTTTCAAACACCGCTGACGGCGAACGGCTTCGACTATCCCTCGAACGTCGTCGTGCCGCAGACCGGCAACGGCAGCGTCGCGCAGCCCGGGTACTACCCGCAGCATCTCGAGATCACGCTACCGACGCAGTCGGTGGGCGGCAGGGGCTGCGTGTCGGGCGGGCCCTCCGCGTTCGGAGTCGTGCCAATGGGCGGCGGCACAGCGTTTCCGGCGCCCCCGGCGCTTCAGACGAACGTCGACCAAGGGCCGAGCCTCGTCCTCGATCGCCAAGTGTTCATCGATCACCGCCACACGCAGACGTTCGGCACCGGCTGGGCGCTCTCCGTGGCGCAGCGCCTCTACAAGAATCCGTCGGCCGACGAGGCGATCATCGTCGACGGCGCGGGGACACACGAGCGCTTCTTCCCGCGCACGACGGGAACGGTTCTGTGGGCGCCTGGCTCGCAGGTGCGTGTGCTTGCGCGCGATCCGCAGACGAACCAAGTCTTCGTCGCGAACGACGCCGGCGCGATTCTCAAGTTGGTCAACGGCGCCACCACGCCACAGGTCACGGGACCTTCGTACCAAGGCTCGCCGCTCGCGATGGCGATCACGTATGTCGGATCGCAGCGGCACTTCATCGTCGCCGCGGAGCTCGGTCTCGTCGACATCACCGAAGGGGTGGGCGTTCAGTCGCTCATCACGCGCAAGCTCACGCCGCCCGAGACGATCTTCATGCTCGCGGGAGTCGCGGCGCGTGATGGCGTCGCGTACTACACGTCCGGCGTCACCGAGGTGCTCTACCGCATCCGCCTCGGCACCACGCCGCAGGTCGATGCGCTTTCGCTCGCGACAGGCGGCGACATCGGATTCGAGCCGAGCGCGCCGCTGGCGGGCGTCCGGTTCGATGAGCCGCACGGGCTCACGATGGGGCTCGACGGTGTCCTGTATGTCGCCGACCGCGCGCGCAATGCCGTGTACGCCGTCAAGCCCGACTCGAACGGTGAGATCGGTCCGACCAGCGTCGTGAGCCTCGCGCTCGGCGATGGCGCGGGCAGCTTCGTGACGCCGACGGGGGAACGCGTTCCGGAGAAGAAGTTCCCTCTCAACCAGCCCATTCAGCTGTCGACCGTGGCAAGCGGGAAGATCTGGGTCTCGGGAACCTTCGGCGCCGCGCTTTGGGATCCGCTCGGCGGGCACGACGCGAAGTGGATGGTGTTCGACGCCGACATCCCCAGCGGCGAGCTCAACACGAAGTGGATCGGCACGAACAAGAAGTTCTCGCTGATGGGGCTCGACGACACGACGATCTACGTCCACGACGGCGTGTCGGTCACGCAATACGCGGTGACGCCGTTCTCGAGCGAGTACGCGCCGACGCGATCGATCGCGTTCGCGAATGGCCTCGCGACCGTCACCGACACGACCGCCGACATTCTCGATACGTACGCCGTGACGCCGACGCGCGGCTATCGCCTCGTCGAGCGTCGCGCGCGAACGGGCGAAGGAGTGTTCTCGGTCCAATACACGAGCCCGACGAGCGATCAGGTCGCGTCGATCACGGACGCGACGGGCGGAGCGACGGCCTTCGGCTACTCGGGCGGGAAGCTGACGACGATCACCGATCCGGCGTCGCGCACGACCAACGTCGTGGTCGATGGCAACGGCGATCTCACGCAGTGGATCGAGCCGGACGGCGAGACCTATTCCTTCGAGTACGTCGGCCACAGGATGACGAAGAAGACGAGCCCGCAGGGTGACTCGACTCTCTACGAGTACAACGCCGACGGCACGATCAAGAAGACTCGGAAGCCGGCCACCGACGACACGTACACCTTCACGCCCGTCGTCGCGTCGTACGATTCGGGCGGCTACCCGGTTCGCACGGGCGGCTACACCGATCCGCGCGGCGTCGCGCACTCGCTCACGCTGAGCAAACAGGGAACGATCGATCGCGAGACGTACGTCGCGAACACGATCCCTTACACGGTAGCGACCGTGCATCCGCCGATCCTCGAAGGGGGTCGTGACGTGCGCGAGCAACGCCTGAACAACATCTTGCAGCGCCCCGCGTACACGACGGTGAATGGGCTGGCCGTCGGGCTCGAGACGATCTTCGACGTCCAAGGCCGCCTCATCGAAGTGGGCACGGGGGATCCGGGCACGTCGCGCGTCGTCAACCAGGCGTACTCGTATGACGCCAACGGGCGCATCGCGAACTACTACGAGGGGCCGGGCAACTATCGGTTCAACGTCGACCGCGACAGCGTCGGTCGCCCGACGCGGATCTGGGAGGCGTTCAACAACGTCTCCCCGACGGGCCGCCAGGTCACGTACACGTGGAACGGCGTGTACGGGCAGGGCGACACGGTCACGCAGCACGGCGTCAAGACGACGACGGGCTTCGATGGGCAGGGCAATCCGTCGACGTTCAGCGATCCGCTCGGTCGCGTCGTGACGATGGGTCACGATGCTGCGGGCAACGTCAATTCGTACTTCGATGGCGCGACGACGTGGACGTACGTCTACGACGCGAACAATCGACTCAAAACTGCGACCGACGCGCTCGGAAATGCGACGGTGCTCGACTACACGCAGACCGGCTGCAATTGCAGCGAGGCGACGCTCGTGTCGAGCATTCGCACGCCGGACCTTCCGCCGGGCGCCGCGTGGACGATGACGTACGGCAAAGAGGGGCGGCTCGCGACCGTCACCGATCCGGACAACAACACCGAGAGCTACGACTACGAGCCGACGGGCGAGCTCAAGACGGTGAACGATCGCTTCAGCCCGGCGAAGACGACGACGTTCGTGCACGACCAGCTCGGGCGCGTGAGCGCGGTCATCGACTCGCTCGGACGCCAGCACGCACGCGGGTATCCCACGCCGTCCGCTACGGGTCTCATCGGCACGAACGTCCTCGCCGGTGGCGCGACCGGCAGTGCTCCGCCGACTGCGCTCGGCGCGACACTCGGCGCCGGCGACTACCAGATCGGCACACGCTCCTTCGACACGTTCAACAACGGCGGCGTCACGCGCACGCGCGGCTGGCCGCAAGTGAGCTTCTACCAAGACGCGACGATGCAGATCAGCTACGGCGTCCAGCTGGACGGAGCGGGGCGCACCACGCGCCGCGACGATCGCAGCGGGCTTCCGTTCGCGGGGAGCACGGCGGTCGACGTCAACAACCAACTGTCTGGGCAGCTGACAAAGGACGTCGTGAGCTGGACGAGCTCGCTCCCCATTGCGCTCCCGAACAGCCACGAGGGCGCGGCGGGCAACGCCACGTACGCGTACAACGTCGAATACGACCTCACGCAGACGACGGGCTTCGGCGGCATCCGCGGAAACAACTACGTCGACTACGGCTACACGCGCGACACTGCGGGCCGGGTCACGCGAATCGATCGCGGGTACCACTACGCGCTCAACTTCCACACGACGTCGTCGACATACAAGTACGAGCCGAACAACGATCGGCTGAAGCAGATCGTCAACGCGGACGGGACGCACGATCTCACGTACGACGCGCGAGGGCTGCTGCGGCAGATAAGCATTCCCGGCGAGGGGACGTACGTCTTCGACTACGACGCGCTCGGGCGCAATTCGAAGCTCACGTACCCGGACGGGCACACGCGCGAGCAGTGGCACGACAACGAAGGTCGCATCTGGAAGCGCTGCTACAGCGCGAGCGGCTTCCCGGATCGTTGCTACACGGCGACGTACGATCCGGTCGGCAACCCGCGAACGATGACGGATCCCGAGGGGACGGACGTCATCGACTACGACGATCTGTACCGCGTGATCAAAGTCACGCGGCAGGTCAGTGGGCAGGCCGACGTCATCGAGACGTACGCGTACAACGCGCTCG
>JBBQXV010000193.1:0-18264 GCA_038209335.1 Polyangiales bacterium | reverse complement strand
CGCCTGAAGAAGGCGCTGAAGCTCTAATCACGAACGCCAAACGCCGACGACAAAACGACCTCGGGCCCCCGCGACGCCGAAGCGTCCGCCGAGAGCCCGAAGAAGAAACGGTGCGAGAGCGCGTGCTGGTTACTGGCACTCTACTTGGCACTTGCCGGGGGCGGCGCCAGCGTCGGTGTCGGTGCTCTGGCACGAATCGATCGCGACCAAGTCCGTGTAGCCCTGCGGGTACGCAGCGCGGCAGTTGGTCTTGCACTGGTCGAGCGTGATGCCGGCGTCGTTCGGTTTCGCGCAGTCCGAGATGCAACCGAGCATGTCCTCGCACTCCGAGTTGCCGCCGTCGACCTTCGTGAAGCACTTGGTGGCCTCGTCGCAGCATTTGGCCGCGGTGCACTTGTCGCAATCGCCGCACTGCGGGTTGTCGAAGCTGATCCCCGTGGACGACGCGATGATCGGGCACATCGCTGTCGCGGAGCACATCGTGCCGCCTTCGCCGCCGCCGCCGTCCGTTGTCACCGCGCCGTCGCCGGTGGATCCATCGAGACCGCCGTCGCCGAGCGGGCCCGACGTTGTGGTCACGGTACAGCCGACCACCATGACGGTGCTCGACGCGGCGAGCGCAATGGCGCCCATGATTGAAAGCTTCCAAGTGTTATTCATCGCTGCCTCTTCTCCGGTGCGGCGTCTGCCGCGCTATGTGGTCAAGCTCTCCCACGAAATCCTTAACTCGTCAGACTCACCGAATGCCGTTTCACCGTCAAATTATTGGGACACCCCGCACTCGCGCGAGCAGCTCATCGAGATGCAGTCGCTGTACTTCTGGGACGCGGTCTTGCCGTCGGGGCTCGATGCGGCGCATGCGTCGACGCACGCGATCGTCGTGCATGCGCCGAGGCACGCCGTGTACGTCTCGCACGGCGTGTTGACGGTGCAGGCGGCGCGCTCGGCGGCACACTTTTGCGCCGCGCACTCGCTGCACGTCTGAACGGCAGCGCCGTCGAGCGGCGTCGATGCATCTTGCGGCGAGGCGTCGGGTGTCGCCGAGTCGGCCGGCGGCTGCGCGTCGTCGGCGGCGTCGGTGTCGCTGTCCGGCGTCGCGGTGTCGGGCGCGCCGGAGTCGGGCGCTGACGGCGAACAGAGCGGCTTGCACGTCGTGCTCTGCGCCGCTTGGTAGTCGCACGACGCGAGCGAGTAGTACGGACCCTGCGCGCTCGGGTGGGCGAGGTAGCAAGCGTCGACGCACGCCTGATCGCAGCCCGGCGCGGTGGAGCAGGTGTAGATCGACATGCACTCGCGCGACGCGGCGCACACCGACCACTGCGCCATGCAGGTCTGGTAGAGGCACTCGTTGCAGCTCGAGTAGATGCCGGGGCTCGCGTCGTCGAGCGGGCGATCGCTGACGAGGACCGTGCATCCCGGCGCGAGCCCGAGGACGCTGCCGAGCAGCGTGAGCCCACCTGCGACGGCGAATAGTTTAAGGGGTCCGAGCTTCATGATTCCAAGGTTAGACGTTCGAGGGCGCCGGGTGTTCAAGCGGTAAGGAACCCGTTGAAGCTACGCTAGATTCGCGCGCCGTCGAGGGGCCGAAGTAGCAGGTTCACGCCGCTGTCCGACTTTCCGACGAGCGTGGCGATACGGTGACACCTGAGGCGTTGCGCGCCTCAAGCGGCGGCGGCGTTCGTCTTTCGGCGCAAGAACGCGGTGCCGATGGCGAGGATCGCGGCGAGGTACCACGGCGCGTCGCCGATTGCCTCGTACACGGTCGAGCCTTTCATCCATCGCACCACCGCGAGCGTCGTCTCTTCTTTGAACGTCGACGTGTGCGAAATCACGCGCCCGACCGGATCGACCACTGCGCTCACGCCGCTGTTCGTGCTGCGCACGAGGTAGCGTCGGTGCTCGATCGCGCGGAGCTGCGCGAGCGCGAGATGCTCCCACGGCTCGCTCGAGTCGCCGAACCACGCATCGTTGGTCATGTTGATGAGGAGCTCGGGCTTCGTCGCCGACACCGCGCGGTTGGTGAACGACGGGAGGATGTCCTCGTAGCAGATGAGCATCGCGACGCTGTGTTTCGTCCCGGCGATGTCGATCGTGAGCGGCGTGAGCTCGGTGCCGGCGCTGAAGCGTCCGCTGTTGGGCGACGCCTCGTAGAGCGCGGGGAACGCGTCGCCGAACGGGAGGTACTCGCCGAACGCGAGGAGGTACTCCTTGTCGTAGCGGCCGTTGACCTCGCCGCGCGCGTCGGTCGAGAGCGCGCTGTTGAAGTAGACGTAGCGGCGTCGCGGATCCGGATGCGGCTTGACGAGGACGGCGCCGAAGATCGCGGGCACGCCGATGAGGCGACCGATCTCGCGCGGCACGGCGCGGTTCATTTCTTCTTCGCGGAGCGGACGCATCGCCGACGTCTCGCTCCAGACGACGAAATCTGCGCCTTGCTCGCGGAGCTTCGCGGTGGCGCGAAGATGGCGGTTCATCCCTTCGTAGGGATCCTGCCGCTTCTCCATGAGCCCCATGTTCGCCTGCACCATGCCGACCTTGACCTCGGGCGATTGGGCGGCGCTCGCGTCGGTCGCTCTGATCCGCCACGCACCGAACGCCATCGCGACGGCGAGGCCGATGACGCCGCCGAGGATGACCTGCCGGTCGGGTGTGCGCCCTTCGAGGCGTGCGAGGAGCGGCTCGGCGATCGCGAGGTTGGCGCCGACGAGGACGACGCCTACGAGGATCGGGCCACCGAGCTCGGCGGTCTGCGTGAGGAGCGGGATCTGGTGGACGGTCGCGGCGTAGTACCAAGGGAAGAGGAGCGGATAGACGAGCTCGCTCGCCGCGAACGCGAGGAGCAGCGTGATCGCCGCTGGCCACCCGCGTGACGTCGCGCGCGCGTAGAGCCAACCGAAGAGCGCCATGCGCCCCCCTTGGTACGCGCAGACGACGAGCACGAAGAACATGCACGCGAACGTCGGGAAGCCGCTGAACGTCTTGAGCATCTCTTGCAGCCAATAGAAGCCGCAGACGTTCATCGTGAGACCCGCGACGAGCCCGAGCGCGAGCGCGCGACGCGGTCGCTGGCGATGCATCGCGATCCACAGCGGAACGAACGCGACGAACGCGAGCGGCCACACGTCCATCCCCGCGAACGCCAACCAATAGAGGAGTCCGCTCAGTAGCGCACCGGCGTACGCGAGAGGTGCGCCGAGCGGCAGCGCGCCCGCGGGCGGGAGCACGATCGCTTCGCGTTTGCGCCGTTTGGACGCGGGCGCGGGCGTGGACGCCCTCATGCTAAGAGCTTGTCGATCTTCGCGATGAGATCGGCCGGGCTGAACGGCTTGCTGATGAAGTGCTTGGCCCCGAGCTGGATTCCCTGCACGACCGCCGCGGGCTGCGTCTTCGCCGTGAGGAAGATCACCGCGACGCTGTGGAACGCCGGATCGCTCTTGATGCGTTTGATGAACGAGAAGCCGTCGACCTTCGGCATCATGACGTCGCACACGATGAGATCCGGAGGATCCATCGAGCCGAGCTTCTCGGATGCTTCGAGGCCGTCGGACGCCGCGACGACGACGTACTTCTTCGAAAGCGCAGTCACGATCATCTGGCGGACCGACGCGTCGTCCTCGACGACGAGCACCGTTCGCTTCTTCTTCGGCGGGAGGGACTTCCGAGGCGCGCTCACGTCTATTCGAGCCGCTGGATGACGTGAAAACCGAACGGCGTCTCGACGATGCCGGAGATCTCCCCGGGCGCGAGCGCGAAGGCGACCGTCTCGAATTGCTTGTCCATCGTGCCGCGACCGAACGGCGGTAGCGATCCGCCGCGGCGTCCGGCGTTCGGCTCGTCGGAGTAATCGAGCACGACGCGCGTGAACTCTTCGCCCGCCTTGAGGCGGCGCAAGACGTCTTCGGCGACGGCGCGCGCCTGCTCTTTGGTGCGGACGATCTTCGCGTCGGCCGCTTTGCATCCCATCCACTGGATGAGGACGTGGCGCGCGATGACGTACTTTCGCGCGGGGGCCTTTGCGGCGGCGGTCGAGCTGCCGGCGGGCGCGGCGGTCCCGTCGGACGACGGTGACGTCGCGGTCGTTGCGCTCGTCGCGGGCGACGTGGCGCTCGCGGCGGTCGTCGCGGACGTGGGCGGCGAGGGGACGCCGGTCTCGTTGCGCGGCGCGAACTGCTGCGAACCGCACGCGACGAGCGCGATCGAGGTCGCGATCGCCAACAGCGTCGCCGTCCGTCGCCCCCGCGTCACGGATGGCCCTGCGGCATTCCCGGCGGCGCGCCCGGCGGCGGCATGTTGATCCCGATGAGCTCGACGTCGAACACGAGCATCCCCGACGGTGCGCCCGGACGCTGCGGCTTGTCGCCGTACGCGAGATCCGCCGGAATCCAGAAGCGCGTCTTCTCGCCGACCTTCATCAGCTGCACGCCCTCGGTCCAACCCTTGATGACGCCGTTGAGCGGAAACGTCGTCGGCTCGCCGCGCGTCACCGAGCTGTCGAACATCTTTCCGTCGAGGGTCCATCCCGAATAGTGCACCGTCACGCGGTCGGTCGCCTTGGGCGACTCGCCCTTGCCGGGCTTGAGGACGCGGTACGCCAGGCCCGACGCGGTCTTCTTTGCGGTCGCAGGCGGCGCCTTCACGTCTTCGGGGACCGGCGGCGCGGGCTGAGGCGTAGGCGGCGGCTTCTGCGCGGTCGGCGTCGGCGGCGCGGTGGGACGCGGCGCTGCACTCGACGCGGCCGGACGCGGCGCTGCGGCGGGGACGTCGGTCGTCTCGCTCGCGATCGGCTCGGGCGGCGACGTGAGATTCGAGCAGGCCGCGAGCGGAAACGCGCTGAACGCGGCCAACGCGACTACTGATGCGGCGACGGGGCGGAGCATGCGATAAGAGGTCATCGGAGCCCGCGCAACGTAGCCGGGCTACACTGGATGTAAAGGGGAACGCGGCCTTCGCACACCTGTGCGAGCGCCTTCTCGCAGGTGGGTAGAGGGACGGATCGATGTCGCGCGTGCTCCACATCGAGGACGATCCTCGAAACAGGCTCCTCGTTCGCAAGCTCCTGCAGGCCGATGGGCACGACGTCGTCGACGCCGAGGACGGCCTCGAAGGCGTTCGATTCGCGCTCGCGCAGCGTCCGGACCTCGTCTTGGTCGATCTCAACATCCCGGGGCTCGACGGGTACGAGGTCACGCTCCGTCTGCGAAGCGAGGCGTCGCTCAGCGGCGTGCCGATCGTCGCCATCACCGCCGAAGGCGATCGCGACACGAGCTTCGCCGTCGGCTGCGACGGCTTCATCCAAAAGCCGATCGACGCGCGAAACTTCGCGACGCTCGTGCGCCGCTACATCACCGGCCACCGCGAGCCGTACCACTCGAGCGCCGACGCGACCGGCGAGCGCCTACGCATGCAGTCGCACAAGATGGTCGCGCACCTCGAGGTGAAGATCGCCGAGCTCTCCGCGGCGAACGAGCGCCTCCGCGAGCTCGAACGCCTGCGCCGCGAGTTCTACCGAAACATTTCGCACGAGCTCGCGACGCCGATGACGCCGATCGTCGGGTACTTGCGCATGCTCATGGACGAAGAGCTCGGGCCGCTCACGAAGCCGCAGTCGAAGTCGCTCCGCGCGATGGACGATTGCGTGCGGCGGCTCCGATCGATCCTCGACAACTTGATCGACGTGACGGGCCTCGAGACCGGGAAGATGCGCTTCTTCCACAAGGACTACGATTTCCTCGATCTCGTTCGGCGATCGATCGCGCAGACGGCGGATCGTTTCGCCGAGCGCCGCATCACGCTCCTCGAAGAGCTCCCGCGCGGTGGGCTTCCGGCGTACGGCGATTCGGATCGCCTCGGGCGCGCGATGGGGCAGCTCCTCGACAACGCGGTGAAGTTCACGCCCGAGGACGGGATCGTCGGCGTTCGCGTCATCGCGCACGAAGCGACGTACGAGCTCCTCGTCGCCGACTCGGGAATGGGCGTCGCGCCCGAGCGCGCCGAGCGCGTCTTCGAGCCGTTCTTCCAGATCGACGGCTCGCCGACGCGCGCGCACGGAGGCGTCGGCGTCGGGCTCGCGATCGCGCGCCGTGTCGCGCGTGGGCTCGGCGGCGACGTGCGGTTGGGCGCGGGCGCGACGGTCGAGGGGGCGTACCTCACCGGCGCCGCGTTCTCGCTCACCGTCGCGAAGCGCGCACCGACCGTCGTGCTCGACGCGACGAATTGAGCCGCGGGGCGTGAGCGTGAGCCTTGCGCGCGTCTACCTCGATTGGAACGCGACGGCTCCGCCGCTCGACGAAGCGATCGCGGCGATGGCGGACGCGGCGCGCACGACGTGGGCGAATCCGTCGAGCGTCCACGCGGCCGGGCGTGCGGCGCGCGCGCGCGTCGAGGATGCACGCGAGGCGATCGCGAAGCTGATGCAGTGCGATCCGCGTGACGTCGTCTTCACGTCGGGCGGGACAGAGGCGAACAACCTCGCGCTCCGATCGGGCTGGGCCGACGGCGGCGTTCTCGTGACGAGCCGTCTCGAGCATCCGTCGGTGTCGCGTGTCGCGGAGCTCCTCGAGCGCGAGGGGCGCGCGCGCGTGCGTTGGCTGCGCGTTCGCGACGAGGGGACGATCGATCTCGCGGATCTCGAAGCGGCGCTCGCGGAAGGCGGCGCGCGCGTCGTCGCGATCCAATCGGTGAACCCCGAGACCGGCGTCGTTCAGCCCGTCGACGAGGCGATCGCGATCGCGCATCGTCATGGCGCGCGGGTTCACGTCGATGCGGTGCAAGCGGTCGGTCGCGTCGATGCGTTCGGGCTCGCCGCCGACACGCGCAGCCTCGCGGCACACAAGATTCGCGGACCCAAGGGGATCGGCGCGCTCGTCCTCGGGCGCGGCGCGCGGATCGATTCGGTCGTCGTCGGCGGGAGCCAAGAGCGCGGCATCCGTCCGGGGACGCTCGATCCGATCGCCGCGGCAGGCTTCGCGATCGCCGCGCGCCACGCCCTCGGCGGCCCGACGCGCTACCGCGACGTCGCCGCTCTCCGCGACGAGCTCGAGCGCGGTCTCCTCGCCGCGCTGCCGGGCGCGATCGTCAACGGCGTCGCCGCGCGCGCCCCTCACGTCACCAACGTCGTGTGCCCCGGTTGGAACGGCCCGGAGCTCGTCGCCGCGCTCGACTTGGAAGGGGTCTGCGTGTCGAGCGGGAGCGCGTGCAGCGCCGGTACGGCCGAGCCGTCCCCGGTCCTCGCCGCCATGTTCCACGACGACGCGCGCGCATCGTCGAGCGTCCGGTTCTCGCTCGGAGACACGACGACGCGCGAGGAGATCGCGATCGCGCTTTCCGCCTTCGTTCGCGTCGTCGCACGCGGCAAGAACACCCCCTGAGGTTGCGGATCAACGAACGCCGATTCTCCGAGATGCGCCATGAGATGCGTGGTCGCAACTCCTGGCGCGGACGGCGGAAAGTGTGACCTGCGTTCATCGTTGTGGTCGTTCCATTGAGAAGAATCGGAGCGCGAAACGAAGCCCCATTCGTTCAGTGGCGAACCGAAACGCATGACCGGGCACGAGAGATCGGCGCCAAGCGTTCGAGATGGTTACGTAAGGTGCGCTTGGTCCTCTCGAAGCGACGAAGGTGGTGGATGCAGCTCCTGATCGGCGCGGTCGTGATCTACGCGGGGGTTTGCGTCGTCGCGCGGCTCGCGTTCCGTCGCGTGCTCTACCCGGCGCCGCCGCCACGCGCGTTCGTCGCGGAGGGCGAGCCGCGCGTCGAGCTCCTCGCGCTCCGCACGGCGGACGGCGTCGCCGCGCACGTCGCGTTCGTCGCGCCGCCGCCGGGGGCGCGCACCGTCGTCTTCTTCCACGGTAACGGCGAGCAGATCGCCGACAGCGTCCCGCTCGCGCGCGATCTCGCGCGTCGCGGCTTCGGCGTCGCGCTCGTCGAGTACCGCGGCTACGGGCCGTCCGCGGGGCCGACGCCGACCGAGGCGGGGCTCTACCTCGACGCCGAGGCCGCGCTCGACGCGCTCGCATCGCGCGGCATCCAGGCAGCGGGCGTCACGCTGTGGGGCACGTCGCTCGGGAGCGGCGTCGCCGCGGAGATGGCGCGGCGCGGTCGCGGTGCGTCGCTCGTCCTCGTCACGCCGTACACGTCGATCCCCGGCATCGCGTCACGCTTCGCGCCGTTCCTCCCGACGCGGCTCTGCGTTGCCGATCACTTCGACACGCTCGCGAAGGCCGGCGAGATCAAGCTCCCGACGCTGATCATCCACGGCGATCGCGACGAGGTCATCCCGTACGACATGGGCGAGCTCCTCGCGCGCACGATCGCCGGCGCGCGCTTCATCACCGTCCCCGGTGGCCATCACAACGATCTCTTCAATCGCGACGGCGTCCACCTCATGACCGAAATCGACGCGCACGCGCGGCGGTGACGGCGCCTACTTCGTCGACGCCGACGCCTTCACGGCCGCCGATCCCCCGAGCGGAATCGGAATCCAGAACGCGCGCATCGTGTCGGCGTTCCCCTCGCGCGTGAACCCGGCGAGCCCGAAGAGGACGTTCCAGAAATACCCGCGCGGGTTCTCGCCGTACGAGAAGAGCGGCAACACGTGGAAGCTCCAGTCGTGCCCCCCCGCGACCTTCTTCTGCAGGTAGAGCGTGTTCGCCGCGAGCTGCGTGATCGACTCGTCGACCGTATCCGCGAAGCGCCAATAGAGTGGGAACCCGACCGTCGTGCGTCGCTTCGGGTTCGCGAAATCCCAGAACACGGGCGCGAGCACCGTGTGCGACGACTCTTTCTCGCGACCGACGAACGCGAACGGATAGACGTTCGTCGACCAGCCCTGCGTGTCGGTCGACACGGTGATCGACGGGAACGCCCAGTAGGTCTTCGACACGCCGTACGTCTCGAATTTGCCGAAGAGCGGTGTGAGGTAGTCGTGCCCGACCGGGCTGTCGGATTGATAGAAGAGCGGCAAGATGCCGAGCGCCTTCACGCCGAGATCGCGATCGGTGTACCGCCAGTAAATGGGGATCACCGGACCGATCGTCGTCAACGTCGTCGAACCGTTGCGCGTCTCGGCTTGCGAGAAGAACGGCGTGATCAGCGTGTCGGCGGTGCGCGTCAGGCGGCGGAAGTAACCCGGCACCACGAAGAGCGATTTGTCCGGCGAGTGCCCCCAGTGAAAAAACGGGAACATCGTCGTGTGCTCTTCGGCGATGCCGCCCGTCTCGGGCTTCCCCTTGATGTGGAAGAAGAGCGGCGCGACGTCGAAGATGTCGCGCTTGGCGTTCGACTGCATGATGACCGGCCCGATGACCGTCATCGTGCTCTCGTCGCGCTCGCGCTCGCGGTGAAAGTAAAGGAGCGGCGGGATCAGCGTGTACGTCTTGCGATCGCCGTCGATGTTGCCGTTGTCGCCGCGAAAGAAGACCGGCGCGACGCCGAGATCGACCTCGCTGCCGGCGCGATCGCGGAAGTACGGACCGACGAGCGTGAACGCCTTCTTCGCGCTCCACGACGACGTCGTCAGCAAGAGCGGCGAGTGGAAGTAGCCGCCGTCGGGGCGCGATCCTTCGAACGCGATCGGCGCGAGCCAGTTGTCGTGCTCGTTCGGTGCTTCGCGGTGCATCGCGGGTCCGAAGACCCAGACCTTGTTCGTTCGTTCGCGAACGCGCCAGGCGAGCGGGAAGACGACGTCGGCGTCGAAGTCGGCGGAGCGACGGCGGTAGTAGAAGAGACCGTAGAGCCCTTCGGTGTCCTCGGTCGTCGGGACGCCTTGAAGATGCGGCGACCTCACGTCGGCGAGGCCGCGCGTGTGCTCGAGGACGAACGGCGGCAGAAGACGCAGGTGGTAGTCGCCGCGGCGCTCTTCGTAGAACGGGAAGCGGATGCCGCGCGTCGCCGACGGATCCTCGCGAGGCGCCGGGTAACCGCTGTCCCAGTCGGTGCCGATCCGCTTCTTCACTTCGTCGGAGACCGCGAGCGGATCGGCGGGCGGCGCAGCGGAGGGCTCTACGCGCTGCTGGACTTGCACCGGCTCGCCGTCTTGCTGCCCCGCGCGCGGACCGACTTGGCGTTGCTGCGTCGGCGACGTCTGCGTCGGTTGGTTCTGCGGAGGCGGCCGTCCCCGCTGCGCGCGAGCTTCGGACGCACCGAACGTCACCGCGACAGCGCAGAGTCCGGAAATACAAATCCTCCCGATCTCCCGATCTCCCCGTGAAAAAAACCTCAAGGCGCCCCCTTGGCGGGCGGACGAGAGTCGAGGCCGCGCGACGCGGCGACGAGGCGATCGACGACGATCGGGATGACTTTGTCGCGCGGGACGCGGTCCTGCGTGTGGCCGCCGAGATCCTTGAGCTGCACGACCCCTTCGGCGAGCTCGCTGTCGCCGACGATGAGGACGACGCGCGCGCCGAGCGCGTTCGCGCGGCGGAGCTGGCTCTTCAGCGACGTGCCGCGCGTGTCGACCTCGCACGGGATCGACGCGAGGCGCAGATCGCGACCGAGGACGAGCGCGTGGTCGACCGCGCCGGCACCGAGCGGCGCGACGTACGCATCGATGATCGTCGTCGCCGTCTTCATCTCGCTCGCGATGAGGAGTCGCTCGAGCCCCGCCGCGAAGCCGATCGCCGGCACCGTCGGCCCGCCGAGATCGCCGACCATGCCGTCGTAGCGGCCGCCGCCCACGAGCGTGTCGCCCGCGCCGAGCTTCTCCTTCGCCCCTTTGATCTCGAAGAGCGTGCGCGTGTAGTAGTCGAGCCCGCGAACGAGCTTCGGCGCAACGCGAAACGGCGTGCCGAGCGCGGTGAGATGCCGCTGGAGCCCGTCGAAATGCGCGCGATCGGCGTCGTCGAGAAAATCGTGGATCGTCGGCGCGCCTTCGAGCACGGCCTGATCGTCCGGGCTCTTCGAGTCGAGGATGCGCAGCGGGTTGGTCCCGAGACGGCGCTGAGATTCGGCGCCGAGCTTCGACTTCTGCGGCTCGAGGAACTGCACGAGCGCCTCTTTGTAGCGCGCGCGCGCTTCGGGGCCGCCGAGCGAATTCACGAGCACTTCGACGCCGGGGACCTCGATGGCGTTCAAGAAGCCGACGAGCATGTCGATCATCTCGGCGTCGCAGCCCGGGCCTGGATCGCCGAAAATTTCGGCGCCCGCTTGGTAAAACTGCCGGTAGCGCCCCTTGGCCGGGCGCTCGCCGCGGAACATCGCGCCGATGTAATACCAGCGGCTGACGGGCTCTTTGGTGTGCACGGCGTGCTCGACGTACGCGCGCGCGGCGCCGGCGGTCCCCTCGGGACGCAAGGTGAGCGGCTCGTCGTGATGCACGAACGAGTACATTTCTTTTTCGACGACGTCGGTCGCTTCACCGATCGCGCGGACGAAGAGGGGCGTCGACTCGACGTACGGGGTGCGCACCTCGCGGTAGCCGTAGAGTGCCGCGGCCCGCTCGAACGCGCCTTCCACGCGGTGCCAACGAGGGATCTCCTCGGGCAGCACGTCGTTCATTCCTTTGACGGCACGAATCTGGGACATGACGGGGAGGGCGTCTTATCGCCTTACGCGGCGCCCGGGGTCAAGGAGGTCTGGTCGCGCGAGCAGGTACGCGCTATTCGGCTCGGCGTGGCGAAGGGAGGCAAGAGGGGTCGGACCTGCGCGCTCGACTTGGGCGCGGCGCGCGTCGGCGTCGCGATCGACGACGAGCTCGGCTCGATGGCGCACCCGCGCGGCGTGCTCTCGGGGCGCGATCAACGCGCGCTCCTCGCGGCGCTTCGCACGCTCGCGGACGACGAGAACGTCGTGCGCTTCGTGGTAGGTCTCCCGCTCGACATGACCGGGGGCGAGGGAGAATCGGCGCGCCGCGCGCGCGAGCAGGCGCAGGCGATCGCGAACGCGACCGGCCGCGAGGTCGAGCTGTGGGACGAGCGCCTGACGACGGTGCAGGCGCAGCGATCGCTCGACGCGAGCGAAGTGCGCGGCAAGAAGGCCAAGGCGCGGATCGACGAAGCGGCGGCGTGCGCGATCCTGCAAGCGTGGCTCGATCGACGAAGCGGCGGAGCGGCGGGAGGACGATGAGCTCGCCGCGCAAATCGAAATCGGGACGCAAGCGCGCCACCGGAATGCGCAAGAGCAAGCCCGATCTCGCCGACGCTCTCGCACGCGGCGAATCCACCGCGTCGCGCGCGTCGGGCCCGGCGCCGAAGCGCACGCTCGGCGTCTCGCCGGGCGCGAAGTGGACGGCGGCGGCATTCGCGGCGCTTCTCGTCGCCGCGGCGATCTGGCTCATGGTCTACCCCTCGGGCAAGGGTGCGGGCCAAGGCAGCGTCGTCGAGGTGGTCATCGAAGGCGACGAGTCGGCGACGTCGCTCGCCGACAAGCTCGCCGTGGCCGGTCTCGTCGCGAGCCCGCGTGCGTTCGCGTTCTACGTCTGGGTCAACGGCGGCACGGCGGCGATCGTCAAAGGGACGCACATCCTCGGCGACGACGCGACGCCCGGCGAGCTCCTCGCGCGTCTCGAACGCCGTCCGGGCGCGGGCCACGTCAAGGTCACGTTCCCCGAAGGATGGACCCGCTTCGACATGGCGAAGCGCCTGCAAGAGAAGCGCGTGGCGACGCTCCGCGCGTTCCTCGACGCGACGACGAACGCCGACTTGTTGAAGGAGCTCCGCATCGACGGCGAGAGCGCCGAGGGCTTTCTCTTTCCGTCGACGTACGAGCTCGCGTTCGACAGCGACGCCGTCGAAATCGTCCGCCGCATGAAGGGCGAGTTCGATCGGCGCTACGTCACCATCGAGCAAAAATTCGAGTCGGGTCTCCTCGATCTCACGCACGAGCCGCTGAAGTTCGGTACGCGCGAGGTCGTCACGCTCGCGTCGATGATCGAGAAGGAAGCGGCGGTCGACGACGAACGGCGCACGATCGCGAGCGTCTTCTTGAATCGCCTTCGTGACGCCGAATTCAAACCGAAGATCCTCCAATGCGATCCGACCGCCGGCTACGGATGCCTCGTGACGCCGGAGCTCGCGTCGTGCGCGGGCTACGCCGGAAAAATCACGCCGGCGATCAACGCCGATCCGGCGAACCGCTACAGTACGTACAAGCACGAGGGGCTGCCGCCGGGACCGATCTCGAACCCCGGCGCGAAGTCGCTCGCCGCCGTCATGAATCCCGATAACACGCGCTACTTCTATTTCGTCGCGAAGGGCGAGGGGCGGCACACGTTCTCCGAGACGTACGGCGCGCACACGCAGGCCATTCGCGACGGCGGGAAGAAGCCGTGAAGAGCGAGATCAAAGGAGTGTGGTTCACGACCGCGCGCCGCTTCGTGCGCGAACGGTACGGGCCCGAGGCGCACGAGGCGATCGCCGCGGCGGTCGACGCCGAGCACTACACTGCGCTCTCCGATCCGCTCGCGTCGGAGTGGTACCCCGAAGAGGCGCTGCAGCAGGGGATGGCCGCGATGGGGCGCATTCTCGCGCACGGCGACGCGGAGCGGCTCGGCCTCGCGCTCGAGGCGTGCACCGATCTCGGCATCAACCATTTCTTTCGCGCGCTCATTCGTCTTGGGTCGCCCGCGATGGTCCTTCGCAAGGTGCCGACGATGTGGGGGCTCATTCGGCGCGGCGATGCCGTCGTCACCGCCGAGGCCGATGACGAGCAGGCGACGATTCGCTACGAGCGCTTCCCGTATTTCTACGACGCCAACTACCGCCTCATGACGCTCGCGAGCCTGCGCACCGTGGTGCGGATCTGCGGCGGGTGTGTCCCGCGCGTCGAAATCGTCAGCTACGAGCGCGACGCGCTCTCCGTGAACGTCAGCTACGGCGAGCGGCGCGACAGCCGCCCTTAGCTCCGACGAGGCCCGCGCCGTCGGCACGTCGGTTGCTGAAAGGTTCGTCGCGAAGCGCGTCGGACGGAGGAATCCACGCGCGTCGCCCCGCTCGACCCCATCGCAAACACGACAACGCGGTCACGGTGAGCGAGGACGAACGTTGACACTGACTTCCCTTGGAGGACGCCATGAATCGTCGATATCTCCCCGCGTTTGCGTTGTCCGTCTTCGTCGCCGGTGCCGGGCTCACGCAGGTACGCGACGCCGAGGCGTGCGGTGGATGCTTCCACGAGCCGCCGCGCCCGAACGAGGTCGAGAGCGTCGTCACGGACCACCGGATGGTGTTCTCGATTTCGCAGACGCAGACGGTGCTCTGGGATCAAGTTCGCTACGCGGGCGATCCGACGCAGTTCGCGTGGGTGCTCCCGGTGCAACCGGGCGCGCAGATCGAGCTGTCGCACGACGCGTTCATCGCCGCGCTCGACGCGAGCACGCAGCCCGTCGTGCAGGGGCCGACGCAGAAGTACTGCGGCAACGGCTTCGGGTACGACTCGCGTAGCAGCGGCGGGGTCGGATGCGGAAGCTCGTCGGACACGGCGTCGGCGTTCGCACCGAGCGGCGGCGAGGCCTCCGATTCGGGGACGACGCCGGGCGTGACGGTCGTGAGCCAAGATACCGTCGGGCCGTACCAAGCCGTGACCCTTCGATCGTCGATGGGCGATGCGCTCGAGACGTGGCTCACGACGAACGGCTTCGCGGTGCCTGCGTCGATTCAACCGACGCTGAGCGCGTACGCGACCGAGGGCTTCGACTTCATCGCACTGAAGCTCCGTCCGGGGCAGGGGGTGCGTGCGATGCAGCCGGTCCGCATCGTCACGCAGGGCGCCGATCCGTCGTTGCCGCTTCGCATGGTCGCGGCCGGCGTAGGTGCGCACGTCGGGCTCGAGCTCTACGTGATCGGCGAGGGGCGCTACCGCACGCAAAATTTCCCCGAGGCGGTGGTCGACTTCACGAAGCTCACGTGGGACGCGGCGCAGTCGCGATCGAACTTCGCGCAGCTCGAAGAGGCGGCGCTCGCAGAGAACGGCGCCCTCGGTTGGATCACGCAGTCGTCGTCGGTCGCGTCGATCTACTCCGGATCTGCGACCGGCGTGAACCCGGCGCTCGGCACCGTCTACGCGTCGTTGTGCCGACCGAAGATCACAATCGATGCACCGTGCGATGCCGCCGCGCCTCCGCCGCATGACGCTTCGAGCGACGCCGGCGAAGCGGGGACGAGCGACGCCGCGCCGAGCGAAGCGGGAACGCCGGACGCGGCGACGTGCCCGCCGCCGTCGAAGCAGGACGTGTGCGACGACATCGACGTCGCGACGAACGGAATGCACGGACCGATATGGGTCACGCGTCTCCGCGCGCATCTTCCCGCGCACGCGCTCGCGATCGGCGATCTGCGCCTCGAGGCGGTGTCGCCGCAGACGCAAGTGTCGAATGTCCACGCGACCGAGACGTACAGCGATCCGAAATACGATCCCTGCCCCGCGACGAACGGGAACACGCCGAGCTCGTCGTCGTCGGGCTGCTCGTGCAACGCCATGCGCGAGGACGATCGCTTCGGCACGTGGTTCCTCCTCGGGTTCACCGCGCTCGGGATGACGCTGCTGCTTCGCCGGCGAAGGGCCTGAAGAGCACCACCGCGGTGCGGATTCGGCGTACACCGAAGTCGTGTCCGGAATGTCACGATCAGTGAACGGAATAGCGCTTCGCCGAGCTTTCGCCGCGGTACGCGCGTTGCAGAACGCAGTGCCGTGAGAACCTGCGGGCGTCGACGGGTAGGTGTCGCGTGCGTCGCCGCGTCGCTCGCGGTGACCGCGTTCGCGCCGCGCGCGCGTGCGGACGTGGAGCTCGGCGCCGCGGCGGGCGCGACGACGTACGCATCGACTTGGCGCGGTGACTACGGCGCAGGCGCTACGCTCCGCGCGGGCGTGCGCTTCAACCACGTCTTCGCCGTCGACTTCCAAACGTGGGAGTCGTTCGCGACCGTGAACCGCCGCTTGAACACGGGGCTCTCTCTCGGAGTCACCGGCTACTTGCCGTTTCGCGCGGCGCATCCGTACGCGCGCCTCTTCGCGATTCACCAACACGAGGAGGGGCTCGTCTCAGCACAGAACGCACCGGCCGGGACGCTCTTCGGGATCGGCGCGGGGATTCGCCATCGCGCGGGCGGTGGTCTGTCGCTCGGCGCCGAGATCCCGTTCGGCGCGAGCCGCGACAAGCGCTTCGAGTGGCAGGTGATCGCCGACGTCACCGCGATGTATTTTCCCGACGACTCGCTCGGTCCGCACACGTACGTGGGACTCAACCTCGGCGTCGGCTTCGACTGGCTCCTGCGATGACGACACGAGCTCTGCGCGCGCTCCTCGTTTCGATGTCGGCTGCGATCGCCGTCGCTTCCACGTCGTGCACGGTCGGCACGCCGATCGCGGATCACCCGTGTCCGCAAGGCGGACCGGCGCTCACGTACGACACGTTCGGCAAGACGTTCTTCCAGGACTACTGCGTGCGGTGCCACGGCGGAAATAACGGCTACAGCTCGCGCTCGTTCACGTCGCTCGACTTGATCCGAGCCGACAAGGATCGCATCTTCATAAACGCCGCCGCGGACAACAAGTCGATGCCGCCCGGGCCAGACGGTCCCTCGCAACACGATCGCGACATGCTTGCGGACTGGCTCGCGTGCGGCGCCCCGTGAGGTTGTGGTACCACCTCGTGTCGTGATCCTCGTCGGCGACATCGGCGGTACACACGCGCGCTTCGCGCTCATCGAAAACGGACGCAACCAACCCGTGCGCACGGCGACGCTCGAGAGCGCGGCGTTCGCCTCGCTCGAAGCCGCCGCGCGCGCGTTCCTCGGCGACTCGCCGCCGGCCGTGCACACCGCGACGCTCGGTGTCGCAGGTCCCGTCGTCGACAACCGGTGCACGGCGACGAACCTGCCATGGATCGTCGACGGCGACGCGCTCGGCCGCGCGCTCGGGATCGAGCGCGTCACGCTCTTGAACGATTTGGTCGCGCTGTCGTTCGGCGCCCTCCACGCTCCGCGCGAAATGATCCGCGTCCTCCAGGGCGACGAGCCTCCGCGCAGAGACGGCGCGACGGTCGCGGTGATCGCGGCCGGCACCGGCCTCGGCGAAGCGGCGCTCGTATGGAGCGCGCCGGCCGGACGCCACATCCCACTCGCGACCGAAGGAGGCCACACCGATTTCGCTCCGCGCGACGAGATCGAGGTCGAGCTCCTCTTCTTCTTGCGCGCGCGGGTCGGCGGTCGCGTCAGCTACGAGCGCATCCTCTCCGGCCGCGGCCTCGGCAGCCTCTACGATTTCTTCCGCGACGCGAAGGGAATCACCGAGTCGCCCGCCATCACCGACGCGATCCGCGCCGCCGCCGATCGCAACGCCGAGGTCTCGAAGCGCGGCCTCGCCGGCGAGAGCGACGCGTGCGTGCGCGCCGTCGATCTCTTCGTCAGTCTCTACGGCGCCGAAGCAGGCAACCTCGCGTTGAAGACGCTCGCGACGGGCGGCGTCTTCGTCGCGGGCGGGATCGCCGCCTCGATGCTCGCGCGGATCGAGGGCGGCGCGTTTCTGCGATCGTTCCGCGACAAAGGGCGCTTCTCGACGCTGATGGAAAAAATCCCGGTCGCCGTCGTCCTCGATTCGTCGATCGGCCTCGCCGGGAGCGCCTACCACGCGCTCCACCTCAGCTGACGCTCAGCGCGCGAGCACCTACGCGAGCTTGCCGACCGCGGCGACGACGTGGTCGGCCGTCATCCCGAGCTCTTTCATGACCGTGCCACCCGGGGCGGAGAGCCCGAAGCGATCGATCCCGAGCGACGCACCGTCGAGCCCGACGTACTTCGCCCACGTCGACGTCACCGCCGCCTCGATCGACACGCGACGACGGCACGCGCGCGGCAGCACCTCCTCGCGGTACGCCGCCGGCTGACGATCGAAGCGCGAGAAACACGGAATGCTCACGACGCGCGTCCCCGGCCCGAGCTTCTTGCTCGCTTCTAGCGCGTGCTGCAGCTCGCTCCCCGCGGAGAGCAAAATCAAATCGAGCGCCGCGGTCTCTTTCTTCGCGATGTAGCCGCCCGTGATCGCCCCTTCGCGTCGCGCCTTGACCGGGATCTCTTCGAGCAGCGGAACCGCCTGGCGCGTGAGCGCGATCAACGTCGGCCCCTCCAAGCGCGCGAGCGCGGCGACGAACGCCCCCGCGGTCTCTTCCGGATCGGCCGGCCGAATCACGTCGAGGTTCGGAATCACACGCAGCCCCGGGATCGTCTCGACCGGCTCGTGCGTCGGCCCGTCTTCACCGACCGCGACGCTGTCGTGCGTAAAGATGTAGAGTACAGGCAAATGGCTGAGCGCCGCGAGGCGGATTGCCGGCCGGCA
>JBBQXV010000192.1:0-18300 GCA_038209335.1 Polyangiales bacterium | reverse complement strand
GAGATCGCGGATCGCGAGCGTGAGCGCGACGATCACCGCATACCCGGCGATCGCGCTGATCACGACCGCCGACACGATCCCGCGCGGCGCGCTCCTCGCGGGATCGTGCGTCTCCTCGCTCGCGTGCGCCGATGCGTCGTAGCCCGTGAACGTCCACATCCCGACGACGAGCGCCTGCGCGAAGCCGATCGGCCACACGCCGTCCGCGCGCGTCGTGAACCCCGTGTGCGCGAGGAAGCCGATCGGCTGCGCGCGTCCCATCGCGAAGAGCGCGGCGACGAGGACGACGACACCGACCACGTGCACCGTCGCGGAGAAGTCGTTCAGGACGGCGACGAGGCGGATCGACACGACGTTGAGCACGGCGTGCGTCACGACGATCCCCGCGAAGAGCGCGTACGGCGACGCGAGCGGCAAGCCGAACGTCGCGATCGCCGTCTGCGCGCACGCGAGATCGATCGCGCCAATCGCCGCGAATTGCCCGACGATGTTCATCATGGCCGTGAACCACCCGGCGCCCGGTCCGCCGAGCAGCGCCGACCAATGGTAGAGCGCGCCCGCCGTCGGAAACGCGCTCGCCAGCTCCGCCATCGCGAGCGCCACGAGCATCGTCCCCGCCGCGACGAGCGGCCACCCGAGTGAGAGCGCCGCCGGCCCGCCGCTCCTCAGGCCTTGCGTGTACGTCGAGAAAATCCCCGTGAGGATGCTGATGATCGAGAAGCTGAGCGCGAAGCTCGAGAACCCGCCCATCGAGCGGAGGAGCTCTTGCGCGTAGCCGAGGCGCGAGAGTGCGCGGGCGGCCTCGTCGTCGTCCTTCACGCGCCCTCGGCGTCGTCCTCTTCTCGGCGCACGTGCGTCTTCTCTTTGATGAACATCGCCACGAAGATGAAGAGGACGCCCACGCCGGCCATCACCATCGCGAAGAAGTTGAAGTACTGAGGACCGACGAGCTTGTACGTCGAGACCTCGGTCTTCGTCGGATCGAACGCGCCGATCGTCGCGACCGGTTTGCGGTCGACGACGTCCATGAGCTTCACGCGCTTCTTCTCGGTGTCCGCTTGCGCGACGAGGTACGTGCCGGCGAGTGAGAGCGGCTTGCCGTCCTTCGTCATTGGGGTGCCGTCGGCGTTGGCCATGCCGACGCCCGTCGTCCCGCCGAAGTCGATCTTTTGCCCGGGGACGAAGCCGCTGACGTCGTCGAGTGTGACCCACGTCTCGGCGCCGACCTCCGCCGCGGTGGCGTGGAGCGGCCGCACCATCGCGTGGTTCACGCCGGCCGTCATCATGTTGCCGACGCTCGTCGACAGGAGAAACAGCGCCATGATGAAGCTCTTGATGCGGAGCGGCGCCTGCTTGTAGCTGAACTCGAGCGCGGTGATCGACACCAGGATCTCGGACGCGGTGAGCACGACGTACGCGAGGATCTGCCACCACACGCTGACGGTTTCGCCCGCTTGGATCCGCGCCTCGACGCGCGACACGATCAAGAACGATCCGGCGATCGTGAAGAGCCCGACCGCGATCTTCCGGAGCGGCGTGACCTTGAAGAACTTTGCCCAGAGCGGGAAGACGCCGAACGTGAAGACCGGAACCAGCGCGAGGATGAAGAGACCGTTGACGACTTGGATCTGCGCCGGCAGGAGCTTGAAGCCGAAGCCGAGGTTCTTATCCATCAGCGACGACTCGGCCTGTAGCGTCCACGTCTGCCCGTTCGACTGATCCCACAGTGCCCAGAAGCACGCGACGAAGAGGTAGACGACGGCCAGTCGGCCGATGAGCTTGAGCCCCTCTTTCGAGAAGACCTCGCGCGCCCACGCCTTTCCGGCGGGCGGCACGACCGCGAACTTCTTTCGGCCCATCCAAAACGCGAACGTCGCGACGAACATCATCACGGCCGGCATGCCGAACGCGAACTTGGGGCCGTACTTCTCGAGAAGCACCGGGCAGAAGTAGATCGAGATCGACGAGCCGGCGTTGATCGCGAGGTAGAAGTAGCTGAACGCGCGCTCGATGAGGTGCTGGTTCTTGCTCGTGAACTGATCGCCGACGTTGGTCGACACGCAAGGCTTGATGCCGCCGGTGCCGAACGCGACCATCGCGAGACCGACCATGAGGCCGACGTTGCCGGGGACGAACGAGACGACCGCGCAGCCCGTCGCGTAGACGAGCGAGAACGTCATGATGGTGCGGTACTTCCCCCAGAAGACGTCGGAGATGATCGCGCCGACGAGAGGGAAGAAGTACGCGCCCGACTTGAAGAGCGAGTGGAACGTCGTCGCGTCGGCTTGTCCCATGCGCAGGAACTGCGTCATGTACACGGTGAGGATCGCGTTGATGCCGTAGTAGCAAAACCGCTCCGCGAACTCGTTGGCGACGATGAACGCGATGCCGGGCGGCATTCGATCGTCGCGCGCCTCGGCGGTCGTGGTGGCGGCGGGCTCGGTCAGCGAGGCGGCGGGCTGGGTCATGCGCGGCGCGCAGCCTATCACGTGATCGATCGAGAAAAAGCGCCGTCAGCGCCCCGATCGGTCCGTCTTGGGAGGACGCGAGGTGGGCGTCGGGCGCGGTACCGATGGACGGCTCGCCGCGCCCGCAGGGAGCTCCGGGGCCGGGGTCGGCGTGGGCATCGCGGTGGGCAAGCCGCTCGGCTGGTACGGCGGGCGCGCCTGCTGGCGCTGCGACGACGTGGGATCCGGGTTCGTGCGGCTGTTGTCGGCGACAGCGGGGGCGAAGCCGGAAGGAGGGATCGCGTCGGCCCCCTTGGCCTTTTTGTAGTCGCGCCAGCACGTTGGGCATCGCCACTCGATGACGATCGTCCCGTCGGGATCCTTGTACCGCGTCAGTCTCCAACCGAACTGCGCGCTGATGAGGGTGTAGTTGGTCTCCGTCTCCGGCGACTTCTTCCCGCATCCGATGCACGTCTGGCGATCCCGCATCGAGTCCCTTAGTGCCCAGAATCGCACGGAATGGCAAGCACGGCCACGAAGTTTCCGCCCGTCAGCTCCGCGGGTTACGCACGAGCGAGAGGCGCGGGAGCGCGCCGAACGAGACCATGTGGCCGCTCTCTTCGGCGACGTAGACATGGCAATCCTCGTCGACGCGCAGCATGTCGGGGATCGCCTCGCACGGAGCGATCGTCGCGAGCAGGGCGCCGTCGCGCGGACGGAGAACGTGCACGTCGGTGTGCGGAACGAAGAGCGCGCCGGAGCGGAGGACGGGCTCGAGGCGGCGCGGCACGTCCGAGTCGAGCGCGCGCGGCGCGAGGATCTGGCGGTAGCGGAGCTCGCCCGTGCTCGCGTCGATGCCGACGACCTCGCCGGAAGGGGTGTTGCCGATGAAGAGATCGTCGATCGCGAGCCACGATGTGCCGACGCTCGCGATGGGACCCGGCGACGTCCAGCGCGGTGCGCCGGTCTCGCGGTCGAACGCGGCGAGCTTTAGGCCGTTGCGTTCGCGCACCGCGAGCGCGATCGTGTCGCCTGCGACGAGCGGCGCGCCTTCGACCGAGCACGCCGTCGGAGGATCGGGAATGCTGCGCGTCCAGCGGACGTGACCCGAGAACGGATCGATCGCGTGGAGCTGCGCGCGCGAGCCCGATCCACCCGCGAGGGCGAAGAGGAGATCGTGATCGAGCGTCGGCGATGCACGGAAGCGAAGGCGATCGCGCACGCGCCACACGACCGCGCCGGTGAGCACGTCGAGCGCGGTGAGCGCGCTGTCGCCGCTCGTGAAGTAGAGGAGCTTGCCGGCGCGCTTCATGCGAAGGGCGGGCGTCTTGTTGATCGCGCCGTCCCATGCGCGTCCGCCGCCATCGGTCTTTCCCCAGGTGAAGCGCCAGCGCGGCTCGCCGCTCGTGAGGTCGATCGCGACGAGGTGACGCTCGCCTTCAGTGACGATGAGCAGCCGCGGCAAGCCGGGGAGGTTGACGACGGCGCCCGCGGGCGGACCGCCGAGGCGCGGCGCGAGCTTCGTCTTGAGGGTGACCTCGCCGTTGCCGAAGTCGTGGACGGCGAGCGTGCCGTCGGCGTGGACGCGCGCGATGCCGCCGGGAGTGACTACGCTCGTCGCGCGCGTCGTCGGAACGCGCCAGAGGACCTCGCCGCTCGCACGCGCGAGGCAGAACATCTCGGAGGCCGCGCCGACGACGAGGCGATCGCCGCAGAGGAACGTCGCGCGAAGATCGATCCCGGGGACGAGCGCGCGCCAGCGCACGGCGTAGCGCAGGCGCGTCGCGCGGAGCGAGTCGTCGCTCGGCGTCGATGTCGCCTGCGGGCTGCCGATGCGCGGCGGAGGGGAGCCGGTTCGCGCGCGCGAGCTCTCGACGAACGCGCGGTACGGCTCGGGCGTCGGGTTGATCTTGGAGTCCTGCCGGGAGACCTCACGGAGGGCCTCGCTCGCTTCGCGCAGTTGCCGCCGAAACGCCGAGAGGCGAAGATTGGTGCACTGTGCGCGATCGCGGCGGAGGAGCGCGCGCACGAGCGCTCGACCGAACGCGAGGCTCGCTTCGACGAAGTCCGAGACGCCGAGCGCGGGGAAAGTGTAGTCCGCACGATCGCGACGCGAGCTCCGGGCGACGCCGAGCGTGAGCGCGAGCTTTCCGTCGGGTGACGCGCGCACGCCGAGGACGAGCCCGCCCGCTTCGCCTCGAACGTTGTACGCGATCCCGCGCTCCCACGACTCGAGCACGCGACGCGAGACTTCGACGAGGCGCTCGGCCACGAGGAAGGGGTGCGCGTCGGTGAGCTCGACGGCGCGACCGCGGATCTCGGCGCGCAGTCGGCCGCGGAAGAGGAGCGCGTGCAGGTCCGCGCGCTCGACGCTGGGATCGCTGTCGAGCGGAGCGCTCGCGCGAACGACGAACTCCGATGCGAAGGCGATCGGCGCGTCGCGATCGAGCTCGACGGTCACCGGACTCGGCGCGCCGATGTCGTCGTCGATGTCTTGCGCGGCCGGCGCGATCGAACCGAGCGCCGCTGCCGCCGCTTCGAGCTCGATCGCCACCGCGGGCGTCCCACCTCGCCGCGCGATCACGTCGCGGATCGCGTCGCGCACGCTGAGCACGACCTCGTCGAACGGAACGGTGCGATCATAGACGGCGACGCACGGCTCGGCGCCCGCGCGGTACACGCTCAGCGAAGCCGTCGCGCCGAGTCGCTCGACGCACATCTCCCAAGGCTCGTCGTAAAACCGCACGATCGCCTTGCCGCGACGACGACGCCCGAGCTCCGCGAGCGCGAAGCCGAGATCGCGAAGTACGCACCCCGCGTGCGCATCGCCGTGACGCGACGAAGCTTGCGCATCGGCACCGGCGATGAAGACGTCGAGCACCTCGCCGGCCGGGCGTCTGCGCTCCCGCGTGCCGGACGGCGCCGCGCCCTCGTCGGGGAGTACGGACTTCGGAGAAGACTCTTGCGCGACAACGATGTCGAAGCTTCGCATTTGGGGGGATCGGCGGGAGGCCGCGGATAACCGAATCGTAGAAACGATGCGAGCCATGGACGTAGTTTTCGGGGGAAGATGACGCGTATTGGACACGCGCTGAAGACGCTGCTAGCCGCCCGTGCGAGGCTACATTCGTGGACACCGAGTTCCTCTCGCCCGCGTGGGACGCGCCACTCGACGTGAGCGAATACGTCCTAGCGACGCCGAAGACGGCGCAGATCAAGGGCATGTTCATCTCGGCGGTCGTCGATGCGTGCCGCGAGAAGGGCCACACCCTGTCGGGCGCGCGCGATCGGTACATCCCGTTCCACGATTATCCGCTCGTCGAGCACCTCGAGCTCATGGCCGAGGGCGCGCCGCTGCTCTTTCCCGAGCGTTCGCTTCGTCGAGCGCTCCGGTCGGTCGGTCGTGCGTCGTACGCGACGTTCGTCCGCTCGCTGGTCGGTCGCGTCGTGCTCAGCGGGAGCGCCGGCGAGATGCGTCCGACGATCGAGGCGATGATCCGCGGCTACGAAGTCAGCATGCCGTGCGCGAAGCTCGACATCGTCGATTCGTCGGCGACGAGCGTGACGCTCAGGATGACGGGAATGTACACGTTTCTCGATTCGCATCACGTCGGCGTCTTCGAAGGGGTCGCGCGCGCGTCGGGCGTGCACGCCGAGGTGCTCGTGCGCCTCCACTCGCTCGTCGCGGGCGACATGCGCATCTCGTGGTGAAACGAGCGCGCGGCGCGGCGCTCGGCGTGGCGGCGGCAGCGCCGCTTGCGCTTTGGATGTGGGGCTTCACGGTCGACGACGCGCTCATCTCGGTGCGCTACGCGCGTCACCTCGCGGAGGGGATCGGGTACCGATTCAACGCGGGCGAGGCGAGCACGGACGGCGTGACTCCGCTGCCGTGGGCGTTCCTGCTCGCGCCGCTCGCGCACACGGACGCGATGACGGTCTTGTTGCGCGCGAAGTGCTTGGGGATCGGAGCGTGGCTCGGCGCCGCGGCCGCGTGGGGCGTCGCCGTGTCGCGTGCACCGGCGGCGCCGTGGGCGAAGGGGATCGCGGCGGTCGCGCTCGCGTTGTCGGTGCCGGTCGCTGCGCACGCGGTGAGCGGGATGGAGACGGCGCTCGCGATGGCGCTCGCGACGTGCGCGGCGATCGCGTCGCGCGCGCGTTCGGCGGCGTGCTTCGCGGGACTCGCCGCGGCGCTGCGGCCGGAGATGGCGGCGTGGGCGCTCGTGCTCGCGACGGCGCGCGGGCTCGAGAGGGGAGGGACGGCGCCACGACCACTTGGGTCGCGCGCGCTCCTCGTCGCGCTCGCGATGGGACCGTTCGCGATCTGCGCGGTGACGCGCGTGATCGCGTTTGGCCGCGCGGCGCCGCTCGCCGTCCTCGCGAAGCCGAGCGATCTCGAGCATGGGTTCGCGTATGCCGTCGCCGCGTCGGTCGTTGCGCTCGCCCCGATCGCGGCGGCCGCGCCGTTCGCGTTGCGACGCGCTCCTTCGCCGGCGCGCGCGATCGCCGCCGCAGGTCTCGCGCACCTACTCGCCGTCGTCGCGGTCGGCGGCGACTGGATGCCGTACGGTCGCCTCGTCGCGCCGATCGTCCCGTCGCTCTTGTACGCGTTCGTCCTCGCCGCACCGCACGGCCGCGCTTGGGCCAACGCGGCGCGCGGCGGGATTGCGATCGCGGTCGGCGTCGCGCTGATCGCGATGGGCGGCACGTCAGGTCGATCCGTCGGTGCCGATCGCGCACGCCTCACCGATCGCGCGCGCCCGGATCTCGTCGGGACACGCCGCGTCGCCGCGCTCGACATCGGCTGGGTGAGCGCCGCTACCGAGGCGTCGATCGTCGATCTCGCGGGGGTCACCGATCCGGCGATCGCCGTGCTCCCCGGCGGACACACGTCGAAGCATGTCGACGCGACGATGCTGATCGAACGCGATCCCGACGTCGTTCTCCTCTACGCCACAACGACCGTGGACCTCGCGACCTGGCGGACGTCGCGCTACCCGCGCGCGCTCGAGGCGTACCTCGCGCGATCGGACCGGATCGCCGAGCGTTACGACGCGGCCGCATGGCTCCCGCTCGGATCGGCGGGCGCCGGATACGTGCTGCTCCGGCGCCTACCTCCCTGACTCCTACGTCGCGCTCAGCCGCGGCGCGGACCGCGATCGCGCGGCGGACCGTCGCGACGGGGACCACGATCGCCACCGCGACCGCCGCCACCACCGCTCGGACGCCCACCACCGCCGCCGCCTTCGCGCGCAGCGAGCATGCGCGCCTTCGCCGCTTCGCCCTCCGGACCTTCCGGAAGCGGCAAGAGCTCGCGGCGCGTGAGGCGAATCTTCCCGTCGCGTTCGACCGACAGGACCTTCACCTCGACGATGTCGCCTTCCTTCATGACGTCTTCGACGCGCTCGACGCGCGTGTGCGCCATCTCGGAAATATGGAGCAGTCCGTCGGTGCCCGGCAGCAGCTCGACGAACGCACCGAAGTCCGTGACGCGCTGGACGGCGCCCTTGTACGTCGCGCCGACCTCGGGCTCCGTCGTGAGCCCCTTGATGATCTCGAGCGCGCGCTTGACCGCGTCGCTGTCCGCCGACGCGATGTTGACCGTGCCGTCGTCTTCGACGTCGATGGCGACGCCGGTCTGATCGATGATCCCCTTGATCGTCTTGCCGCCCGGCCCGATGACCAAACGAATCTGATCCGGCTTGACCTTGATCGTCGTGATGCGCGGCGCCCACTTGTTCAAGTCCGGGCGATGCGTCGCGAGCGTCTCCATCATCTTGCCGAGGATGTGGATGCGGCCTTCACGCGCCTGATCGAGCGCCTGCGTGAGGATCTCGCGCGAGAGGCCGGCGATCTTGATGTCCATCTGGATCGCGGTGATGCCGCGCTCGGTCCCGCAGACCTTGAAGTCCATGTCGCCGAGGTGATCCTCGTCGCCGAGGATGTCGCTCAGGATCGCCATGCGCGTCCCGTCCGAGATGAGCCCCATCGCGATGCCCGCGACCGGTGCCTTGATCGGAACGCCCGCGTCCATCATCGACATCGTCCCGCCGCACACCGCGGCCATCGACGACGAGCCGTTCGACTCGAGCGTCTCGCTGACGATGCGGACGGTGTACGGGAAGACTTCTTTCTCCGGGAGCATCCGCACGAGCGCGCGCTCGGCGAGTGCGCCGTGTCCGATCTCGCGACGGCCGGGACCGCGCATCGGCTTGGTCTCGCCCGTGGAGAACGGAGGGAAGTTGTAGTGCAGGAGGAAGCGCTTCCAGCGCTCGCCGATGAGCGCGTCGATCTTCTGCTCGTCGCTCGACGTGCCGAGCGTCGTCGTGACGATCGCCTGCGTCTCGCCGCGCTGGAAGAGCGCCGAGCCGTGCACGCGCGGGAGGAGCGCGACCTCGGTGGCGATCGCGCGGATCGTCTTCGAGTCGCGGCCGTCGATGCGCTTCTTCTCGCTGAGGACGTACTCGCGGACGACGTTGTACTTTCGCTCCTCGAACTCTTCTTTGATGAGCTTCTCGTTCGCGGCGTAGACGTCGGCGCCGAGGCTCGCCTGAAGCGCGGTCGCCATCGCCGTCTTCGCGGCCTTGTAGCCGTCGTAGCGCTTCTTCTTGTCCTTGATGAGCGAGCTCTCGAGGATCCCCTTGTCGACGAGCGCCGGGATCTTCGACGCGACGTCGGCCGGGAGGACCTTGCGCTCGAACGGGCGCTTCGGCTTCCCCACCGCGGCGCGGATGCGCTCGATGAGCTCGAGGATCGGCTGGGCCGCTTTGTGAGCGAAGTAGAGCGCATCGATGACGTCGGCTTCCTTGGCCTCGGCGGCGCCGCCTTCGACCATCACGATCGCGTCTTTCGAGGCGGCCACGATGAGATCGATGTCCGACGCTGCTTGCTCTTCGAACGTCGGGTACGCGATGAACTCGCCGTTCACGCGCGAGACGCGCACGCCGACGATCGGCCCTTGCCACTGGATGTCCGAGATGTGGAGCGCCGCAGACGCGCCCGTCATCGCGAGGACGTCGGTCGGGTTGACCTTGTCCGTGCTGAGGACCGTCGCGACGACCTGTGTGTCGTTGCGAATCCCCTCGGGGAAGAGCGGACGGCACGGGCGATCGATGAGGCGGCAGACGAGGATCTCCTCGTCACGCTGGCGCCCCTCGCGCTTGAAGAAGCCGCCGGGGATCTTTCCGGCCGCGAACGTCTTCTCGACGTACTCGCAGGTGAGCGGGAAAAAATCGAGGCCGGGGCGCTCGTCGCCCTGCACCGCGGTGACGAGGACGACGCTGTCGCCGTAGGTGATGAGAATCGAACCGTGGGCTTGCTTGGCGAGACGCCCCGTCTCGAACGTCATCGGCTTGCCGTTGACGACTACGGATTCACGAACGAAGGACATGATGGCTGCGCTCCAGTGCGCGTACGCCGCTGCGTGCGGCGAAACGCCGAGCTACGCTCAAAGCCTTTGGTCCTCGGTTCGTAGGCATGATCGGGGAACCGTCGTATCGAGACCGCACTGCGGTGCCGGACGTCGGGGGCGGGATCATGCCCACGAATCGAAGAGCAAAAGGCGTCTTCGAGAGTGAGCTCGGGATCTGTGCTTACTGCATTAAGTCTGAGAGCCGTTCACTTGCGGAGGTTGAGGGCGCCGACGACCTTGCGGTAACGGTCGAGGCTCGAGCGCTTGAGATAATCGAGGAGGCGGCGGCGCTTCGACACGAGGCGGAGCAGGCCGCGGCGCGAGTGGTGATCCTTGACGTGCGTCTTGAAGTGCTCCGTCAGGTAGCTGATGCGCTCGGTGATGAGCGCGATCTGCACCTCGGGCGACCCGGTGTCGGCCTCGTGCGTGCGAAACTTTCCGACGAGCTCGGCCTTTTTCTCGGTGTGAAGCGGCATGGTGATGCGTTCTCTCTTCTGTGAGCCGTGCGCCTCTTTCGAAGGCGGGGCATCGATTCGGGCGACCCCAGCTTGACGCGCTCGAGAGTGAGCGAGAGCCGGGCGAGGCCTAGGTGTACGAAGCGGCGGAGTATATGCGCGGGTGAGGTTTCGTCAATCGGAGCCTTTCCTTACGCTCCCCGTCCGCTCGGCCCCCGCCCACGCCCCATTTACCCGTCCGACGGATCCGGGATGTCGTTCGGCGGGCGTTTCGGCGACTGAGGTGGCTGCTTCGGCGGCGTGGGCGGCCCCGAAGGCTCGCCCGAGTCGCCGAAATCGCCCCCCGCGAGCTTCCAGTGGCCATGCTCGAACATCCACTTGATCTCGATCGCGTCGTTCTCGAGCTTGAGCTTCATGCGGATGATCTGCGCCGTCGTGATCTTCGCCTCGTCGCTCGCCGAGATGTTCTTGCACGTGTTGCCCGCCGCGAGGCCGCCGCCCATGTCCTTCGACTTGATGCGGAACAAGATGCGAAGGAGGAGCGCCTTGCGCATCCCGTCCATCGGATCCTCGACGAAGCGCTCGAGGAACGCGCGGTTGCTCGCGACCAGCTTGAAGCTCTCGAAGCCCTTCTCGGCGACCATGTGATTCGAGATCAAATCGTCGATGACGTTGATCTTCGGATCGTCGCTCTCGAGCTCGCTCACGAAAACCTTGCACGCCTCGATGAGCTTTTCCTTGCGCCACGCCGCGTTCTCTCGCTTCCCCTTGATGTCGAACGCGGCGCGCACGGCCTGCTCGACCGCCTTCGCCGGCACCGCGAAGAACGCCGAGTGCTTGTTGCGCAAGAACATCGTGTTCACGCCGAGGAGCTCGCCGGCTTCGGTCGTCAGCGGCCCGCCGCTGCTCCCTGGGTCGATCGGCGCGGTGTGCTGAATGAACGTCGTCTTCACGCCGCCGTCTTCGTCTTCGAAGACGAACTCGGCGTTCGACACTTTTCCTTCGGTCGTCTGAAAGCTCGGCTTGCCGCCCATCTCGGGGAAGCCGGTCGCGACGACGGTCTGCCGATCCTTCGCCGGCGCCGCGGCGGGTCGCAGCCCGTACGCGATCGGACGCTGCCCTTGTGGGAACGCGAGGATCGCCAAATCGTAATTCGGATCGGTGTAGACGATCTCGCAGTTCGAATAGCTCATCCCCGTCGAGAACCCGATTTGCGCATCTTCGGCGATCTGCACGACGTGACGGTTCGTCACCACGAACTCTTCTTCGCGACCGTTCGCCGATCGCACCATGACGAAGCCGCTGCCGCTCCCGCCGCTGGCGAACGCGCGGAAGAATCGACTGAGCCCTTCGTCCTTCGCGCGCGCCGCGATGTTCTCGAAGGTCTCTTTCAGCGCCTTGGGCGGCGTGACCTTGATGAGCGTCGTGAGCTTGCGCATCTCGACCGGCCCGGTCTTCCATTCGTTGGAAGAGCCGGACGGACCGTTGGCAGGCACCTTGTCGCCGCACGCCGATGAGAGAACCGCGATCGCCGCGCCGACGATCAACAGCGAAGCGACACGCCTCATACCCTCAAGGGGAGCATAAGAACGCGACGGAGTGAAGGGGACGCTCAGAAGCGCTCACCCCAGTGCGCGCGCTCAGAAGCGCGCTTGCAACGAAACGCCCATGCCGAGGCGATCCGGGCTCTGGAAGACGCGGAGGCTCGCGGTTCCTTCGTTGGGATCGCGAACGACGAGCGTGCCGTTGTTGTCGCGGACGTATTGCACGAACAACACGGCGCTCAGCATGTTGGAGAGCGTCCAGCGGAGCGACGCGCGCCCCTGGAAGATCGGCGAGCGGTTCTTGTCGTACGGCAAGATCGACTCGTCGCCCTGCTGACGAACGACGATCGTGCGCGACGCGGCGACGCCGCCTTCGGTAAACTCGCTCTTGAACGTGCTCGGCAGCTGCAAGCCGCCGCCGATGCCGGGCGTGAGCTTGAGCGACGCGATGTGGTAGTCGATCGCCAGCGCGCCGAAGAGCTCGGGATCGGTCTTCGTGTTCGACGGCAACGACTCGAAGGGAATGAAGCCCGGGACGTTGCGCACGACGAAGTTGAGGTTTCGCATGATGCCGGTCGCGCTGAGGCGCAGGTACCCGCTCTTGACGACGCCCTGCACCGCGCCCGCGTACGCGCCCTGATTCTTCGTCGCGCCCGCGTTGTCGAAATCCTTGAGGTGCTGCGACAGGTACGATCCCTCGGCGCTGACGCTCCACGCGAGCTCGTTCGCCTTGTACTTCTCCGGCGCGAACAAGATCATCGGGTTCATCGGATCGTTCTTGTAGAGAAGGAAGTCGACCGACGCCGGCACCGGCATGTTGTGGTGGTAGACGACGCGCGCCGACGTCCCCATCGTGTAGACCTGCTTGCCGCGCACGTCCTCGAGGTCGAACTTCCCTTGCTGGAAGTAACCCGCGCCGATGTCGAAGCGCAGCTGCTCCATCGGATCGACGCCGAGGCCGCCGAGGAATCCGAAGTTGGTCTCGCCGACGCGCACGGTCTCGACGTCGTTCTCGCCGCCGGGGTTCAGGATCTTCTCGGGCTGGACGATCGTCGCCGTCTTGAATCCGGCGAACGCGTAGAACTTGTCGGTGTCGTACTGGATCTTCATCCCAGGCGACGAGCCCTGGATGCGCGGGAAGATCGACTGGTTGATGTACGAGTTCGTCCCGCCCCAGCTGATGTCGTAGAGGTAGCCGAGTCGAAAGCGATCCGTGTCGAGCGGGAAGAAGACCGCCGAGAGGCCTTCGTTCTTGCTCGCGCCGGTGTTGTAGAAGAGGCGAATGTACGAACCCGAGTCGTACAGCGCCTGATTGAGCGCGCCGGTGTTCGACGCGAGCGCCGCCATGTCGAAGCGGAGCACGAGCGCCGCCTCGGTCGTCATCTTGTCGATGAAGCCGGGCATCTTCTTGTACATCACGAGGTGCGTGAGGTTTTCGCGACCGCTGAAGCGCGAGTTCAAGCTGTCGAAGAACATGCGGTACTGCGGGCGGTCGGCGATCGAGAACGTCGGCGAGAGCGGGATGAGCGCGCCGGTCTTGTGCAGAAAATCGTCGTCGCCGAACGTCCACGAGAGGCGCGTGTCCATGAAGTTGCCGTGCGTCACTCCAGGCGGAGCCATGCCGAGCGCGCGCGCGCCGGCCGAGCCGGTGACGTCGTAGTTGGGCGGCGGATCGTTCGCGGGTGCCGCGGGCGCAGGCGTGGGCAGGGGCGCGTTGGGATCGGGCGCGGTCGCGTTCGGATCGGGCTGCTTTGCGTTAGGGTCCGTGACCTGCGCGAACGCGATCGACGACACGCCGACGGACGCCGCGGCGATGGGGAGCACCAAGTAGAGGATCTGCGATCGCATCAGGGGGAGCTTTCGGGTTGCAGGACTCAGGGCGTCTGGTCGGAGATGCTTCGTGCGTGAACGCACGCGAGGCGCCGGTTTGCGTAAGGCACGGTGCCGGACGTGGGGAGCGCGCTGTTGTCGAGGGTCGTGCAGAAGGGCAGGCGCTTCTCGTAGTCCGCGTCGGAACAGAACGGGCTTCCGGCCGGATCGACGACGATGTCGTCGTCGCAGCGCGCCTCGATCGTGAACTGCGATCCGCCGGAAAAATAGCGGAAGGTGCCGGTGAAGGCGCGAATCGGCTGTCCTTTGATCGCGAGCGGTTCGAAGAGCGCGGACGTGCTCCCGTCGACCTGAATCTTCAGCTGCTGAAGGTTCATCGGATCGATTTGAAAGTTGATGACGAGCTTGAACTCGTTGCGCGCCGCGAATTGCGAGAATTCGCTGCACTCGGGATCGCCAACGATCGGGGTCGCGGGCATCGCGTTCGGGTTGCGAGGATCGGACGAGCAGCCGTCGCAGTAGCAAGAGCAGACGTTTTCGTCGCCGCCGTCGAAGTCGATCTTGCCGTTGTGGTTGAAGTCGCAGTTGCTCGCGGCGTCGGTCGGCTTGTACGAGCCGTCGGCTTCCTTGGCGAGCAAGGTCGCACCGAAGTGCTTCGCGACGTGGATCGACCAGTTGTTCACCGTCTCGATGCGCACGAGCGACGACTCGAGCTTGAAGAGCACGTCGGGGTTCGCGAGATCTTGTGGCGAGATCGAGTGCGGCTCCGGCAAGCCGCACGGGCGCAGGTTCGGATCCCACTCCTCGAGGAGCCAGGTCGGGAAACCGATCTCGGTGAAGCCGTGAAAGTCACTGGCCGTGCCGCCGAAGAGCTTGAAGCGATCGCACACGCGCATCTTCGGCGGCGTCGAGAAGGTGAACGCGAAGACGCTTCCGTAGCCGGGCACGGTCTCCGGATCCGGGAGCTTGTTCGGATCAGGATCGCGCGGACCGGACGCGAGATCGTTCTGCAGATCGGTCAGGTAAAAGCCGTCGGCCGCGACGCGCGTGACGAGCGTCCAGAACGGAAAGGTGCTGCCGCGCCAGCCCGTGTCCATCTGCACCTGCTCGTGCGGGAAGTTCGTCACGCTCCCGCCCGTCGGTGTCCCCATCGGGTCGAGCCCGCGTCCGCGCCCGTCGGCGACGCGCGGCGAGAGGACTTAGATCGGCCCGCTCCCGCCGGGCGCGCAGCTGCCGCCGTCTTCGCTGTCGTCGTGCGCGAACGCGCAGCCCGGATCGGCGGGGAAATCGACGGTGCCGTTGCCGTTGTCGTCGAGGCCGTTCGAGCATTGCGGCGGCGGCTGACGGAGAATGTCGGCCGGCGTGTAGCCGACGTCCTCGAACCAGATGCGCGCGTCGCCGTACGCCGCGGCGACGTTGATGACGACGCCGCGCGCGACGCCCGCGACGAGCTGCACGTTGCGTCCGTCGGTGACGAGGCCGGCCTTCGGATCCGCGCTCGTCACCGTGCCGACGGTGCCCGGCTTCACCGACGCACGGACGAATCCGTTGAACGACGTGTCGATGCTGCCGTCGGGTTTGTGCGCTTCGACGTCGACGGTGTACGCGGCCGGCCGGCCGAGCGGGATCGGCAGGCGCTTGGTAGGATCACCGAGGTCGCCGTTGGTGATCGCGACGACGAGGCGCGCGCTCGGTCCGACGCGGCCGAACCCACTTGAGCAGCCGGGCGCCGCCGCCGCCGCGATCGCAGCGAGCGCGACGAATGAAACGAGCCGGACCGGCGCGAAATGACGGAGCGCGCTCATCGTCCGATCATCTCCACGCGGTTGTCGGACGCGGCGCCGATCGACTCGTCGACGCACGCGAGCAGCTTGCACTCTTCGCCGGAGAGGCTGCACGCGTTGAGGTCGGCCTTGCAGCCGTCGCGGTTCGGCGAGGTCGCGCACGCGCGATCGTGAAACGACGCGACCTGATCGCGGCACGAGCGCAAGACGCATCGGCCGGCCGCCGGATCGCACGTGCCGTCGGTGTTGCAGACGTCGGTGCCGCTCGACGAATCGAGCTTCGCGTGGCCGGGGCACGCGCAGACGAAGTCGCCCTCGCTCGCGCACTCACCGTCCGAAGAGCACGCCTTGAGGCCCTCGGCCGTCGTCGCGTCCTTCTTCCAGCCGCACGGCTTGCCCTGGCGGATGTAGTCGATGAGCGCGTCGCGCTGCTGGATCTTGGTGTCGAACTGCGTCGTGTTGCGCTGAAGGACGCGGAACCCCGAGCCGCCGCCCGCGAGGTAGTTGCTTGTCGCGAGCTCGTACAAGTTGGTCGTGTTGATGAGCTGTAGGCACTTGCGCTTGCCGAGCGGTAGCGCCGTGTCGCACGAGCCCGGGTTCTTGTCGGTGCAGTCGGCGTCCGTCGTGCAGTCTTCGGCCGTGTGCCCGATGTACACCTGCTCGGCGCAAGCGATGACCGAGCAATGGTGCTTCACCTGATCGCACGCGCCTTGCCCCTGCGCGATGCAATCGTTGTCCGACGTGCACGGCTTGACCGCGTCCGGTCGCGTGCACCCCGAGCAGTTGATCCGCACGCGCGCGCCGGCGATCTGCGCTTGCGACGCGCAGCTGCGCCCGGCCGATCGCCGCGCGATGAAGTCGAACATCTCTTGGACCTCGAAGCCCGAGAGCTGCATCTTGGTGATCGAGTTGTCGAACGGGAAGATGTTGTACATCTGCTCGGTCGTGATCGGTCCCGGGATGAGGTCGGTGCGGATGCCGGTCGAGTTCGTCATCGAGAAGTCGGTCTGCACGCCGAGGCGCAGCCAGATCGACGCGGCGACGAGGTTGCCGAGCGGCGAGTCGCCCCCTTGGGGCGCGTTCCGCTTCGCGCCGTTGGGCGAGAACCCGACGAGGAGATCGAGATCGGCGGTGCGATCGAGGATGCGGCGGTACGGCTGGAGCAGATCGACGAGGACCGGATCCTCGGGGACCGACTCTTCGACCGGGAACGGGATGTACTTGTTCGAGATGACCTCGAAGCCGTTGAGCGGCTCGTAGTCGGCCGGGTTGCCGGTCGGCGACGCCTCTTTCGGATCGTTCGAGAGGACGAGATCGAGGCGGCCGACGTACTTCGCGAACGCGCCGGAGTGCGAGAGGAGCACGTTGCGCGGCTTGCAGAGGCGCGGGATCTGGTTCGGGTGGAGGTGAAGTGGATCCTTCGCGTCGTAGACCGCGTTCTCGCTGTCGAACGGGATGTCGGGGTTGACGACCCAGATGTAGCCCGGGCTCGCCGGATCCGCGGAGCAATCCTGCAGCGCTTGCGGCGGATCGATCACGATGTGGTTGTGCCCGCCGAGCACGACGTCGATGCCGGTCGTGTTGCGGATCATCCGCTGATCGACCTCGAGCCCGAGGTGCGTGAGCATCACGACGACGTCGACGCTGGGGCGGATGAGATCGACGTAGAACTGCGCGATCTCGACGGTGTTGATCGGCGTGATGCCGGTTCGGTTCGGCGTGTCGAAGATCGAGCTGAGGCTAGAGAGGTTGCCCATCCCGATCACGGCGACCTTGAGGCCGTCGCGGTTGAAGACGGTGAACGGACGGAGGACCGTGCTGATCTGCGTGTTGAACGGGTTGTCCGGCGTGCCGAACTTGTAGTTCGCGCCGAGGAGCGGGAAGCTGGCCCAACGCTGCATCTGCGTCGCGACGTTGAGCGCGCCGCGATCGAACTCGTGGTTGCCGATCACCATCGCGTCGGTGCCGAGCGCGCTCTGCGACCGCACCTCGGGTTCGCCCGAGAAGAAGTTGAAGATGGGCGCGCCTTGGAAGCAGTCGCCCGAGTCGAGGTGAAGCACCCTGTCGGCGCGGGCGCGCTCGCGGCCGAGGACGTACGCCATGCGCGCGACTCCGCCGACGTTCTTGAGCGTCGCGTCGGTCCCGAGGCCGAGATCCGCGTCGACCTGGGTCAGGAAGAGATCGTACGGGAGGAGGCGCGAGTGGATGTCGGAGGTGTGAAGGAGCGTGAGCTTCACCTGGCACGTGGTGCCGGGCGGGCAGGGGGATGCGATCGACGCCGCGTCGCTCCCGCAACCGGGCGCGAGCGCGCTGAGGATCGCCATGGCACCGACCGCGACGAGACCACTAGCGGTCGCGCGTGCTCTCTTCCTTGCGAGCATGAAGGCTATTCCTCGACGTGAATGAGCGCCGGCCGGTCGAACGTCCCCGCACCTGCGAAGCGCAGGGGTGTAGTCAGATCGCGCAGCAACCGCAAGGGCCGCGTCTTACGCCGCGGGTTCGTCGAAGAAGCGTCACAATCGCACGTGGAACTTTTTACCGAATCGCTCGCGGTCGAGCGTTGCGTCAGTCGTCCGGCGAGCCGAAGTCTTCGGTGCTTCCGGTGAGCAGATCGTAGAGCGCGGGGGCGAACGTGCCGGCGATGAGCTCTTCGACCGCGTCCGCGGTTTCGCACAAGAGCGCCGCCTCGGCTGCGGCTTCGCACTCGGCGACGGTGACGCGGCGCAGCGCCTCCTTGATCTCCGGAATGGCGGCGGCCTCCATCGACAGCTCGCGCAGCCCGAGTCCGATGAGGAGCGCAGCGGCGAGGGGATCGCTCGCCATCGCGCCGCA
>JBBQXV010000191.1:0-18595 GCA_038209335.1 Polyangiales bacterium | reverse complement strand
ACGTCGATCGCGGGTTCGGAGGGACGCTGCCTCTCGACGTGCTTGCCGCTCGTCTCGTCGCAGCAGAACCTCTTGCCACAGGCGACGTGCGCGTCGAACGAGCGCTGCGTGCCTTGCTACAACCCGACCGCGACCGATCCGCGCGCGGCGACCGGCGCGTGCAGCCTCGGCTGCGATCAGCCGGCGCGTCCGCCGACGATCCTCACGTGCCCGTGGACGGGGCCGAACGTGATCAACCCGAGCACGCTGCCCGCCTGCGACAACGGCGGCTGCGGAGGGTCTCACTGCTTGCCGGCGGCGCAAGTCCCGCCGTCGGTGCAAGGACAGCTCGCGCATTGCCAGAACAACACCGGCTTCTGCGCGCCCGATCCGATCATCGCGACCGCCAACAACTACGTCCCGCCGACGTGCGATCCGTTCCCGGGGAGCGGCGCGCCCGGACGATGCCTCTCGTCGTGCTTGCCCGACGTCGCGGCGAAGGCCGCTTCGGGATCGATCGTCCACTCGAGCTGCGGCTCCGCCAACTACTGCGTGCCGTGCAACGATCCGTTCACCGGCACGTCGACCGGCGCGTGCACGCTCGCGTGCGACACGCCGCCCGCGACGCCGTGGAAGTTTCCCCACTGCTGCAACGACGGCACCGGATCGCTCACCGGCACGTGCGTGCCGAGCGCGCTCGTTCCGTCGGGCCAAGCGAGCAGCTTGAACCAGAGCGGCAACGGCAACAGCGCGGGGTGCCCGACGAGCGGCGCGAGCTACCTCTGCGTCCCCAACGAGTACTTGCCGGCGCCGTACAACATCCCGCCGGTCTCGGGATGCCTCGCGACCATCTTCAACTTCTGCGGCGTGTGCGCGAGCCAGTGCGTCGTCAACAGCACGCTCAACTTGCTCACGCAGAGCACGTGCGCGGCGCATCACAAATGCGTCGAATGCGCGCTCGCGCCGAGCACGCCGGGATGTGGGCAGTTCTGTCCGTAGCGACACGCACACTTCGTCCCTAGGGGGATCGCCCGCCGCCGTCGCGGATGTCGAGAACACGAGCGCCAGCTCCGCCTCGAAGACCTCGCCCCGCTCGACCGATATGGAATGATCCTCCGCGATCGGTCACCTGTCGATGCACAATGAGGGCATGCAGAGTCATCCGGTACTCGGCGTCCGCCGCGCTCCCCGCGTCCTCGGCCTCGTCGGCGCGATCCTGCTCACGGGTTTGAATGTGACGGGAACCGCGTGCTCGTCCAATGACGACGCGCATCCTCCGGCGAGCAGCGAGGACGGCGGCGATGCGGCGGG
Organism: Polyangiales bacterium; assembly: GCA_038209335.1. GTDB lineage: Bacteria > Myxococcota_A > Polyangia > Polyangiales > Polyangiaceae > JBBQXV01. The sequence continues at coordinate 17,305 of JBBQXV010000191.1, read as the reverse complement.
ACAAAGCGACGCGTCGAGCAACGGTGACGGCGGCACGGCAGACGCGAGCAGCGGCGGCGACGCGAGCTCTGGAGACGCGAGCAGCGGCATCGACGCGAGCAAACCGGCGTGCAAATACCAAGCGCACGCGACCGGGCTTTTGGCCTTTCAGCAAACCGGCGGCCTGGCCTTTCACGTCTACGCTCCGAGCTCCTACGACCGGAACGTCGCGCACACCGTCGTCGTCATCATGCATGGCCAAGACTCCGACGGAACCGGTGAGCTCGCCGCGCTCTGGCAATCGATCGCAGACACGGCGCACCTCGTCTTGCTCGCGCCGAAAGGCTCGCGCGCCGCGACCAATCCGATGACCTATCCGAACGGCGCGAACTGGTCGGTGAACGATCTCAATCACGTTCAAGATCTCGTCGGTGAGATCGACGCCTGTTACACCGTCGACCCGAAGAAGCACATCCTATGGGGTTTTTCCGAGGGCGGTTTCTACGGCTACCTGCTCGGCATCGGCGCCGCCAACCAGTTCTCCGGGTTGGCGATGGGTGGCTCCAACACGAGCTTCGCGCGCCAGAACGGGTACGCGCCCGCGACCGCGCCGTGGAAGATTCCGGTGAGTCATGTGCAGGGCACGACGGACCCGAATGGGACGGCGCAGTCGATCCAAGACAAGGCGGACTTCGAAGCCGCCGGCCACGTGTTCACGTTGTACACGCCTGTGCAAGGTCACACGATCACGCCCGCTCAGGTGCTTGCGCAATACAATGATCTGAAGGGTTCCTCGTCGCCCTGACCATCCGAAGCGCGAAGCGCGAGGAGCGCTCGTCTTCCGCTCCGATCGCGCGGCGACATCCAGGCACGAGTCGCATCGGAAGCTCGACATGAATCGCGCCGATGACCCGGTCCTCGTCTTCCGGAGCCAGCGACGTGTTGCCCTGCCGCCTTCGGGATCGCAACGCCGGGGTGTCACGGTGTTTCGATCGCGGTTTCGATTTGGGCGAAGATCGCGTCGGCGTGCGCGCCACGCGCTCGAGGCGACGCGAAAGTGTTCGCGCTCTCCGTCGGTACGCATGTTGCGGTAGCAGCGGTCCTCATGCGCATCGTGATCGCCTCTGCAATCCTCGGGCTCGTTCTGTGTGTCGCGTGCAGCTCGTCATCGGGCGACGCTGCGCGTGGCGCGGGCTCTGGCGATGTCGACGGCTCGAGCAGCGCCGATGGCGGCTCTTCGGCGGTCGACGACGGCGCCATCGGCACGGGCGACAGCGGCGCGATCGGGATGGGCGACGGCGGCCCGTCGACCAGCGACGGCGGCACGACGATGAACGGCTTCCGTCATCCCGGGATTTTGGTCGACCGAGAGCAGCTCGATTTCGTCAAAGCGAAGATCGCCGCGAGCGCCGCTCCGTGGAAGGCGGCGTTCGACGCCGCCAGCGCGAACCACTACGGCTCGCTCACGTACACCGCAGCCCCCGTCCCCAACGTCGGGTGTGGATCGTATTCGAACCCAGACATCGGCTGCACCGCCGAGAAGAGCGACGCCGCCGCCGCGTACACGCACGCCCTCCTCTACTACTTCAGCGGCAACGCAGCCCACGCGCAGAAGGCCATCGAGATCATGAATGCATGGTCGTCGGTGCTCACGACGCACAGCCTGAGCAACGCGCCGGTACAGTCCGGTTGGGTCGGCGCCGTGTTTCCGCGCGCTGCCGAGATCATCCGCTACACGTACAACGGCTGGGCACCGGCCGACGTCACGCGCTTCGGCAAGATGCTTCACGACGCGTATCTCCCATTCGTCATCAACGGCGCGCGCGAGAATGGCAATTGGGAGCTCAGCGAGATCGACGCAGCGATCGCCATCGCCGTCTTCCTCGACGACAAGGCGACGTTCGACAAGGCCGTCGCGATGTGGCGCAAGCGCGTCCCCGCGTATGTGTACCTCACGACCGACGGTCCCCTTCCCGTCGCGCCGCCCGCAGGGAACGCCGTCGGTCAGCAACAGATCATCGCGTTTTGGTACAACCAGACGACGTTCACCGACGGCCTCGCGCAAGAGACCTGCCGCGACTTGGGGCACACGCAATACGGACTCGCGGCGATCATCAATGTCGCCGAAACCGCGCGCATCCAGGGCGTCGATCTCTACACCGCGGAGGCGAAGCGAATCGCCGCGGGCATGGAGTTCCACGCCAAGTTCCTCAACGGCGCCGCCGTCCCGAGCACGCTCTGCGGAGGTACGCTCACCGCGGTGACGGCCGATCCCATGTGGGAGATTGGATTCAACGCACTCGCAACGCGGCTCGGAATGCCGTTGCCGCAGACGCAGCAAGTGATCACGCGCATTCGACCGTCGGGTGTGGATCACCACATGGAGTGGGAGACGCTCACGCACGCGGAGCTTGGCAGCGTCGGCATTCACTGACCGCACGCGCGATCACGTCAGGCGATTCCGGCCAGGCGGATTCGCACATCACCTGGTTTCGCGATCGATCGCCACGCGCCCCGACTTGAAGGCGTAGGCTGCGCTCATGGCCAGCGAACCGAACGACCCGAACCCCTACGCCGCGCCGAATGCCGACCGCGCTCACGACCCGTCGCGAGGCGCGCGCTCGCCGGACACACCGAAGCAGCGGGGCGGATGCCTCACCGCGCTCCTCGTCCTCATGATGATCGCGAACCCACTCGTCGGTCTCATGTACCTCGTGAACGGCGACGCGATTCAGCGAGCCATTCATGCGCCGGGGTGGGCGATCCCGGTGCTCGGCGGCGCGTCGCTCTTGAACTTCGCGTCGGCCGTCGGCGTGTGGCGGTTCAAGAAATGGGGCGTCTATGGCTTCCTCGCGATGTCCGCGGTCGCGCTCACCGTCAATCTCATCGTCGGCATCGCGCCGCTGCAGATCATGATCGGGCTCATCGGCCCCGCGATCTTGGTCGCGCTCGTCCGGCCGCTCTGGAGTCAATTCGACTGACAATGCAGCCGACGCACTGACGTACGAAGAGCTCCTAGGAACTGGACTGTGGGCGGCCTCACGCGGTCACCGATCGAATCGACGAAGTTGAGACTGTTCTCCGCTATCCTCGTGGCAGCATGAAGCTTCGAACCGTTGCCCTTCTCGCCTTCGCGTTCGCCGGCTGCGGGACGAGCGGTACGACCGTCGCCGACCCTGGGACCGGGCCGCTCAGCGCGGACGCACAGACCGCGAAGCTGTGTAGCGACGTGGTCCCTCCCTTTTGCGACGCCATCTTCGCGTGCTGCGTCGATCCTCAGATCCTCGGGCGCTTCGGTGGGTCCGCCGATGCCTGCAAGACCCAGTTCGCAGCGTCCTGCAAAAAGGATCTGGGCGACAAGATCCTCCCCTCCGCCACGTCAGGCGCGACCGTCCTGGACCCAGCTCGACTCGCCGCGTGCGTGGCCTCACTCCGCGGCATGAAGGGCGGTGGTGCGGCTTGCACGCGCCCTCCCCAGTTCGTCCTGGAGCTCGACTGCATCGCGGCGTTCCGCGGACAGCTCGCTCCCGGAACGGTGTGCGACGCCTCGATGCTCGGCGACATACAGTACGTCCCGTGCAAGGCGGGCACGTGCAAGAACGGGACGTGCAACGCCTACCTGACGGCAGGAGCCGCGTGCGATCCCACCGCGAACAACTTTTCGGCCGCGGGCTGCAACTTCCCCGACGGGTACACGTGCACCGGGACGGGGACGGTCGGGACATGCGTGCGACGCGGCGTGGTGGGCGACGTGTGCGACGTCAAGTCGTCAGGGTTCTCCTGCGACTCGATGGCCTGCGGTCTCGACGGCAAGTGCGTGGCGCCCACCGCCGATGGGCTCTGCAAGGGCGGGTGAGCCGTTCCACGCGCGAACGTCGGTCGCCAATCGATCGCTCGTCGGCAAGAAGAGCCACCGATTACCGCCGCCGCGCGTCGCGTTCATCGGCGCCGGGAGCGAAGACATGAGGTGCGCGCTCACGACAGCTTCGCGAGCATCTGCGCGAACCGCGGCTCGCCGCGAAGGCCATCGAGATCGGGATCGGCCACCATCCAATCGCGCTTTCCGAATCCGCGCGCGACGCCTTTCTCGAGCGCGTCGAGCGCGGCCTCGTTCTCGCCGAGCTTCGCGTAGACGCAAGCCGCGTTGTACGTCAGCGAGGGATCGGCGCCGTCGGTGGCCGTGGCGATCGCGCGTCCGCACCACTCTCGTGCGCGCTCGGGCTCGCCCAACGTGACGAGCGCGCCCGCGCCGAGCGTGAGCGCGCGGAGGTGGTTCGGGTCGAGCTCGAGGTGGCGCTCGGCGCGACGCACGCCCTCGCGCGAGAACGCGGTCGCCTCCTCGAAGCGACCGAGGATGTGCAGCGCCGGCGCCGCCAAGAGGAGGCATTGGAAGTCCTCGGTTTGGAGCTCCGAGCATTTGCGATAGAGCTCCACCGACTCCTCGCGCTTCCCCATCGTGAAGCACACGCGCGCGTAGTGATAGTGCGCGTCGTACGAGTGCGCGTTGCGGCGGATGGCGTCCTGGCACGCGAGCTCCGCGGCGGCGTAGTCGCGGCGCATCGAAAAGACCGCCGCGCGCGCGAGGTGCGTCTCGGCGAGCTCGGGGCCGAGCTCCACGGCGCGCGCGCTCGCGCGCTCGGCCGCTTCCTCGCCGCGCTTTCCCGCGCCATGCCAGTCGACGAGGAACGCGTGCACTTGCGCGAGCACCGCGTGCGCGGGCGCGTACGACGGATCGAGCTCGATCGCGCGCTCGATCTCGCGCAGCGCGATCGCGAGCGACGTCGCGCCGTGCGATCGCAAATGCTGCCGACCGCGGAGGAAGTGCTCGTAGGCCTCGGGCGTGGTGCCGGGACGGCGGAGCGCGTTCTCCGTGGACGCGCTCAATACACCGCGCATGAGCCTCGCTGCGGTGGTCGCGATCTCGTCTTGGATCGCGAACACGTCGGCCGCGACGCCGTCGAAGCGGTGCGCCCAACGCTGGTACCCGCCCGCGACATCGACGAGCTGCACGTTCACGCGCAAGCGATCGCCCGCTTTGCGCACGGAGCCTTCGAGCACGGCATCCACGCCTAGCCGCGTGCCTACGGTGCGCGCGTCCGCGTCGGCCTTGGCCTTGAATTGGAACGACGCGCTGCGCGCAGCGACGCGCAGACCTTCGACGTGCGTGAGCGCGGTGAGGATCTCCTCCGCGATGCCGTCGCAAAGATGGTCCTGGTCCTTCTCGGCGCTCAAATCGAGGAACGGAAGGACGGCGATCGACGACGGCGCCGGCGGCGGCGCCGACGCGCGCGGGCGATCCTTCGTGGCCCCTGCACGCAGAGCCTCCGCCATCGCCGCCGCCGTGAAGCGGCTCGCCGGATCCTTCGCGAGCGCGCGCAGGATGATCGCTTCGAGCGCAGGCGGAACGCCCGGCACGAACGTGCGCGGCGGCGTGGGCGAGCTCGCCGTGATCTGCTGGACGAGCGTCGCGAGATTGTTCGCGGGGAACGCCCGCCGACCCGTGGCCGCTTCGTAGAGCACGCACCCCAGCGCGAAGACATCCGAGCGCCCGTCGAGCGGCTCGCCGCGCAGCTGCTCCGGGGACATGTACGGCGCGGTTCCGACGATCGCCGCGTCGCCGGTGAGCGCGGGGAGCTCGCCGCCGCTCTGCTTCGCGACGCCGAAGTCCATGAGCTTGATCACGCCGCGCGACGTGAGGATGAGGTTCGCCGGCTTCACGTCGCGATGCACCAGGCCCGCCGCGTGCGCGCACGCGAGCGCGTCCGCGATCGCCGCGCCGAATGAGGAGACACGCGACGGCTCGAGCGGCCCGCGCGCCACCAGCGCCGCGAGCGTTTCGCCCTCGAGGTGCTCCATCACGATGAACGCTTCACCGCCCTCTTCCTCGATGGCGTGCACTGTGACGATGTTCGGATGATTGAGCGCGGACGCGGCGCGTGCTTCGCGCACGAGGCGGATGCGCGCGGTCTCCGCTTCGTCGCGCGCGCACGCGAGCCGTTTGATGGCGACGATGCGCCCGAGCCTTTGATCCTCTGCCTTGAAGACGGTGCCCATTCCGCCCTCGCCGATCTTCGCGATCACGCGATAGTGGAGGACGGCGGCGGGCGCGGGGCTCGCGACGTACGTCGCCGGCATGGTCTCCGCGAGCTCGTCTTGCTTCGTTGCGCGACGATCCTGCTCGGCGGTCACGCTCGGATTATCGCATGTCCCGTGGCCAAGTTGACCCCCGCGACCACGGACATCTTGGTTTCCGTAAACTCGCCTCGAAGCGCCGCTTGTCGCGTCGGCGCTTCTCTGTCGCCCTTCTCGCCGCACCGCCGCGTGTCACCGGCGCGCGCCGCGCAAAAGTCGCGGGCGTCACGGCGCGTACCCCTCGTTGGATCGGAAAGGCACGACGGACGGAGTCGGGCATGTCTCGGACACTGTCTCGAAGAGTCCGCGGTTCCGTCCTCGAGGACGCGGAGAGCTATCGTGGAGCGCGAGCCCCTCCAATGCGCAAACTGCTTCGTCACGATCGCCGAGAAGACGCCACGTGCTTACCCTTCGCGCGAGACGGCGCACGCGGGATCGCCTCATGACTACGCGCTCGCCCCGGTCGCGCGCTCCGGCGCGATCGCCGCGCGGACGACTTCACCGCAGAGGAAACACGAAAGCTCACATGGTACGGCGGGTGCAGCGCGGTTCGGTATGACCCATCCAACCTGTTGCGCGCGGCGGATCCTCGTTGCCGACGACGACGCGGACATGTGCAGCATCGTCGCGGCCGCGCTTCGCGCCGACGGCTACGATGTCGGCATCGTCAGCGACGGCGCGATGGTCGTCGAGTGGTTGGATGCGGCGCTCGAATCTCCAGATGAGATGCCCGAGGTCATCATCACCGACGTTCGCATGCCGACGCTCTCGGGGCTCGGCGTCCTGAGCGCGCTGCGCCGCGCGAGAATGTCGGTGCCGGTCATCGTGATGACCGGATCCGCCGACGCCTCCATTCGCACGTTCGCGACGCGCCTCGGTGCGTTCGCCGTGCTCAAGAAGCCTTTCGACTTGGACGCGCTGATGACGGCGGTAACGAACGCGCTCGCATTGCCCGCGTACGCGTAGAGTCGTCCGCGATCAAATCATCCGCGGCAGGTCGATCGTGAAAACGCATCCGGTCCCCGGGATGTCGCGCACGCGAAGCGCGCCACCATTCGCTTCGACCCCCTTGCGGCTGATGAACAGCCCGAGGCCGAGCCCACTCCGATTGGTGCCGCGCTGCTGGAACGCCAGGAAGAGCTCGTCCGCCTTGCCCGCCGGAAGCCCACCACACTCGTCTTCGACGTCGATCTTGACTCGGTCGCCGACGACGGACGTTCGGAGCGTGACGTTTCCTCCCGCCTTCGTGAACTTGAATGCATTCTGCAAGAGATTGGCGAGCACGCCCGCGAAGATTTGCGCGTCGACGTCGATGTCGACGGCGTGATCGGTCGAGTCGACCGTCAACGAAACGCCGTGGACCACCGCCGCCATGGTGCCGGCGACCTCCGCCTCTTCGACGAGCTCGAAGAGATGCGTGCGCTGGCGTCGCGTGTTCCCGGAGTCCAAACGTACGTCGACCAGCGCGCGATCGATGAGCGTCGTGATGGCGTGCAGGTTTCGCGTGACCATCGCGGCGACGCTGCCGCCGAGGGGGGCGCGTCCGCTCTTGATGGTGAGGAACGCCAGCTGGACCGCCGAGACTCGATTGCGGAGCTCGTGGGCGAACATGCCCGAGCGCTCGGTTTCGTTTTCGGTTTGCTTGCGTTCGCGGATCATCGTGTACGCCGCCACCGCTTCGGCGATCGCGTTGTCGAGGGAGAGGTTCAGCGTATGAAATTCGTCGGTCGTGATCGGCGCGTCGATCTCCGCGGCCAGCTCGGTGATCGCTTGGCAGAGATCGCCGTAGTCGTGAACCACTTGCGCGACCGTGTAGCCACGAGCGAGCAGCGCGGCTCCGTGCAGCGCCGCGCTGCGCTCAATCGCCCCCGTAGACTCCGCGGTCGACGGTGTGCGCTCCAGCGCGTCGGCGAGCTGCTGCAGGAAGAGCGGCACGCCGGTCATCAGCTCTCGTGCGGTCGCCCTGGGAGCCAGCCGGGTCGCAACCTTGGCGCGCGTACGCGCGATGAGATCCTCACGATGCGTGCGGATGAATTCGATGAGCATGCGTGGCCTCGATGGAGCAAGGAACGCGCCGCGCGAGGTGCGGGTGGGGGACAACGCCCAACCAAAGGGGCTTCCCGCAGAGACGGCTCTCGTTCGTCGCCTCGTGGTGGTGCTCGTGCGCGTTGTCGCCGCGTGTCGTTACGCCGCACATGCGGCGATCGACGCTGCCCGCAACGGAGGTGCCGCCGCGCACAGCTCAGTGCGTCTGGACGAAGATGCGCTGGTCGTTCGCGATGGCAAAAGCATTCCCGCGACCGTCGACCGAGAGACGCACCGCGCCGCCCGGCTGAAGTCTCCAGTCGGCGCCGCTCCATTTGAAGATCCGGTTTCCCCCTCCCGCGAACGCGGTGCCGAGCACGAAGACGGACCCGTCTGCGCCGCACGCGATGTCGATCGCAGCGCCCGGCTTCGGACACGCGCTCGCCCGATGGGTCCCACACAAAGGTCCAAGTCGCGACAGCGTCCCTACAAGACGACGAGCTCACCACGATCGCCGCGGGCCCCGCTTCGAGCGGGCGACGACGATCCAACGGCGACCGATGGGCGCCTCCTAGCGTTCTTTCGGCGGTGGTCGATACCGCGGACGAGCGACGTGCGTCTCGCGCTACCATCACGCTCGATGCGGCGAGCTCGGACGATGGCGTACTCGATCCTCGCGATCGCAGGCGCCGTCACGCTGCTCATCGAGTGCCGCGCGGCGACGCAGATCGTGCTGCACGTGACGACGAACGTATCGTGCCAGTCCATCGTCGCGACCCAGATCGCCGTGGGTTCGCTCGACGAGCTCGAGACGAAGCCCGGCGCGGCGACGAAGTCGAGCTGCGAGCCGTCCGGGCGCGTCGGCGATCTCGTCGTCGTTCCGAGCGGCGACAACGGCGCCGGCGTCGCGTTCAAGATCGTGACGGCGTTCGGCGGCCGATCCGTCGAGGACTGCGGCAAAGGCGGCGACTATTCTCGGTGCATCGTGGCGCGCCGCGCGCTCCGGTACATCCCGCACGCCGGGCTCGAAGTCGACGTCGCGATGACGGCCGACTGCGAGGCCATCGCGTGCGACGCGAAGACGACGTGCGTGCACGGCCGATGCGTCGACGCGACGATTCACGATCCGGCCTTGTGCGAGCGCGCAGGCGCCTGCGACGACTCGGTGCTTGCGCCGGGCGACGGCGGCGCGCCCGACGGCGGGAACGACGCGCCGGGCGACGGCACCTCGGTCGACGCGCTCGTCGACGGATCCGTCGTGTGCGGCGCGGGGTGTCCGGCGCTGCTGTCGTCGGGCGATGGATTCGCGTGCCGCGTCTCGGGCGGGCAAGTGCTCTGCTGGGGCGACAACGGATCGGGGGAGCTCGGTCGAAGCGGCAACGGTCTTCCCGATCCGAACGAGAGGGCGGTCGCGGGGCTTTCCGGGGTCGTCGGCATTTCGTCGGGAAAAAGCGCGACGTGCGCGCGACGCGGTGACGGAACGGTCTCGTGCTGGGGAGTTCTGTTCGGCCTCGACACGGCGCTCGACGCCGGCCGCGCGAGCGGAGTCGCCGTCGACATTCCTGCGATTCGCGACGCGACGATCGTGACCCTCGACACAGGGCCCCTCTGCTGGAGCAACGGCCCGACGACGCGCTGCGCGGGCGACAACATGTACGGCGCGCTCGGCGTCGGCGACATGAACCCGCGATCGACGCCGGTCACGCCGGGATTGCCGCCCGGCAACGTCGTCGCGCTCGCCGCGGGCAACTACACATTGTGCGCGATGATGGCCGATCGCTCTTTGTATTGCTGGGGCGGCAGCACGTTCGGCGAGGCTGATCCCGCGCACATCGACGGCATGCCGGTGCCTACGCCGGTGCGCGTCGACCTCTCGGCATTCGGTCGCCCGGTCGATGTCTCGGTCGGCGAAGTGCACGGCTGCGTCGTGCTCGAGGACACGGGCGTCGCGTGCTGGGGATCGTCCGACAACGCGCAGACCGGCCACGCGCCGGGCGGCGGCGGCTTCCCGCCGGAGCGCGTTCGAATGAACAACGGCGCATCAGCGCTCGTCGGCGCGAAGGCGATCTCGGTGGGCTACCGCCACTCGTGCGCGCTCCTCGCCACGGGCAAGGTCACGTGCTGGGGCGACAACGCGCGCGGGCAGCTCGGTCGCGGCATGGCGCTCGACGCCGGATCGGCGGGTTACCCGTTCGCCGCCGAGGTCACGGGGCTCGACAGTGTGAGCGCGATCGCGTCGAGCCCGTTCCACACGTGCGCGCTCCGCAACGGCGCCGAGATTTGGTGCTGGGGCTCGAACATCAAGAGCGAGATGGGCTTGCCGGCGACGACCACGGAGATCACGACGGCGCGTCGCGTCCGCTGAGCGAAGAGCTCGAGCTGCCGGGGATCGGCCCGCACGACGTGATGAGAAAACGCAGGGTGGGCCCTTAACCTCCGCCCCGCCCCCGCCGTCTCACCCCGCATGACCATCAATCCCCTCACGGACCACGGAAGATCCCTGCGCGATCACGACACCGGGTGAGGGAACGTGCGGTCGAACAGGCCGCTCCGCTCACGAAGATGCGCACCGGCATCCAGGGATTCGACGAAATCACCGACGGCGGGTTGCCTCGCGGGCGAACGACGCTCGTCCTGGGCGGACCGGGGTGCGGAAAGACCGTCTTTGCGCTTCAGGCGCTGGTCGACGGCGCGGTTCAAGCCAAAGAGGCGGGCGTCTTCGTCGCGTTCGAGGAGAGCACGCGCCAAATCATCGCCAACGCCGCGACGTTCGGATGGGACCTCCCGGCGCTCGAGAAGAAGAAGCTCTTCTTCTTGGACGCGCGGCTCTCGCCCGATGTCGTGAAGGCGGGCGAGTTCGATCTGGTCGGTATGCTCAACGTCCTTCACGCGAAGGCCAAAGCCATCAACGCGAAGCGCATCGTCTTCGACGGGATCGACGTGCTCCTCAGCCTCCTCGACGATCCGGTCCTCGAGCGTCGTGAGATCTACCGCATTCGCGACTGGCTCGCGCAGACGGGGCTCACCGGCATCATCACGCAAAAGGTCGGCGGCCTCCAAGCCGACCAGCACTACGGCTTCCTGCAGTTCATGGTCGACTGCGTCGTCGTCCTCCGGCACGAAGTCGTCGACGGGACGGCGTTCCGCAATCTCCGCGTCAAGAAGTACCGCGGCTCCGGCTTCGCAGCGGACGAGTTTCCGATCGCGCTCACGTCGCAGGGCATGCAGCTCACCAATCGCGGGCCGACGGAGCTCCAATACGAAGTCACCGACGAGCGCATCTCGTCGGGACTACCGCGACTCGACAACATGCTGCGCGGTGGCTACCACCGCGGCACCAACGTCCTCATCTCGGGCGCGCCCGGAACCGCGAAGTCGACGTTGGCCGGCCTGTTCGCGTCCGCCGCATGCGCGCGCGGCGAACGCACGCTCTACGTCAGCTTCGACGAAGGCGCGGCGCAGATCGTCCGCAATCTCCGATCGGTCGGAATCAACCTCGCGCCGCACCAAAAGTCCGGACTGCTCAAGATCTATTCGACGCGCACGCGCGGTCCCAACATCGAAGATCAGTTCAGCGATCTACGCGCGAGGGTGCGCGCGCACAATCCTCGCTGCCTGGTGATCGATCCGCTCTCGGCCCTCTCGACCAAGGTCGCGCACCTGGCCTCGGCCGACGCGACACAGCAGTTCTTGGACTACCTGAAGGGCGAAGGGATCACCGTCGTCAACACGTCGTTGATGGACGGGCTCAGCACCGACGAGGCCACGGCGACCGGCATCTCGACGATCGCCGACACGTGGATCCACGTCTCGTACGTCGTTCAGGACGGCGAGCGAAATCGCGCGCTGACGATCGTCAAGTCGCGCGGCACCGGGCACTCGAACCAGGTGCGCGAGCTCACGCTGTCCGACGAGGGCGTCACGCTGACCGACGTCTTCGTCGCGCAGGGAAAAGTGTTGATGGGCGTCGCCCGCTGGGAGTGGGAGCAGGAAGAGCAGGCGACGAAGAAACGCACGCGCGCGGCCACGGAGCTCAAGCGACTTCAGCTGCAGCTCGCGCAAGCGGAGGCGGCCGCGCGACTGCAAGTCGTCCAAACGGAAATGGAGGCGCGCAGCGCGGAGATCGAGGTGCTGGCGCTCGCCACCGGATCGGCGTCGAAGCTCCTCGTGACCGACCGAGCGGTGATGAGAAAGATGCGTCACGCCGACGAGGACGTCCGCCTCCCGACGCGGACGGGCACGAAGCGGAGCGTCGCAAAGAGCGGCGACCACGGATCGCACTGAGATGAGGAAACCCCGAACGAAGACCGAGCGGCTTCGCTTGCGGCTCTACGTCGCGGGGAACGCGCCGAACTCCGTGCGCGCGGTCGCCAACGTCCGGGCGATTTGCGACGAGCACTTCGCAGCCGGGCACGATCTCGAGATCGTCGATCTGCTCGAGCACCCGATGAAGGCGCTCGCGGACGGAATCATCGTCACCCCCACGCTCATCAAGCTGTTGCCGACGCCCGTTCTGCGACTGATCGGCACGCTGAGCGACACGAATCAGGTCCTCCTCGCATTGGGCGGCAAATGAACGCCGGCGACCTACTGCACACGCGAGATCTCGCGCAGCGGCTCGTCGAGGCCGAGGCGACGATCAAGGCGCTCCTCTCCGGCCAGATCGACGCGGTCGTCGACTCGCGGAGCAACACGCCCGTGCTCCTCGCCAAGGCGCAGGACGCGCTCCGCGAGAGCGTCGAGCGGTACCGCGTCTTGTTCGAGAAGAGCCCGATGCCGAAGTGGCTCTACGACGTCGAGACGCTTCGCTTCCTCGCCGTCAACGACGCCGCGGTCCGAAGCTACGGCTACTCGCGCGAAGAGTTTCTGCAGATGACGATCCGGGACATTCGCACTGCCGACGACGTCGAGGCGATGTTCCGCGCGGTTCGAGACCTGAAACCCGGGCCCGCCGCGTTCGGCGTTTGGAAGCACCGGAAAAAGGACGGAAGCCTCATCGACGTCGACGTGACGGGCCACACTCTGCCTCTCGACGGCCGGATGAGCCTCCTCATCGTCGCGCAAGACATCACGGACCGGAAACGCACGGAGGAGGCCCTCCGCGCGAGCGAGCAGCAGTACCGCCTCATCGTCGAGCGCACGACCGACGGCATCGTGAAGATCGACGAACAGCGGCGCATCCGCTTCGTGAACCAGCGCTTCGCAACGATGCTCGGTTACGACGCCAGCGAGCTCATCGGCAGGAACCTCTTCGACTTCATCAGCGCCGCGGCCAAGGACATGGCGCGCGAAGCTTTCGCGCGAGAGCTCGTCGACACCAGCGTCGACACCACTCTCCGTCACAAGAACGGGACGGAGATCTCGGTCAACGTCGCCGGCTCGCGCCTCTTCGACGACGCTGGAAAGTACGTCGGCAACTTGGGAATGATCCGAGACACGACGGAGCAACGAAAGCTGCAGTCGCAGCTCATGGTCAGCGATCGCATGGCGTCGGTGGGGACTCTGGCCGCGGGCGTCGCGCACGAGATCAACAATCCGCTGGCGGTCGTCATCGCCAATCTCGATTACGTCGCCGACAACCTGGGACGGACGGTCTCGCGCGACGGCGCCGAGGCGGACCCGAGCGGTCCGCTTCTCGTCGACGAGATCAAATCATCGCTCGCGGACGCGCGCGAGGCGGCGGAGCGGGTGCGGTTGATCGTGCGCGATCTGCGAATCTTCTCCCATTCGCCGGCGGACGAGCCGCGGGGCCCGGTGAACGTGAAGGCGATCATGGAGTCGTCGCTGCGAATGGGTTGGAACGAGATCCGCCACCGCGCGCGCCTCGTGAAGAGCTACGGCGACGTTCCTGCAGTCGAAGCGAACGAAGGACGCCTCGGCCAGGTGTTCCTCAATTTGATCGTCAACGCCGCGCAGGCGTTGCCGGAAGGGCGGGCCGAGCAAAACGAGATTCGCGTGAGCACACGCCTCGAAGGCGAGCGAATCGTCGTCGAGGTGAGCGACACCGGCGCCGGGATACCGCCCGAGATCATCGGGCGGGTGTTCGATGCCTTCTTCACGACGAAGGCCGTGGGCGTCGGCACCGGCCTCGGTCTCGCCATTTGCCACCGCATCGTCACCGACATGGGCGGCGAGCTGACGGTCGAGAGCGAGCTCGGAAAGGGGACGACGTTTCGCGTGTCGCTGCCGATCGTTCGCGAGAGCGAACGCGCGATCGCGACGCCCGTCGAGCCGACGGCGGGGCCGGGTCGCCGCGGCCGAATCCTTGTCGTGGACGACGACGTGCTCGTCGCGTCCGCGGTGAAGCGCGCCCTCGCCAAAGATCACGACGTCGTCGCGGTCGTCGCCGCCACCGAAGCCCTCGCGCTCTGCACGAGCGGCGAACAGTTCGATCTCATCTTGTGCGATCTGATGATGCCGGACATGACGGGCATGGATTTCCACGGCGGTCTCGCGCAGGTCGACCCCGAGCAGGCGAAGCGAATGATCTTCATGACCGGCGGCGCGTTCACGGCGAAGGCAAAGTCGTTCCTCTCCGAGACGCAGACCGAGCACCTCGAGAAGCCGTTCCAACCGTCCAGTCTCCGAGCGATCGTCCGGCGGTATTTGCGGTAGGCGGAGTTCTAGTTCTTCCTCTACGAAGACATCCGAGGGACAGCCGAGTGGCCGCGGCACGAGCGGTGCATTTCTCGCGCGCGTGACGGATCCGAAGCGCGAAACGTGGCTGATGGTGATTGGCGTGGGAAAGCTGCTCAAGGCTGCCACGCTGGTCGTGCTCGGCGTGGCGTTCCTGACGCTCGTCGGCGAGAGCCCGACGGAGCGAGTGACGAAGTGGGCCGAGGACGTCGGCCTCCGCCCTGGAAGCGGCGTGGTCCATCGCGCGATCGTGACCGCGGCGGGGCTCGACGCGCACAAGCTCAAGCTGCTCGCGGCCGCGTTATTCCTGTACGCGGTCCTCTTCACGATCGAAGGCGGTGGGTTGCTCGCGAAGAAGCGCTGGGCCGAATACTTCACGATCGTGATCACCGGCTCGTTCTTGCCAATCGAGATCTACGAGCTCGTTCACCGCGCGTCGGTCGGCAAGGTCGTCGCGCTCGTCCTCAACCTGACGGTCCTCGGCTACCTCGCCTGGCACGTCCGTCGAGAGAAGCACCCCGCGCACCGGTCCATGCCGTTCCTCGGGTACGCTCGCCGACCATGAGCACCGCCCCGCGATCGGACACCTTTGATCTTCACGGCGCCGCGATGCGCGCGATGAGCGAGAACGGATTCGCTCCGCGGTTCGAGCCCGACGTCGAGCGAGAGGCCTCGGCGCTCCGCGACGTCGCAGCGACGACGGCCGCTTCGGAGAAGGTGCGCGATCTGTGTGCGCTACCGTGGTCGTCGATCGACAACCGAGAGTCGCGCGATCTCGATCAAATCGAAGCCGTCGAGAAGCTGCCGAACGGCGACGTGAAGGTCATGGTCGCGATCGCGGACGTCGACGCGCTCGTCCCGAAAGGGAGCGCGATCGACGCGCACGCGGCCGCGAGCACGACGTCGGTGTACACGGGGTCGGAGATTTTTCCGATGCTCCCCGAGACGCTGTCGACGGATCTCACGTCGCTCGTCGCAGGGCGCGCGCGGCTCGCGATCGTGACCGAGATGATCGTCGCGGCGGACGGGAGCATCGGGCACGGCGACGTGTATCGCGCGCTCGTGACGAACCACGCGAAGCTCGCGTACGACGACGTCGCGCCGTGGCTCGAAGGTCGCGGTCCGGAGCCGCAGCCGATCCGCGGATCGCGCGAGCTCGAGGAACAGCTTCGCGTGCAGAGCGACGTCGCCGAGCGTCTACGCCGCGTGCGCGTCGCGCACGGCGCGTTGGACCTCGAGACGATCGAGGCGAGCCCCGTCGCAAAGGACGGCGTCATCGTCGATCTCCGCGTCACGCAGAAGAGCCTCTCGCGGCAGCTCATCGAGGATCTGATGATCGCGGCGAACGGCGTCGTCGCGCGTTGGCTCGACGGCCATGGTCGCTCGGCGCTTCGTCGAATCGTTCGAACGCCGAAGCGTTGGGATCGGATCGTCGCGCTGGCGGGCACGTTCGGCGACGCGCTCCCGGTGGCGCCCGACTCCGTCGCGCTCTCCGCGTTCCTCACCAAACGGCGCGCCGCTGATCCCGCGCGCTTCGCGGATCTCTCACTCGCGATCGTGAAGCTGATGGGGCCGGGAGAGTACGCGCTCGATCGACCCGGCGACGTCCAAGGTCATTTCGGTCTCGCCGTCGGCGATTACACGCACTCGACGGCGCCCAATCGTCGCTTCGCGGATCTCGTCACGCAGCGGATAACGAAGGCAGCGCTCGCGGGCACCGCGCCCCCCTATTCCGACGACGAGCTGACGACGATCGCCGCGCGATGCACCGAGCGCGAGCACGGCGCGCAAAAGGTCGAGCGCACGATGCGCAAGATCGGCGCGGCCCTCTTCCTGCGCGGCCGCGTCGGCGAGACGTTCGACGGGATCGTCACCGGCGTGACACCCAAAGGGACGTTCGTGCGTCTCCTCGCACCTGCCGCGGAAGGGCGCGTCGTGCGTGGTGAAGCCGGCGTGGACGTCGGCGATCAGATTCGCGTCGAGCTCGTCGCGACCGATCCATCGAAGGGCTTCATCGACTTCGCGCGCGCCGTTCGATGAGATCGAAGCGGTTGCCGTAGAGATCCTCGAAGACAGCGACCGTGCCGTACGCCTCGTCGGACGGCGGGCGCACGAAGGCGACGCCGCGCGCGACGAGCGCGGCGTAGTCGCGCCGACAATCGTCGGTCTCCAAGAACACGAAGACGCGGCCGCCCGTCTGGTTGCCGACGCTCGCGCGCTGCGGATCCGAGACCGCGCGCGCGAGCAAGATCTCCGCGCCGGTCGAACCGCGCGGACGCACGCGAACCCAGCGCTTGCCATCGCCGAGGTCGGTGTCCTCGACGCACTCGAAGCCGAGGCTCTTCGTATAGAACGCCAGCGCCTCGTCGTAGTCGCGAACGGTGACGGTGAAGAGCGCGATTCGTTGGGGCATCGCGCTCGTCACTGCCAAAGAGTACGTGATTCCGGCCACTCGGATCGGCGCAAGGCTTCGTTTTCTTGGACTCGCGCGTCCCGCCGTCGCGCGCCGGTCTCACGCGGGCCGTGCGCTCGC
>JBBQXV010000190.1:0-18617 GCA_038209335.1 Polyangiales bacterium | reverse complement strand
AAATGGAGAGTGCTGGCCGGACGCGAGCACCTCCGGAGCGCCGCCCGCGCGCGGAATGCGGAGCACCTCACCCGGACCGGGGCCGCGCGACTCTTCGTCGACCCAATACACGTGCGTCCCGTCCACGAAGAGCCCAGCCGGATTGCCGAGTTGCGTCGCGAGCGCGCGCGGCGCGCCGCCAGGCACGAGCGACGTGAGCGCGCCGCTGAACGACGTTCCGCTGGTGGTCCAGAAGAGCGTGCCGTCGCGCAGCGCGATCCCTTCGGGAAAATCCTGGTGCGTCGCTAGCACCGTGATCGCGCCGCCCGCTTTCGGCACGCGCGCGATCTCGCCGAATTGCGAACGTGCAAAGTACACGTTCGCGTCGTCGATCGCGATCCCGCGCGGCGCGTCCTCGCCCGGCGCGAGCGTGACCGCCGTGCCGCCCGCGAGCGGCGCGCTGCGGACCGAGCCGAAGTTCGTGCCGTTGACGCCGGTGTTCGTCCAATACGCGCGATCGTGGTCGACGACGATGGCGTAGGGATGACTCTGGCCGACGGCGATGACGGTCGGCGCTTCTCCCGTTTTGCAGATCCGGTTCGAGCTCGGCGCGGCGTCGGGCGTGGACGGAGCGTCGGCGTGCGAGGCATCGATCGACGCGCCACCGTCCGCGTTGCCCGCGTCGCCGGAGCCGACCTCGAGCGGCGTGCGCGCGCCGCACCCCGCGACCGCGAGGTCCACCAAGAGAAACGTGACGAAGCGCATGCGACTCATCGAGCCCGCCCTTAGTCGTTCGGCGCGCCGGCGGCGACCCACGCGGTGATCTCCGCCTTCGCAGTGTCGTTCGGCGAGAGCGCGCCCCGCGGCATGTTCCCGTCGGGACCGAACCAAATGAGCGGCGAGCTCTTCGGGTCGAGGAGCAGCGAGCGCGGTGGCGCCGACGGATCGACCATCCGTCCGCCGACGTTCGTGTTCATCGCAGTGAGCCCGTCGTAACAAGTCGCCTGCGACGAGCAGAGGAAACCCTCGCGCGTGGCGCCATGGCATCCGGACTGTCCGCAATGGCCCGGCGTGTTCGGTCCGAAGTACGTCGCGTAGACGTAAGTCCAGGACAGCTTGTCGACAGGTCCTGCGTCGCCGCCGCCATCGCTCGACGTCTCGCCGCTCCGATCTCCGACGGGGACCGAACAGCCCAACGTGGCGACGAGTAAGTGAGCGGCGAGAATGCGGCAAGAGGCCATTCGAAGACTCCCCATGATCGACACTCCGGTTTGAGTCTCAGCGACAAACGTGAACCGGAAAGCCGGGAGGGGACTTGAACGCATCGCAGGACGTCGAGCAGCTGGGGCAGTCGGCGAGGGTGCGGCACACGCTGTCATCCATCGCAACGCTCGCATCGGCGCGTTGCCCTGCATCGTCCGACGCGCCTCCGTTCGTCGCATCCTGCGAAAGCGATCCGCCGCAGTGCCCGAGCCAGACCGCCATACACCAGAGTCCGACAACCTCTCTTCGCGTGGGCATTGGTCAGCGAGGCCCTGCGCCTGCCACCGGCTGCGCCACCGAGCCCGTGACTTTCACTTGTCCGCCGGCCAGATTGTTCGCCGGCTGGCAGTAGCATCCAACGACGTCGATCACGCCGTTCGCCCCCGATTCGTCGAGCCCGACACGGGCGCTCTCGAAGTTCGAGCTCGTGATGCGCCGCGTTCCTACGGACGAGGAGCCCCAGAGATCGGCCCCGTTCGAGACGTTCTGGATCGTGACATGGTCGATGTCGACCGAGTCGACGGCTTCGAAATGGAGTCCGCAGTGCGAGGCCGCGAGGATCGTGTACGCGACGTGGATCGACGCCGCGCCGTACGCGTTGATGAGGTCGTGGCCGCCCGCGGCGCCGCGTGGCCCGGTGTTCTGAAAGGTCGAGTCGTCGATCGTCACCGTCGCTGCGGGGTGCATCGCGTAGATGCCGTAGTTGTCGTTGGGATCGTACGAGAGGTACGACGCCGTGAACGAGCCGTTCACGGTCGTTCGGCCGCCCGGGTTCGTCACGCTCGCGTGCGACGTCGAGACGCGGCCGCCGGCTTCGACGATGAACGGATTCGTCGCTCCCGATATCGTCGCGTCGTCGTACGTCGCCGATGCATTCCCTCCGAGCGCATGAACCGCCGCGTCCGGGCCTGCGATGTCGACGCCCTGGAGGGCGAGCGTGCCGCCCGCGGCGACGACGATCCCCACCCACGCGGAGCCGGACAAGCGCGCGTGTGCGGCGGCGCTCTTCGCCCGGAGCGTCCCCTCCACGACGATCGCAACGCCGGGGCCGACGGCGATCTTCGCGCCGGGCGCGATCGTCACGGTGACGCCGAGCGCGATGCGGACGCTGTCGTTCAGCCGTTTGCCGTCGTCCCACGTTTCGTCTTGCGTGATCGCGCTGGCGTCGAGCGCTGCGTCCGAGGCGTTGCCCGCGTCGACGTCGGCGAGCCCAGCGTCGGCGCCGTTACCGCCACCACCGTCGCTCGTCGTCACGCCGGATCCGCCGGCCGAGCACGCTAGAAATCCCGACGCGAAAGCGCCGGCGAGAAGAAAGCGCACGATACCCATTTGCACACCCCGCATTGGATCAAGAAGCGGCCGAAGACGACCGCGAAGACGCTCGACGCCAAAAGCCTACGGCGGAGCGTCCTCGATACAATCCGTATGATCCGGACGCCGGTGTACGCGAATGCTTTACAATCGTCGGCGATGGATATCGCGCCGAGCTCCACGCGCGCTCGGCTACACCTTCCGCGCGATCGTCCCCGCCGGATGCTTGTACCAACCCGGATCCTCGTAGCTCGTGATCCCCTCGCGCACTTTGACGATCGTGAACATCCCGCCCATCTCGATCGCTCCGAACGGTCCCGTCCCGGCCATCATCGGCAGCGTGTTCTTCGGTCGCCCCATGTCCATCATCCCGCCCATCCCCGACTCACCCATTGCCATGTACTCGGGAAGGACGCCCTGGATCTTCTTCGGCGAGGCGCCCGGCTTCACGCCAATCATGTTCGGCAGATCGTGGCTCATCGCGTTCATCGTGTGGTGCGACTTGTGGCAATGAAACGCCCAGTCGCCCGGCTCGTCGGCGACGAAGTCGATGTCGCGCGTCGCGCCCACGGGCACGTCCGTCGTCACCTCGCGGTGGCGCGCACTCGCCGGCACCGGGCCTCCGTCGGTGCCGGTCACCTGGAAGCGATGTCCGTGCATGTGAATCGGATGGCTATCCATACTGAGGTTGCCGAGTCGCACGCGAACGCGATCTCCCTTCTTCACGATCAGCGGCGCCGTCCCCGGCCACGCGCGGCTGTTGAACGTGAACGTGTTGAAGTCGGTCATCACCATCGGGTTCGGTCGCGACGTCCCCGGCGCGATCGCCCACTCTTGGAGCATGATGGCAAAATCGCGATCGACGTTCTCGCGGACGCGCGGATGGATGACGAAGAAGCCCATCATGCCGAGCGCCATCTGCACCATCTCGTCCGAGTGCGGGTGGTACATCAGCGTCCCCGTCTGGCGCAGCGTGAACTCGTAGACGTACGTCTCGCCCGGCTCGATGTGCGGCTGCACGAGCCCCGCGACGCCGTCCATTCCGTTCGGCAAGAGGACGCCGTGCCAGTGCATGCTGGTTCGCTCGGGGAGCTTGTTCGTCACGAAGAAGCGCACGCGATCGCCTTCGACCGCTTCGATCGTCGGGCCCGGTGTCTGTCCGTTGTATCCCCAGCAGTCGACGATCATCCCCGGCGCGAACTCGCGTTTCAGCGGCTCGGCGACGATGCGAAATTCTTTGACGCCGTCCTTCATCGTCCACGGCATCGTGCTGCCGTTCGGCGTGATGACCGGCGTGTACGGTCCCGCGGGCGGAGGCGTCGGCGCGGGCGGCGGAGGCGCTCCCGCTTGTTGCGCGTTCGCGTCGCGCCCGCGAAGAAGGCTGATGCCGCCGGCGAGCCCGACGCTGGAGAGAATGTTTCGGCGCGTGATCATCGCTTCACCTCTTGCTGCTTCGTCGTGGGGAGACTTCCGCCGGTCGCGCGCTCGAGCTCGGCGCGCGAAAACCAGTAGTCGCGGAGCGCTTCGATGAACTCGCGGTAGGTGCTCACTTCGTTCTGCTTCGCTTGAAGGAGCTGGTAAGCGCCGAGGAGCATCGCATTGTAGTGCTCTTGCGAGAGCACGACGACGCGCTGGCGGAGCGGCACGACGACCTTCGCGTAGCGATCGACCACCGTGCGCGTCGCGACCAGTCGCCCGCGCGCCGCGCGCACCTCGGAGCGAATGTCGATCGCGAGCGCCGTCTCGCGTGAGAGCGCCGCACGAAGGCGCGCTTCGAGCCGCGCGATGACCGCCTGCTTCTGATCGAAGAGCGGAACCTCGAGGTTCGCGTTCGGACCGATGACCGAGAACCCCTCCGGCGATCGCTCGAAGGTCCCGCCGACGTTCGTCGTCCCGAGGAGCCGGTAGTTCTTCGCCATCGCGAGCGCGTGCGACACCGCCTGCGCCTCTGCGTGTGCCGCGCCGAGATCGAGCCGACGTCGGATGGCGAGCGATTCGAGGTGATCGAGCGGGATCTCTTCGGCGGGGAGCTCGGGCAGCTTGTCCGCCACGCGGAACGCCGCGTCGGGCCCCCACACGCCGAGGAGCCGCGCGAGCATCTCGTGCGCGGTCACGACGTCGGCCTCGCTACGAACGAGATCGGTGCGGACTTGCTCGTAGAGCGTCTCTTGGTTGGCGAGATCGAGATCGCTGATGTTGCCCGCCTCGTGCTGCCGTCGCGCGAGATCGACCGCTGCGTCGCCCGCGTCGAGGATCGTGCGACGCATCGCCGCGATTTGGCGCGCGCCTTGGAGCGTGAAGAACGCGACCTCGACGTCGTACGTCATCCGGAGGACGGCGTCGCCGACACGGAGCTTCGTCGCTTCGAGCTCGGACTCGGCGATCCGTTTTCGCGCGGCGAGCGTGAACACGGAGAGAAAATCTTGCGACACCGAGACGACTCCACCCGTCTGCGCGTTGCCCGCAACGGGAAACATGAGCCCGGCGCCGAATACGGGATTTTGAAGGAGCCCCGCTTGCACGAGATCGGCCTGCGCGACGCTGAGGTCTTCGTACGTCGCTTGAAGGCTCTTGTTGTTCAAGAGCGCGACTTGCACTGCGCTGTCCGGCGTCAGCTCGCGCGAGAGGAGATCGCGCAGGCTCTTCGCCACCGCCGCGTCGTCGGTGCCGCCTTGGTTCCACGTGATGCGTCGCCCCGTGCGCGCGGCGACGAGCTCGGCGGTGTCTTGAAAGACCGGCGCCGGAGACGTCGACGCGCAGCCGGCGAGCGCGAGCGTCGCGATGACGACAGAGAAGGATCGAATCATGGCGTGCCGTGGTGGTGCGAGTGGTCGATCGGCGCGGTCGCGGATGGAGGCGGCGCAGCGGATGACGAAACGGAGGCGGATGCTGCGACGACCGGCGACTCCGCGGCGCCTGGATTCGCTGGATCGCTCGCGGCGCGAGGCGGCAAGGCGCCGTCCGCGCACGCGGCCAATGTCGCGACCGCAACGACGCAGGCGAGCGCGCCATGTGTTCTGCCAATGGAAGGTTGCATGATCTTCTCCAAACGCGCGTTACGCGGCGGTCGTGCGACGAAGGTCGCGACGCTCCACCACCCGGCTCACGACTCGGGTGCGGCGCGCGTTTCAGATCAAGAACACCATCGATAGGCTTCGGTCGACGCCGCGAGGTGGACCGGCGCGCGGGGACGAATGCCAACTTCGGAGTCGCGTCGGCGTGGGAACGTGGTGGTCGACCTGGGCTCGCGTCGGCAGAATGGCCACGAGCTGGGCACGAAAGACCTGCGGCTCGGCGCCGACGCACGACCGCGGCAGCTCGCTGCGGGTCTTTCGCTCGCAGCACCCGCAATCGGCCGCGTCGATCGACCGTGCGTCGGACGTCGTCTTCTCGCAGCACGGCTCGTCGCGTGACTCATCCATCGCGCTGCAAAAGAAGTACACCGAGCCCGCGGTCGCCGTCCCCGCGACGAGGACGATCGTCATCGTCAGGAGAAGCGCGACGCGAGCGAGGCGTGCGACGCGAGCGAAGCGTGACTGCGCGCGCAGCCATCGTGAAGCTCGTCGAGCGGCGCGCGTCATCGCTGTCAAAGTAGGCGACGTCGCATCGACGCGCAACGCGGAGCAACGTTTCTACGGGGCCGCGGTGGGTATCCCCGCCGGCGCAGGCGCGCGATGGTCCTCGATGTTCGCCTTCTTGAGTTGCTCGAACCAATAGCCGCGCTCGCCCGCCGGAGCTCGGCTCGCCTCGTCGAGGTACTCGCTCAGGAGTGCCGCTTGCGCAGCGCCATCCGTCGTCCCCCGCATCTCGGACAAGAGCCGCTTCATATCGGGAGGGTCCACCGCCGGGCGCGTTGGAGGAGTCTCGGCGAGCTTGTCGAGCTTCGCCGTGAACGCCTGCTCTTTCTCGAGGGCACTATCCAGCCCCCCGAGCTCGTCGACGAGGCTGTTCATCAACGCGACCGCCTCTTCGGCCACGTCTCCGGCGACGCTCGGATCGTACTGCACGTAGAGCAGCTGGCCGTCGAGGTAGCGATCGAGCTCGGCGACGTTGTGGATCGGCTGCGGAGCGCTCGCTCCGGCGTCCGCCCTGATCTGCCCAGGCGAAGCGTCCGGCTTCGACAACGGAATGGGGCGCGGGTGTGCGAGTCTCGCGGACGCGAACGCCGCCGTTGGCGCGAGCGGCGGAGGCGAGGGCTTTCGGCGCGCGAGCGCGAACGTCGATCCGCCTGCGAGAACCGCAACGCCGAGCGCGAAGACCGCAACGTGGCGAAGTTTTTGGGGAGTGCGCATGTCGATGAATCCTCGGCTCACGGATGGCACAGACAAACGTCACAGGCCCCGTAACAAAGAACGAGCTCACCCGGAATCGCATCTTGGCTGGGCGATCGGCAGAGCGTCGTGTCGTTCAACTGCATCATGCAGGCGGGACTCGCACTGCACGTCGTGTAGCTCGCGGTGCAACGCATCTGCAGACAAGCGTTGCATGCAGCGATCTTGGCTGCGCCATCGGGGCCTGCGTCGGTGGACGCAGAAGCGTCTCCCCCCGCGCCGGAGTCGTGGTGCGCATCGTTGGCCATCGCCGAATCGCTGGCCATCGCCGAATCGCTCGCGCCCGAATCTCCTGCGTGCGAGTCGGGCGACGTCGTCGCGCCGCCGCAACCGGCCGCCCCGAGCGCCCCGAGCGCCCCGAGCGCCCGCGCCCAAGACAAGAACCTTCGTCCGTGCTCGTTCATTGGCTACCTACCTTGTCCGAGTGGTGCTTTCATCAATGTGACTATCTCGCGCGAGTGCCGTCCGATGAACGCCTCGGCCGCCTTTCGGACTGTGAGGTCGTCGGGCGCCTCTCGAAGCCAGACAACGTAGGTCTGTAGAGCATCGTCGAGCTTCCCCTGTTGCTCCAGCGTCACTGCCAAGTTGATTCGAGCGATGTCATCGCTCGGGTGAGCGGCCAATGCGCTTCGGAAGCTCGCTACCGCCTCGTCCACGTGGCCGTCTTCGCGCTGCCAGATGCCCGTGTTGACCGCGAGCTCTGGAAGCCAATACTTCGATACACCATAAAAGTCCCCCCAAGCCACCCACGTGCCCGCGGCGACGGCGCCCGCGACGACCAGGCGCCAAGACGCGCTCCGTTCGCGCATCCATGCCTTCCAATCTGCAGTGAGGGCGATCGAGGCCATCACGAGGAGCGCCGGTACGACGATGATTCGGAACCTTCCATTCGTGAAGAAAATGACGCTGCTGCCGACACCAATGGCAACGAGCCCCGCGAGCAACGGCATGCGTCGCGCGAGCCCGCGCGAAACGAAGAGCGACGCGACCGCCAACGGCAGCACGATCCCGAAGCCGAGCGGAGCGACCGGCGATCCGCGGAACATCCAGCTTCGACTCGCTTGCCATTCGACGTCGGCCGCGTTCGGCAGCTCGCGAGCATTCCACGTCCAGACGAGCTTCTTCCACGCGAGCTGAAACGCCTTCGATGGGTGTCGCACGATGAAGTCGACCGCGAGGCTGCGCATACGCGCATCGGAGTCCACGGTGCCGGTCGAAGAGGTCATCACCGACTCCAATGTCGCGTGGGCTTCTTCCGGCGGGAAGGGATTGACGCCGTCGGCGAACGCATTGTTCCCTAGCCATAGATTTTCGCCGCCGCTCGTCACCGTCAGGACCAGCTTGTGCGAATGCACGGCGTTGGTGCAAACGAGCGCTCCCCAGACGACCATCAAAGGGGCAAGGACCCGCAGCACGGCCCTTCGTCCTCCGCGCTTCCAACTGTCGTACGCGATGAACGGGAGTGCCAAGAGAACGTTTACCCGAATCAGAAAGGCGAGCGCCCAAAGCGCGCCTGCGACCCACCACGAACGCTGCACGCCGCACGCGACATCGGGCTCACGCGCCCTCATGCTGATCGCAACGGCCGCCGTGCACACGCAAACGAACAATGTCTCGGGGAGCACTTCCCCCGTGAAGTAGACGAATGGCCCGTACGCGGCCGCGAGCCCACCCGCGACGCGGCGGGCGTTTCGACCACGCAAATCGCCAGCAATCTTTGCGATGGCCACGCACGTCAGCGCGCCGAGGCCCGCTTGGACGTACGCCAGCGCGGAGACCGAGCTGCCGAGGAGCGACGAAACGAACGCACAAAAATACGCGAAGCCGGGAGCCTGTTCGAAGGGCGCACTCGGCGCATGCCCGCTGACAATCAGTGACGCCCACTCCGCATAGTGCTTCGGCTCCGTTTGGAGATGAGCAAACGACGGCGAGTCTGCGATCGAAGCCACATAGAGGCACCGGATCGCCAGCGCAGCTGCAAAGATCCAAGCATGGTCACGTTGCGACGGCGTGAGCCACCTGCGGGCCTTGGCGCGTGATTGGGGGCGAGTCATTGGCAATCCCGATGTGGACGAATGGGTCTTGGTAGATCGCGTGGTCTCCACCCTCTTTCATTCGAGGGTGGAGACACGCGAGCTACGTCATTTCCGGTTAGGGAATCGTGATCAGAACGCGAGACACGTTGTTCGTGTAGTCGCTCTCGATGACGGCGCGCTTGCCGGTCACGCCGTTGGCCGGATTGACCTCGACCTCGAGCCAGTACTTGCCATGAAGCCCCTCGGCGTTGACGAGCTGACCGGCGAGGCCCTTGTGATAGACGTCCTCCATGCCCGACCCAATACCCTGGTCGCTGCAGCTGTAGCCTTTGTTCGGCATGTAGACGCCGGCCGTGGTGCTGTCGTCGAAGTGGGTGAGATCGGTCAGGCAGAAAGACCGCTTTCCGCCCGTGGAAGGGACGACCGGGCACGCCGTCGCGGTCGCTTCGGAGTTGCACGCCGCAGTGACCTGACGCAAACGGATCGACGTCCAGTTCAGGAAGTGCAGGTGCGGGTGACCGTCATGCACGAACGATGCGTCGATCGCGTCGTCCTGAGTCGTACCGCTGATCCTGCGGTAACGGTGCTGCGTGACGTATCCCGGCATTCCGGGGGGCGCGGTGACCGACAAATCGCCGGCGCCGACGTTCGGCGTTCCAACGGACACGCGAACGCATCGGTTGTACTTCCCTTCGCAATCACCGAGGCTCGTGAGGCTTCCGTCCGGTAGAAGCGCCCCCTTCGTCTCCGAGATCGCGTAGTCGAGGAGCGTCCGGGGATCGACCATGATGTCCGGGTCCTTGACGTAGTCGACAGTGCTCGGGCTCAGCGTCAGGCCGCTTTCGAATCCGCAGCTCGCGCTGGTCGTGGCGCTGCCCGAGGTGTCATACGGGTACGCACCGTTCGAATAGGGGTTCTTGTCGCCCCAGGTGTTGCAGGTCGAGTACTGATGGTTGCGGAAGAACACGCGGGGATCGTAGCCGGCGGCGGAGACGTAGATGCGCTCCCAACCCTGCGGCACGAACGTGGTCTTCGTATCGCCCGCATTCAGCTTCCCCCACGGGTTGAGGTAGAAAATCCCACTTTGCCCGTTTGCACCAGGCGTCAAAGGGTTCCAGGCGTAGACGTTCTGGTACGTCGTCGATTTGGTGATCGGGCCGCCGCCGCCGGACGCCGTGGTGAGGTCCGGCACCTTGAACATCACGTAGGCGCCGGGAATGGCACCGCTGGTCCCCTTGTCGGTCACCTTGCCGACCGTGCATCCGGCGAGGGACGTGAGAGCCAGCGCCGCCACACCCGCGGCGAGCAGGGTTGTTTTGATGGTCGTTTTCGGTCGTTGCATGTTCATGTCCTCGTACTTCGCGTAAGGGGCCGAGACACGCGAAATCGCGCTCGTCGGCCAGAGTGAACTGCGGTGTCAGAGTGCACTGCGGTACTTGAGCCGCGCGATTCGCACCGCCTTCTCATACTCACTTCGTGCGAAGAAAATCGCGTGCTCACTGAAGGGTCAGAAAACGATCAGCTTCGAGCGTCCGCCGGTCGAAACGACTCGCCGGCGAGTTGCGGGCGTGTGCACTACGCATGCCGGTAGGCGATGACCCGTTTTCGGGCAGTGATGGTCGCCTCCTTGTAGCCCCGCGAGCTACACAGGTTGCCCGCACGGCAACACTTACGATCAATCACTCCTCCGCCATTGTCACCCATTCGGACGATAGGCGGATCAGAGGCGGTGCTCGCAGAATGCGTTCGATGAAACGTCGCTCTCGTTCCTTGCTCGCATCGTTTCTCTTCGCACTGACGACCCCCGCCTGCTTGGCGGGACCGACCGACAAACAGCTCGTCGACACCACCGCGACGCCTCTGGCGCCTTGGGGTTACTACGTAGCTCCCAGTGCCGCCGTCACCGTGGAGGCGTTCAACTATGGCACTGGCCATTACGACGTCGTGGGCAATGCGACGACCGGGAGCAGCCCGATGTCGTACGGTCCGCCGAGCAATCCCGTCAACCTCTACTCATGGGATGCGGGCAGCGTCGTGCTTGGATCGCCGTACTGGAAAGCCTCGAGCTACGGTCCCGCCGCGAGAGTGCGGGGCTCCGCGCAAGGGCACACGTTCGTCTCGCTACGCGCCGACTGGACGGACAATATCGACTTCAACAAGCCGATTGGCGACTTCTTGAGCAAGTCAAAATCGCCGGACACCCCCGACGCGCTCGTCTACGCATGCCCGAGCCCCCATGACGGCAAGGCTCGCTATTCGATCCAAGAGCTGCCCCCGTGCGCTCGAAACATGATCGTCGACGCCATCCTGTCTCAGGTCTCGCGCCATCCGCCGACCGACGGGAGCCCGAACGTGAGCATCGATCGGAACTACACGATTACGTACGGCGCCGCAGCGAGCTTCTTCAATGACATTCGGGGCTACCTCCACGACATGGAAAAGGCGGTGTCCAGCGTCCTTCCGAACCATCCATGGATGCCTTCGGGCCACCTTCCTTACTGGGATGGATCCGCCCCGATGCCGGCCGAGCTCGTGCACGCGATCAAACCGTCGCCCGAGAGCTGCGAGAGCGGGTCGCAGGTGGCGCCTTGCGCCAACGGTTGGAAGACGACGCCCTTCGCGCATCCCGCGTACAGCGCGCCGGTCCCCGCCGGCCTTCAGGGCCCTGCGCTCTGCGCGAACGCGACCCTCGACGATCTGCACATGGTCGTGCATTCGTGGCACGACGCCGCGCACGGCGGGATCGGCGGCGTGTTTGCCATGCGCGATTCACCGGCAACGGCGATCTTCTGGGCGTGGCATACGTTCATCGATCAAGTTCACGAGAAGTGGCTGGCGTGCCCACACCCGTAACGATCGGCCATCGCGCCCTTCGAGCTCCGCAGAAGTTGCGCCGGTACGCAGAATCAGCGGCGGTGTAATGAGGAGCGCAGGCCTGCGTCGTCCATGGCAGAGAGGATGGGATGGCGATGACGACCGACTCCAACGCGAAGGAGCACCGCTGCGGTGCTCCTCACACGAATACCGAACGCGACGTCGTCTGCGGCATGACGGTGAACCCCGCGACCGCGAAGTGGAAGGCGGAGCATGACGGGCGCACGCTCTACTTCTGCAGCCAAGGATGCCTGCGAAAGTTCGAAGCGGATCCCGCGCACTATCTCCATCCAGAGCCGCCCGCGAAGGTCGCCGCGTCGACGCCGGTCGCGTCCGGCACGAAATACACGTGCCCAATGCACCCCGAGATCGTCCGCGACGGCCCGGGCTCGTGCCCGATCTGCGGCATGGCGCTCGAGCCGACCGCCGTCACCGCGGACGAAGCGCCGAACGCCGAGCTCGTCGACATGCGTCGGCGGTTCTTCGTCTCGGTGGGACCCGCGGCGATCGTCTTCTTGCTCGGCATGTCCGAGCTCCTCCCCGGCATGCCGATTCATCACGCGCTCGGCGCGTCCGCGGTCGCGTGGATCGAATTCACGCTGGCGACGCCCGTCGTGCTCTGGGGTTCGTGGCCGTTCTTCGTGCGCGCGTGGCAGTCGCTCGTGAATCGCAGCTTGAACATGTTCACATTGTTCGGGCTCGGGATCGGCGTCGCGTACGGCTACAGCGTCGTCGCGTTGCTCGCGCCTTCGATCTTCCCTGCGTCGTTCCGCGGCGAAGGCGGCGTGGTCGCCGTCTACTTCGAAGCGGCGTCGGTGATCGTCGCGCTCGTGCTTCTCGGGCAGATCATGGAGCTCAGTGCACGAAGCGCGACCAACGCAGCGATCCGCGCGCTCCTTCAACTCGCGCCGAAGACCGCGCGGCGCATCCGCGACGACGGATCCGAAGAAGACGTGCCGCTCGACGACGTCGCGGTCGGCGATCGCCTTCGCGTTCGCCCGGGCGAGAAGGTGCCGATCGACGGCGCCGTGACGGAGGGCACGAGCTCGGTCGATGAATCGATGGTCACCGGTGAGTCCATTCCCGTCGAGAAGACGACCGGCGATCGCCTCATCGGCGCGACCGTGAACGGCACCGGTTCGATGGTCATGCGCGCCGAACGCGTCGGCTCCGGAACACTCCTCGCGCAGATCGTCCGCATGGTCGGAGAGGCACAGCGAAGCCGCGCGCCGATTCAAAAGCTCGCCGATGTCGTCGCGGCCTACTTCGTCCCCGCCGTGGTCGCGACGTCCGTGCTCACGTTCATCGTGTGGGCCGTCGTCGGCCCCGAGCCGCGAATGGCGCACGGCCTCGTCAACGCCGTCGCCGTGTTGATCATCGCGTGCCCGTGCGCGCTCGGGCTCGCGACGCCGATGTCGATCATGGTCGCGACCGGAAAAGGGGCGGCGTTCGGTGTCCTCTTCAAGAACGCCGAGGCGATCGAGGTGATGCGCAAGGTCGACACGCTCGTCGTCGACAAGACCGGCACGCTCACCGAAGGAATGCCGAAGCTCGTCTCCGTCGTGGTCGCGTCGGGTGGTGACGAGGCGCTCTTGCTGAAGCTCGCCGCGAGTCTCGAGAAGGGGAGTGAGCACCCGCTCGCGGCGGCCATCGTCGAAGGCGCGCGTGCACGCGGGATCACGCTCGGCAGCGCGATCGACTTCGCCTCGACCACGGGCAAGGGGGTCACCGGCACGATCGACGGCCATCGCGTCGCGCTCGGCAATCTGAAGCTCATGGAGGATCTGCGCGTGCCGGTCGACCTTCTCGCACCGCGCGCCGAGACGATGCGCAGCGACGGCGAGACGGTGATGTTCGTCGCGATCGACGAGAAGCTCGCCGGTCTGGTCGGCGTCGCGGACCCAATCAAAGCGACGACCGCGGCCGCGATCCGCGAGCTCCACGCCGAAGGGCTCCGCGTCGTCATGCTGACCGGCGACAGCAAGACGACCGCGTCCGCCGTCGCGAAGAAGCTCGGCATCGACGAGGTCGTCGCCGAAGTGCTACCCGATCAAAAAGCCGAGACCGTGAAGCGGCTGCAAGCCGCCGGACGCGTCGTCGCGATGGCGGGCGACGGCGTGAACGACGCGCCCGCGCTCGCGCAAGCGGAGGTCGGCATCGCGATGGGCACCGGCACCGACGTCGCGATGAAGAGCGCCGGCGTCACGCTCGTCAAAGGCGATCTCCAAGGGATCGCGCGCGCGCGGCGCCTCAGTCGCGCGACGATCACGAACATCAAGCAAGGTCTCTTCTTCGCGTTCGTCTACAACCTGCTCGGCGTGCCGGTCGCCGCGGGGGTGCTCTATCCGTTCTTCGGTCTCTTGCTCAGCCCCATGCTTGCCGCCGCGGCGATGAGCTTCAGCTCGGTGTCCGTCATCGCGAATGCGCTGCGGCTGCGGCGTATGAAGCTCGGCTAGGAGCACGAACGCGCCGAGCTCAGGTCCGCGGCTCTTGACAATCGGAGCGGTCGAGGCAGTATTCAATAACTCGCTTGAGTACTAAAGCACCGCCCGATCCGCGCCGCTTCAAGGACGCGATCTACGAGCAGCTCGCTCGCGTCGGCAAGGCTGTCTCGAGTCCCAAGCGGCTCGAGCTGCTCGATCTTCTCTGCCAAAGCGCGCGCACGGTCGACGTGCTCGCGGAGCTCTCGAATCAGAGCATCGCGAACGTCTCGCAGCACCTCCAAGTCCTGCGCGCGGCGCGCCTCGTAGAGACAGAGAAGCACGGTCTCTACGTGACCTACCGAATCGGTGATGACGAGGTCGCTGCGTTCTTTCGAGCGCTTCGTCACGTCGCGGAGTCGCGCCTCGTCGAGATCGAGCACGCGACGCGCTCGTTTCTGGAAGGACGCGGCGCGATGGAGGCGGTCGACCGCGACGTGCTCATCAAGCGCGTGAAGAAGGGCGACGTCACCGTGCTCGATGTGCGCCCCGTCGAGGAGTACCGCGCGGGACACATCCCGGGTGCTCTCTCGATCCCACTCGCAGACCTGAAGCGCCGCCTCGCGTCGCTCCCGAAGTCGCGCCACGTCGTCGCGTATTGCCGCGGACCGTATTGTGTCTACGCGATCGACGCGGTGAAGGTGCTCCGCGCGCGTGGCTTCAAAGCGACGCGCCTCGACGAAGGCATTCAGGATTGGCGAGCGCGCGGCTTACCCGTCGAAGTCTCTCCATCGGAGGTCGAGGCATGAGCCTCGAACCGTTCGTGCGGAAGGGCAAGCCGTAGTGGTGAGCGCGATCGCGGGCAAGAACGGCGAGGTCGCGCTGGGGCTCCGCGCGAACCTTGCGCGGTTCTCGTTGCTCGTGGTCGTCAACGCATTCGTCGGCGCGATGGTCGGCATGGAGCGAAGCATCCTTCCCGCGATCGCCGAGCATGACTTTCACATCGCCGCGCGCGCGGCGGTGCTCTCGTTCATCGTCGTCTTCGGCGTCACCAAGGCGTTGACCAACTACCTTGCAGGTCGTCTCTCTGACCGCTTCGGTCGCAAGCACGTGCTCGTCGGCGGGTGGCTCGTCGCTGCGCCCGTTCCGTTTCTTCTGATGTGGGCGCCGAGTTGGTCGTGGATCCTCTTCGCCAACCTGCTCCTCGGCGTCAGCCAAGGGCTCACGTGGTCGACGACCGTCATCATGAAGATCGATCTCGCCGGCGCAAAGAACCGCGGCCTCGCGATGGGGCTGAACGAGTTCGCCGGCTATTTCGCGGTCGGCGCCTCGGCACTCGCGACCGGCTGGATCGCGGCGCACTACGGTCTCCGTCCCCAGCCGTTCTACCTAGGCGTTGCGTTCGTCGCGATCGGCCTCGGTCTGTCGGCGATCTTCGTACGCGAGACGAAGCACCACGTCGCGCAGGAATCAAAGCTCCACGGCGACCTTCCTCCGAGCGGCATGCCTACCCAGCGCGAGGTCTTCTGGCGAACGACCGTTCTCGATCGCAACCTCTCCAGCGTCACGCAAGCCGGCCTCGTCAACAACCTCAACGACGGGATGGCGTGGGGACTCTTCCCCGTCTTCTTCGCCGCCGCGAACATGTCGATCGAACAGATCGGCGTGCTCGCTGCGATCTATCCGGCGACGTGGGGCGTGGGTCAGCTCTTCACCGGCGCGCTCTCGGATCGCGTCGGGCGCAAGTGGCTCATCGCGTCGGGGATGTGGGTCCAGGCCATCGGCATCGCGTTCGTCATCCTCTCGGGCAGCTTCGTAGCGTTCGCGGCGGGAGGAGCGTTCCTCGGGATTGGCACCGCGATGGTGTATCCGGCGCTGCTCGCCGCGATCGGCGACGTCGCGCATCCGTCGTGGCGCGCGTCGTCCGTTGGCGTGTATCGACTGTGGCGCGATCTCGGGTACGCGATCGGCGCCGTCGTCGCCGGAGTCACCGCGGACGCGCTCGGGCTGCTGTCGGCGATGTGGATGGTAGCGGCGATGACCTTCGGCTCTGGCGTCGTCGTCGCCGTTCGCATGAAAGAAACACGAGCGTGATCATGGCGAGCCTCCTCGATCACATCGGACGCACGCCGCTCGTGCCGCTCCTGCGGATCGCGCGCGGGCTTCCGGTTCCGGTGCTCGTGAAGTGCGAGCACATGAATCCCGGTGGAAGCGTGAAGGACCGGCTCGCAAAGGCGATCGTGGACGATGCGCAGGCGCGTGGCCTTCTTCAGCCAGGAGCGACGCTCATCGAGGCGACCGCCGGGAACACCGGGATGGGCCTCGCGCTCGTCGCGGCGGCGCGTGGCTACGCGCTCGTGTGCGTGATGCCGGAGAAGATGTCGATCGACAAACGCATCGCGCTCGCGGCGGTCGGCGCGCGCGTCGTCGTCACGGCCAACGCGCCGCCGTCGAGCCCCGACAACTTCCGCAACGTCGCGCGCCGAATGGCCGAGGAGAACGGCTGGTTCCTCACCGATCAGTTCTCGAATCCCGCGAACGTCCGTGTGCACGAAGAGACGACGGGTGCGGAGATCCTCGAGCAGACCGGTGGGCGCGTCGGCGCGTTCGTCTCTGGCGCCGGAACAGGCGGCACGATCAGCGGCGTAGGGCGGCGGTTGAAGTCGGTCCTCCCTCGCGTGCGCATCGTGCTCGCCGACCCGATCGGATCAGGCCTCGCGGATTGGGTGGAGACCGGCCGGATCGGGGCGGATGGCAGCTACGCCGTCGAGGGGATCGGCGGCAGCGACGCGCCCGATAACCTCCACCGCGACGTCATCGACTCCGCCGAGCGCGTGAGTGACGAAGAGAGCTTCGCGATGGTGAAGCGGCTCGTCCGCGAAGAGGGGCTGCTCGTCGGCGGCTCGGCAGGCACGAACGTCGTCGCGGCGCTTCGCGTCGCAGCGCGCGGCGATCTCGATGGTCCGGTGGTCACGGTCTTGCCGGACGCATGGGATCGGTATCGCGC
Source organism: Polyangiales bacterium (assembly GCA_038209335.1). Lineage (GTDB taxonomy): Bacteria > Myxococcota_A > Polyangia > Polyangiales > Polyangiaceae > JBBQXV01. Next base: position 1,396 of record JBBQXV010000190.1, on the reverse strand, counting down.
GAAGCCGTGGATGCAAGGATGGGCGACGTGAACGAGGTGCGACTGGGCTCACTGTCACAGACTGCCATCGTCGCGCCTACTCCTGGTGACGTCGCACTGAGCGGCGTCAAATCCCAGGAGAATCACCCATGATCCGACTGCTCAAGGCGTTCCTCATCGTCGCCGCAATTGCTGTCCCTACGATCGCGTTCGCGGCGTCGAGCACGTCTGCCGACGGCGACTGTTGTTGCCCGCTCTGTTGCTAGTCACAGTGTCGACGTGACCCCCGACGCGCGCGCGCAGATTACGTCGCTGCTCGCGCGGCTCGCGGACGGCGATCGCAGCGCAGTCGACGCAGCGTTCGACGCCCTCTGGCCGCTCGTGCGGGACTTCTGCGCGCGCGCGCTCGGTAACGCGGCGGACGCGGAGGACGCGGCGCAGCAGGCGCTCGTTCGCGTCTTCGAACAGGTCGCCGACTACGATCGAGAGCGCGACGCGCTCGCGTGGGTGCTCACGATCGCCGGGTACGAGGTCCGCACGATTCGTCGCCGGGCCACGCGGCGGCGCGAAGACGCACACGACGCGGAGTCGTACGAGCGCTCGTCGTCACGGGAGAGCCCCGAGGACTTGCTGATCGATCGCGATCTCTGCGCTGCGGTGCGCGACGTCCTCGCGTCGCTCCGACCGGAGGACGCCGCGACGATCGCCGCGTCGTTCGGTTTGTCGAACGCGAACGCGCCGACGGACGCGCCGTCGCCAGCCACCTTTCGAAAGCGTCTGCAGCGCGCGCTCGAGCGCCTCCGCGGCGCGTGGAGGACCAAACATGGAACGCCTTGAGCTCCTCGCGAAGGCGCGCGGCGCATACGAACGAGGCCGACGCCGGCTCGCGTGGCGCACGATGCTCCTCTCCGTTCCGATGGCGGGTCTCGCGCTCTTCGTCTGTCGCCATCACGGCGCGGTTGGTGTGCCGCTCGGGATGACGCTCGTCGCGATCAGCGCCGTGCTCGCGTGGCGCGGAGGCGTCGCGGGACGCGCCGTGACGACGGGACTCCTCGCGGGCCTCGCGCCGATGTTCTTGCCGCTCGTCGTGAGCGCGGGATGCTCCATCAGCGGCGCGATGACGCCGCTGTGTTTCCCTGCGTGCATCGTCGGAGGATTGATCGGCGGCGCGTTCGTCTGGAGCCGCGCGTCACGCGTCGACGAGGGACGCAAAGAGTTCGTGCTGGTCGCGGGCGGCCTCGCGTCTCTCGCGGGATCGCTCGGATGCGTCGTCCTCGGCGTCGGCGGCGTCGTCGCCATGATCGCGGCGCTCGCCGCGCTGTCCGTGCCGGCGATGCTCGTGCCGGCGCGCTCGCACTGAAGCGCGCTCACCCCGCCCAGAAATACGCCAGCTTCAGCAGCACGACGTCCGCTGCCG
>JBBQXV010000189.1:0-18696 GCA_038209335.1 Polyangiales bacterium | reverse complement strand
TCGATCTCGACCGCAACGCCACATCCGGCCTCGCAGAGCATGCATGTGGCCAGACGCGTTTCCGACATGCGGAGAGAGTCACAGGAAGACGGGAAGACGGGAAGGCTTTACAGTCCCGCGCGATGCAAAAGCTCGTGTTCTATTTCGGTGACGGTCAGGCGGACGGCGACCCGAAGCGTCGCGATCTGCTCGGTGGCAAGGGGGCGGGGCTCGCCGAGATGACGTCGCTCGGCCTGCCGGTGCCACCCGGTTTCACGCTCTCGACCGAGGTCTGCACCGCGTACACGGCCGACGCCGATCGCGGGATCAGCGACGCGGTTCGGGCCGAGGTCGCCGCGGCGCTCGCGCGCGTCGAGAAGAGCGTCGGCGCCAAGCTGGGCGACGCGGAGAACCCGCTCCTCGTGAGCGTCCGTTCCGGCGGGCGCGCATCGATGCCCGGCATGATGGACACGATCCTGAACCTCGGGCTGAACGACGCGACGGCCAAAGGTCTCGCGCGTAAAACGCAGAACCCGCGCTTCGTCTACGACGCGTACCGCCGCTTCCTCGCGATGCACGCGAGCGTCGCGCTCGGCGTGGCCAAGGAGCACTTCGATCGCGCCTTCGACGACGCGCGCACCAAGGTCGCGTTGGCCAAGGGGATCGACAACACGCGCATGAACGCCGAGGAGCTGAAGCGCAAAGTCCCCGACTCGGACATTCCCGCCGAAGAGCTCGAGGCGCTCGTCGCGACGTTCAAGCAGATCGTGAAGACGGAGACCGGCAAGGATTTTCCCAGCGATCCACGCGAGCAGCTATGGGGCGCGATCGAAGCGGTCTTCCGCTCGTGGAACAACGATCGCGCGGTCTACTACCGCCGCATGCACGACATCCCCGACTCGTGGGGAACTGCTTGCAACATACAAGCAATGGTCTTCGGCAACCTCGGCGACACCAGCGCGACCGGTGTCGCGTTCACGCGCAACCCGTCGACCGGCGAGCGGAAGCTCTTCGGCGAGTGGCTACCGAACGCGCAAGGCGAGGACGTCGTCGCGGGCATTCGCACGCCGATGCCGATCCTCGACGGTCCCTCCGCGCTCGAAAAGAAGATGCCCGAGGCGTACACAGAGCTCGAACGGATCGCGATGAAGCTCGAGTCGCACTTCCGCGACATGCAGGATCTCGAATTCACGATCCAGAGCGGCAAGCTCTACATGCTCCAGTGCCGCTCCGGAAAGCGCGCGAGCAAAGCCGCTGTGCGCATCGCGGTCGAGATGGCGAAGGAAGGGCTCATCACGAAGGATGAGGCGGTGCTCCGCGTCGAGCCGGACGGGCTCGATCAGCTCCTCCATCCGACGCTCGATCCGAAGGCGCCGAAGAAGACGCTCGCGCGCGGTCTCTCGGCGAGCCCGGGCGCGGCGAGCGGTCACATCGTCTTCACCTCCGACGAGGCCGAGCGCAAGGCGGGGCAAGGCAAGCCGGTCATTCTCGTGCGCATCGAGACGTCGCCCGAGGACATCCACGGAATGAAAGCGGCGCGCGGGATCCTCACGGCGCGCGGCGGAATGACGAGCCACGCGGCGGTGGTCGCGCGCGGTATGGGCAAGCCGTGCATCGCGGGCGTGTCGGCGGTCGCCGTGAATTACCAAGCGCAGACGATGACGATCAGCGTCTACGACGAGAACGGTCTGCCGGTGGAGACGGTCACGCTGAAGCGCGGCGACATCATCACGATCGACGGCGGGACCGGGCACCTCTACGAGGGCGCGGTGCCGACGGTCAGCGCGGCGCTCACCGGCGAGTTCGGCGAGCTGATGAGCTGGGCGGATCCGGCGCGGACGATGAAGGTGCGCGCGAACGCGGACACACCGCTCGACGCGCGAACGGCGCGTGGATTCGGCGCCGAGGGCATCGGCCTCTGTCGCACCGAGCATATGTTCTTCGAAGAGGATCGCATCGCAGCGATGCGCGAGATGATCCTCGCCGAGGACGGCAAGCAACGTGAGCTCGCGCTCGCGAAGCTCCTCCCTCACCAGCGCGAGGACTTCGTCGGGATCTTCCGCGAGATGCGCGGTCTCCCGGTGACGATTCGTCTGCTCGATCCCCCGCTGCACGAGTTTCTTCCGACGAACGACAAGCAGATCGAAGGGCTCGCGAAGACGATGGGCGTGTCGCCGCAGCACCTCGCGCAGCGCGCGAAGGATCTGCACGAGTACAATCCGATGCTCGGTCATCGCGGGGTTCGTCTCGCGATCACCTTCCCCGAGATCTACGCGATGCAGGTGCGCGCGATCCTCGAGGCGGCCATGCTCGTCGCAAAAGAGGGCGGCGACGTTCATCCCGAGATCATGATCCCACTCGCGATCACCAAGGGCGAGCTCGAGAAGATGCGCGCGATCGTCGACCGCGTGTCGAAGGAGGTCTTCGCGGGCGGGACGCCGGTGGCGTTTTCGTTCGGAACGATGATCGAGCTGCCGCGCGCGGCGGTGCTCGCGAACGAGCTCGCGGAGGTCGCGGAGTTTTTCTCGTTCGGGACCAACGATCTGACGCAAGCGACGATGGGGCTGTCGCGCGATGACGCGGGGAAGTTCCTTCCCGCGTACGTCGAGGCGGGGATCCTCGCGAAGGATCCCTTCGTGTCGCTCGACCAAGACGGCGTCGGCGCGCTCGTGAGGCTCGCGATCGCGAATGGACGAAAGACGCGGCCGAAGATCAAGCTCGGGATCTGCGGCGAGCATGGCGGCGATCCGCCGAGCATCGATTTCTTTCAGCGCGTCGGTCTCGACTACGTGAGCTGCTCGCCGTTTCGCGTGGCGATCGCGCGGCTCGCCGCGGCGCAGGCGGCGATGCGCGCGCGCGGCGCCAAACAGGCGACAGGCACGGCCTGACGCCCGAAGCGCGGTCGCATCACGATTCGGCGAGCGCGGCTTTCGCGGCGGCGATCGTCGCGTCGATGTCCGCGTCGGTGTGCGCGCCGCTGACGAACGCGGCCTCGAACTGCGCGGGCGGCCAATAGACGCCGCGCGCGAGCATCGCACCGTGCCAACGACCGAAGCGCTTGGTGTCGGCGGTCTTCGCGTCGTCCCAGTTGCGAATCGGCCCCTTCGCGAAGAAGAGCGTGATCATCGAGCCGACGCGCTGGACGCATGCCTCGACCTTCGCCTCTTCGATCGCCGCGACGATCCCTTCCTCGAGGCGCGCGGTCGCCGCTTCGAGCCGCGCATAGAGCGCGTCGTCGAGGCGCGCGAGCGTCGCGAGCCCCGCGCTGACGGCGACGGGATTTCCGCTGAGCGTCCCCGCTTGGTACACCGGTCCGAGCGGCGCGACCTTCTCCATGATGTCGCGACGTCCGCCGTACGCGGCCAGCGGCATTCCGCCACCGACGATCTTACCGAGGCAAGTCATGTCGGGCCGAACGCCCGCGCGTTCTTGCATGCCGCCGCGCGCGACGCGGCACCCGGTCATCACTTCGTCGAAGATGGAGATGGCGCCGTGCTGCTTGCATAGTGCAACAATCTCTTCGAGGAACCCGGGTTCCGGCGCGACGACGCCCATGTTGCCGACGACCGGCTCGACGATGACCGCGGCGATGGTCGCGCCGTTCTTTGCGAACAGATCGCGAAGCGCCGCGACGTCGTTGTACGGGAGCGTCGCCGTGTTCGCGACCGTCTGCGCAGGGACCCCCGCGGAGTCGGGGACACCGAACGTCGCCGCGCCCGAGCCCGCTTTCACCAAGAGAAAATCTGCGTGACCGTGGTAGCAGCCGATGAACTTCACGATGACGTCGCGACCCGTGAAGCCGCGCGCGACCCGGAGCGCGCTCATGGTCGCTTCGGTTCCGCTCGAGACCGCGCGGAGCATTTCGATCGACGGATAGAGCTCGATGATGCGCTCGGCGAATCGGACCTCGAGCTCGGTCGGCGCGCCGTAGCTCGTCCCGCGCGCAGCGGCTTCGGTGACCGCGGCGATGACGGCCGGATGCGCGTGGCCGAGGATCATCGGTCCCCACGATCCGACGTAGTCGACGTAGAGCGCGCCTTCCGCGCCGTAGAGGTACGCCCCCTCCGCCCGTGACACGAAGACGGGCGTGCCGCCGACGGCGCGAAACGCGCGCACGGGACTGTTGACGCCGCCGGGGATGACGCGCTGAGCGCGTTCGAAGAGAGCCTTGGAGTCGGTCATGCGACCCCCATCGTAGTCGTCAACTCTTGCGCGCGAAGAAGAAGATCGCGACGGCGACGAGCGCGCCGAGGAAGAGGAGGCCGACAAGGACGAAGAGAATGATGAGAGGCGCGCGGGACTTCGGGACGATCGGGGGGTCGTAGATCGCGGGGGTCGCGGGAGCCGGATGCACCGGTGGGGACCACGCGGGCTGCGCGATCGGCGCGGGCGCGGGCGCGTACGCGGGGACGCGTGCCTGCGCGTGGGCGGGCGCGGGCGCGTACGCGGGCGCGGCTTGCGGCGCGTTCAGCGACGCGGCGAACGGCGACTGCGGCGACGGCGCGAAGTTCTGCGGCGCGACGGGCGCGGCCGGCCGCGTCGACGGGACGCGCATCGACGGCGTGTTCATCCGACCCGAAAGCGGCGCGTTCGCGAGCGGCACCGTCGGCGCGCTCGAGAGCGGAAGCGTCCCGGGATTCGGGCGCGACGGCGCGTCGAGCATCATCGCGGTGCCCATGAACGGATCGCGCGATGGCTCGGGCGACGCAGGAGGCTGCGGCGCTTCTTCGAACCCCGCGCCGCGCGGATCCCACATCGTCGCCGCTTCCGGGAGCGGCGCGTCGATCGGTGGAGCCGCGACCGATCGCGGCGAGCTTCGGACCGCCGCGCGCTTCAGCGCATCCCAAAACGTCGCGGCGTCGACCGGCCGCGTCCCGATGTCGATCGCCACCGCACGCGCGAGCGCAACCTCGACTTGCGGCCTCACCTTGATCCCGAGCGCGTGGCATGTCATCGGAAACGTCGGTGTCAACGCTTGCAGCGCGCACTGCGCGAGCCCCTCGCCCGTCCGCACGCGCTGATCGCGCAGCGCCTCTAGAACGAGAAGGCCGAGCGCGTAGACGTCCGTCCACGGACCGATCTTGCCGATGCTCGCGTCGAACTGCTCCGGCGCGCCGTACGAAGGTGAACAGACGATGCTCTGTTGGCCCATCGTCAATACGCTCGGCGCGATCCCGATATCGTCGCCGACGATCTTCGCGAGACCGAAATCGAGCACCTTGAGGCGTACGCCGGCGCGCGTCTGCGCGAGGAAGAGGTTGCCAGGTTTGACGTCGCGATGAACCACGCCCTGCGCGTGCGCGTACGCGATCGCCTGCACCGCCGGCTCGAACGTCTCGATGACCTCGTCGAGCGTGCGCCCTTTCATTCCGCGCTGGCGGCGATCGAAGAGATCGCGAGCGAGCGAGACGCCGTCGAGCCATTCGAGGACCATGTACGGCACGAGCGCGCCGGTTGTCGGCGCGACGGTGGTGCCTGCGGTGATGCTGCGAACGATGTCGAGGTTGCCTTGCGAGAGTCGGTACGCGATGCGGCTCTCGTCGCGAAAGCGCTTCGCGAACGACTCGATCATGTCGGTCTCGAGCGCCGAGTGCAGCTTGAGGCACTTGATCGCGACCCACTCGTTGAGGCCGAGGTGCATCCCTTTGTAGACGAGGCTGAAGCCTCCTTCGCCGATGGGATTGTCGACGCGGAACTGACTTTCGATCACCTGTCCGGTGAGCCCGAAGGGGTCGCCAGCCATCTCAGGGCATCATATCGCGGAAGGGGCGGCGCTCGGCGGTGGATTCGGCGAGGACGGCGTCGGAGCTGGAGCGTGGCGCGGAAGAACGAAGAGCACGACACCGATCGCCACCGCGATCAAGAGCGCGACGACGACGAGCACGATCGCGATCATCGGTCCACGCGAACGCGGAAGCGCCTCGTCCGCGAGCGCACCGGGCGGTGTGCCCGGGGCACTGAGTTGCGATCGAGGCTGCGCGGGCGGAGGAGCCGACGGCGCGTACGGCGGCGGCGCCGACGAGGCCGAGTAGGCCTGCGGCGGCGGCGCAGAAGGCGAAAGCCAGATGCCGCCCGGCGCCGGCGTGGCAATCGGCAACGACGCGGAAGGCCTGTGCGAGACGCCGGGCGGCGGCGGTGTCGTCGGTGTCGCGGCGAGCGCCGCGGATCCGGTTCGCAGCGTCCGCGGCGGGCGATCCTCCTCGATCGCGCTGACCGCGGACGGCGGCTCGCTCGCTCCGCCGGGTCGCACGGGCGCGTTCTCCATCCGCACCGTCGACGCTCCCGCGCGCGGACGCGGCACGCCCGGCGCGAACGACGACGGGATCTGCGCCATCGGTCGCGTCGATCGCGACACCGCGCCGACCGGAGGCGGCGTGACGCTCGGCGGACGCACGACCTCGACCGCGGGCGATCCCACGGTTTGCATCACGTGCGTGTCGTGCGGAAGCGCGGACGCGCGTGGCGGCATGCTCTGGGGTCGATGCGCGTGCGGAGGGCGGCCCGATTCGGTGTCGATCCGAATCGCGTTCTTCAACATCCCCCACAGCTCGCCCGCGTCTTGCGGCCGCTCGCTCGGCGCCATCGACACCGCGCGCCCGAGCAGCGCCTCGACCGCGTCGCCGACCGAGATACCGAGCGAACGCGGCGTAGGGCGGTTCACCTCGTCGAGCGTCTTCATCGCGAACTCGCCGAGGTGCTCGCCTTCGTTCACCGTGCGGTCGCGCAGCATTTCGAGGATGACGAGCGTGATCGAATAGACATCGGTCCACGGACCGATCTTTCCGATCTTGTCCTCGAACTGCTCCGGCGACGCGTACGCCGGCGCGAAGATCCGGATGTGCCCGAGCGTCACCGCGCGCGGTCCCATCGCGAGCGCGTGATCGCTCACGACTTTCGCGACGCCGAAGTCGAGCACCTTGAGCTTCATGCCGTCGCGGCTCTCGGTGAGAAACAGATTGCCCGGGTTCACGTCGCGATGGACGACGCCTTTCGCGTGCGCATACGCGAGCGCGTCGACCGCCGAGTCGAGCAGCTTCACCGTCTCGGCGAGCGTGCGTCCTCGAAGTCCCTGCACGCGTCGCTGCGTGAAGTCTTGCGCGAGCGAGCGCCCTTCGAGCCACTCGAGCACCATGTACGGCACGAGCGCGCTCGTGACCGGCGCCATCGTCGTCCCGCTCGCGATACTGCGTGCAATATGCAAGTTCCCTTGCGAGAGCCGGTAGTGGATGCGGCTCTCGTCGCGAAAGCGACGGACGAACGACTCGACGACCGCCGAGCCGAGCGCGCCGGGGAGCTTCAAGCACTTGATCGCGATCGGCTCGTCGAGCCCGACGTGGTGACCTTTGTAGACGACGCTGAATCCGCCTTCGCCGATGACATCGTCAACGCGAAATTGCCCGTCGAGCACCTGCCCGCAGAGGCCGAAGGGATCCCCCAGAGTCACGCAGGGACGATATCAGCGAATGTGCGTGAAGGCCCATCGGACGGCGTCGCACGAGCGGATGACACCGTCCTTCGCCGTCGGACGTTACGGCTGCGTCACGTTCAATCGGGCGCCATCCCCGCGTCCGCCGAGGGCGGCACGTTGGCGTCGGTCGTCGTGGTGCCGCCGTCTTCGATTCCGCCGCCGCCACCTTGCGACGGGCCGGTCGATTGCGAGAAGCATTCGATCTCACCGCCCGGAATGTCGCGGCAGCAGACGTCGGCGGTGCCGACCGCGCGTTGCCATCCCGCAGGGCACGCGTAGTCGCACGGCGGCGTTTGCGGAGGGGGAGGCGGCGGCGGAGGCGCGACCGTCGGGAAGTGACACGCTGCGCTCCACTGCGCCGCGAACGTCGCCGGATCCGCGCACACGTTTGCCGGCGCGGGGGTGCCGTTCACGGTCACGATGTGATCGACGTCGCAGCTGCATCCGAAGTCGCCGCATACGATCGAGTAGCAGTGCCCGCCGATGGTTTGGACGTCACCGCAATACGGTCCACCGTCGAAGTCCCATGGAGCGCAAACGGAGCCGTCGATCAACGGTGGTGATGCGTCGAAGGTGCCGCCGTCCGGAGTGCCGCCGTCGCTGCCGCCGCTCGCCCAGCCGTAGCAGACGCCGTCGCCTTGCGACGTGCTCTGGCAACATCCGTTTTGAATCGGATACCAACCTGGCTCGCACGCGTACCCGCACGTTCCGGGAGGAGGCGGAGGCGGCGTCGGAGGCGGCGCGCCGCAATTCTGCGGATCGTCGAGCGCGCAGCAGCTCCGCGGATCGGGGTACGTCGTCCATCCCGAATCGCACGGCTGGAAGGGCGCGCCGAGGAAGACGCCGCACGTCCCGGCTTTGCCGGCGCCGGCGTCGCAACAAACATTCGGATGCGCGTCACCCGCGCCGCACGACGGAACATTTCCGCCGACAGTCTTCGGATCGATCTGCGAGAGCTGCGCTTTGTTCGTGCCGAGTGAGACCTCACGACCTCCGCACGCGACGAGAACGGGGAGGATGCCGGCGGCAGCGAGAAAGAGCTTCGAAGAGAGCTTGAGAGTTCGCATGGTGTCTCCTGAGAAGTAAGTGGCCGCGCCGGAGCGCGGTCGTGATCAAAACGTCGCGCCACCGCATGAAGAGCGGACGCGGGCGGCTTGCGGCGAGCGCGGAAACGCCGCGAGGAAGCGATCGGCCGCGGCGCGCGCTTCGCTCGTCCGTCCGAGGCTGCAGAGCGCGAACACGCGCGCGGCCTCGCGCTCTTCGCCGAGCGAGCCGGCGGGGAAGCGACGCGCGTGCTCGTCGAGGAGCACGAGCGCGCGGGCGCCATTGCCGGATTGAAGTGCGAGTTGGGCTTCGCGAATGAGACCGAGCTCGCGATCGATCGCATCGGTGGATGCGGTGGAGACGGCAGGCGCCGCCGGGGCCGATGGCGGAGCGTTCGAGGCGAGCGCGGAGACGGACGCAGACGCGGACGCCGTGGACGCCGTGGACGCCGCGGGGGCAGCGCTCGCGGGCGCGACAGGCAACGCGGAGGGCGGAGCGATCGGAGCGACGCGACTCGGATCGCGCGGTGCGACGACAGACGGAGGCGCGGCGATCACCGTCGGCGCGGGCGGCGTCGACTCGACGTAGCTGACGGCGCCGACGCCGACCGCCGTCGCAGCGCCGAACGCGAGCAGAAGCTTCATGCCGATCCCGAGCGGAGCGGCGATCGTCGCAGCTCCCGCGACGCTTGCGCCCGCAGCTCCGCTCGCGCCTGCGACGCCGACTCCGGCACCTGCCGCCGTCGTCCCGACCGCGGTGCCCGCGCTCGATGCGCTCGCCGCCGCGGACGACACCGCCGTCAACGCGACGCCTGCCGCGGCGGCGGTGATCGCGAGCCGCGCTCCCAGCGCTGCACGCACGCGCGCGCGATCGGCCACGCTCGGTTCGTCGCCTCCGCTCGCTGCATCGAGCAACGACTTCGCATCCGGTCCCAGCTCGCTCATCGCAACCTCCACTCGTCGCCCGCACGCGCGCGCGCGACCGCACGCTCGAAATCCGCACGCGCCGCGCGAAGGCGCGACGACACCGTGTTCGCGTTCGCCCCGACCGCCGACGCGATCTCCGGCACGCTCATTTGCTCCAGCTCCGACAAGATGAACACCTCGCGCCGATCGTCCGGCATCGCTTCGAGCATCGCGTGCAGCTGGCGCACCGCTTCACGCTTCGCCGCCGAGTCGTGAGGGCTCGCGCCGTCGATGTCGACGACATCGTCCACGTCGTCGGCCGAGCGCGCCGTCCCGCCGAGATGCGCCGGCTTGCGACGCAGCGTGCGTCGCGCGTCGCGCACGACGTGGAGCACGATGCCGAAGAGCCACGATTTTGCCGACGACCGCCCCTCGAAATCGGAGAGGCGGCGATGCACGACGACGAAGACATCCTGCACGACGTCGTCGAGCGCGCTCGGCGCGACGCCGAGGCGGCGCACGGTTCTCCACGCAAACCCGAAATGCTCTTCGTAGAACGCGTCGAACGCGGGGGACGCGAGCGACGTGCTCGGCGCGGACGGCGGCCTTCGCGAAGCGGCGATGCCGGATTCGTGTGCGCTGGCCGCGAGGATCGACACAGCCGAAGAGTGGCCGGGGGGAGGAGGTTCCGTGACTAAAAGCGTAGCTCGATACCCAAACCTGCACGCGCGCTCAGCGCCGCAGGGCGATGCACGAGGCCACCGCCGATCCCTCCGACGATGAACTCCGGGCGCGTGAGGCCGGCGGCGACGCCGAGATCGCCGCGCAAATAGAGGGGCGACGCGATGCGAACAGCGAACGCACCGCCGCCGCGCAACCGCGGGATCCACACCGTCCCGGTGTCGGGCGAGGACGCGCCATTCCCCTTTCCGACGACCCACGCGAGCTCGCCTCCGGCGCACGGTCCGAGCTCCCAGCCGTCGATCGCGATCGGGATGCACGCGCCGAGATCGAACGTGCGAAGCGCGAAGTCGCCGCCTCGCGCCGTTCCCACGCCGGTGCTCGCGCCCGCGAAGAGCGCCGCCGACGCGTCGATGCGCAGCCACGTCGCGCCGCCCGGGACGACGCCGAACATCAGCTGTCCGCCTGCGGTCGCGTGCGGAAGCGTCGCCGAATCGAGTACGCCCGCGAGCCCGACGGTGACCACGGTGGGCGGCGACGGGAGCGCCGGAGGGAGCGAAACCGCCGACGCGCGCGGACGCGGCGGACGCGACGTCGACGCGATCGGCGCGGCCGACGACGCGACCGGTGGCGGAGGCGCGCTCGCCGATGGAGGAGGCGCGGACGACGCGACGGGCGGAGCGCTGGACGCGACGGGAGCGGTCGACGCGCTCGACGTCGGCGTCGCGCGATTCGCGGCGACGCGCGCGGGATCGACCGCGAGCGCCACGATGAGCGCCGTCGCATCCGCGAGCGCGCGGCACGACTCCGCGTCGAGCGAGCGATCGCCCGTTCCACCCGCGCCGCTCGTACGAATGCGAACCCGCCACCGCCCCGCGTCAGCGCGACCGACCTCCGCACGCACCCGGAGCCGACGCTCCGCCGCGACCGGATCGCCCGCGAGCAGACGCGCGAGCTCTCGCTCGACGTACGCGCTGTCCGGGCACTCCGCCGGCGCGATCCATTCGAGCGCCACGGGCTTCTCGTCGAACGTCTGTGCCGCGACGGAGGCCGCGAGCCCGAGCGACGCAGCGCCCACGACGAACGCGAGGAGCGCCGCCGAGCCGCGCCTCATCGCGCTCGATCCCGCGGCCTGCGGAGCTCGCGCGTCACTTCCCGCCGTACCAGACGAAGCGTCCGCCGAGCAGCATGCCGTGACGTTCGAGGGAGCGCGAAAAGATCGCGTCGTACTCGAGGCTCGGGCCGACCGCGAAGTGTCCGCCGAGCGCCTTGCCGATGCACCACTCGTAGAAAGCGCCAGCGCCGAGGAACGACTGCACGCCGTCGGCGCCAGGGTACTCGCCGCGCTTCGCCTCGAGCGTCGCGCCGCCGACTCCGAAGTGCGAGAAGAGCGCAAAGTCCGCGAGTCGAGACGAGACGCCGAAGAGCGGAACGAAGGGGAACACCTCGACGCGGAAGCCACCCGCGGTGCCGTGCGATTTCCAATCGCCGTTCTGCGCCGACTGCGATCCCAACCAGAGCCCGAAGTTGACGTAGTCGGCGAGCGCGCCCATGACGAGGAGGCTGCCGCCGTAGCCCCCCATCATTCCGCTCGACGCGAAGTAAGTCGGATCGTCGATCTTGGTCGCTTGGTTCGGATAGCCGCTCGACCCGACGAGGCCACCACCGACGCCGAGGCCAATGATGACGCCCGATCGTCGAACCGCTTGGCCGTCGAACGCGGTCGTCGCGTCCTGTTTCTCTTCGCGACCTTGCGCGCGAGCATCGGCGCTTGCGGCGAGGAGCACGACGAGCGAGACCGAGACGAAGAGGCGCTTCACGACCACGTCCGATGCTTACGCCGCCCGGGCGGTAGTGCGCAACCTCCTAGAAGCCTCTACAAAAGCCTACTTGCAGCGCGCCTTATCCGCCGGGGCCGCATGCCGTACACTAAAGAGATGTCCTTCTTCCGCCCTCGCGCGATCGCCGCGCGTCTTGTCGCTACGCTTTCGATCTTCGCCGCCGTCGCCTTCGCGCCGGACGCGGACGCTTGCACGTCAAACGCGGGGTGCCCTTCCCCCTCGGTCTGCAGTCCGTCGACGCATGTGTGCGTCGGATGCTTCGACGACGCGCCGTGCCGCGGGCCGGCCCCGGTCTGCAACGTCACCGCGGGCTTCTGCTCGGGTTGCCAGAGCGATCACGGCGCCGGTCCGCAAGCATGCTCGGCGGCGCATCCCGTCTGCATCACGTCGGGCTCGAGAAGCGGCGAGTGCGCCGACTGCTCCGCGACCAACTCGTCGGCGTGCAGCACCGCGACGCGTCCGATCTGCGACGTGGGACGAAGCCTGTGCGGCTGCGGCACCGACGCCGACTGTGGATCGAGCACGTATTGCGATCACGACGTCGCCCCCGAAGGCTGGTGCGTCTTCGGATGCCACGTCGTCGGCGGCGTCGATCGCTGCGGACCGGCGAATCACTGCGACGCGCGCGACGGATCGATCGGAAACTGCAAACCCGGCACGTGTTCGATCGACGCGGACTGCGGCGCCGTCGACTCCGGAAAGATCTGCGCGGCGAACAACTGCACGGACGGGTGCCGCGGCGTCGGCGGCAACCGCTGCGCGGCTCCGCTCGTCTGCACGTCGAGCGACGACACCGCGGGGCAGTGCACGACGAAGCACGATCCGCCCGACTCGGGCGCGCCGGACTCGAGCGCAGGCGCCGACGCGGGAAGCGACGACGCGAGCACGACGCCGATCGTCTCGCACGGCCTCGCGGGTGTTGGCTGCGCGATCGGCGCGGGTCGATCGGAAAACGGCGGAAACGGATTCCCGATTTTTGCGGGGCTGGCGGGCCTCGCCTGCGCGCTCACCGTCGCTCGCGCACGCCGCCGCCGCTGATGCTACAAAGCGCGCATGCGCGACCCCGCCCTCTCCGAGCTCGATCCCGAAATCTCCCGCCTCATCGCCGACGAGAATCGGCGCGAGCACGAGACGGTGCGCCTCATCGCCAGCGAGAACTACGCCTCGCGCGCGGTCATGGAGGCGACCGGCTCTTGCCTCACGAACAAGTATTCCGAGGGGTACGCGCACAAGCGTTACTACGAGGGCCAGCAGGTCATCGATCAGGTCGAAGAGCTCGCGATCGCGCGACTGAAGAAGCTCTTCGGGAACGGCAACGACGACGATCTCCACGTCAACGTACAGCCGTACTCCGGCAGCCCCGCGAACCTCGCCGTCTACCTCGCGTTCTGCAACGCAGGCGACACGATCATGGGCCTCGCGCTCCCGGCGGGCGGGCACCTCACGCACGGCCACGCGGTCTCGATCACCGGCAAGTACTTCAAGAGCGTTCCGTACGGCGTCAGGAAGAGCGACTGCTTGATCGATCTCGATCAAGTGCGCGCGCTCGCGAAGGAGCACAAGCCGAAGCTCCTCTGGTGCGGCACGACGGCGTATCCGCGCACGCTCGACTTTGCGGCGTTTCGATCGATCGCCGACGAGGTCGGGGCGATCCTCGCCGTCGACATCGCGCACATCTCCGGGCTCGTCTGCGGCGGAGCGCATCCTTCGCCGATCGGGATCGCGGACGTCGTCACGTCGACGACGCACAAGACGTTTCGTGGTCCGCGCGGCGGGATGATCTTCTGCAAAAAGCAGCACGCCGCCGCGATCGATCGCGCCGTCTTCCCCGGACTGCAAGGCGGCCCGCACAACCACACGACCGCCGCGATCGCCGTCGCCGCGCACGAAGCGATGCAGCCCGGGTTCAAAGACTACGCGCGCGCGATCGTCGCCAACGCCAAGGTGCTCGCGGCCGATCTCGCGAAGCGCGGCTTCGGCGTCGTGACGGGCGGCACCGACAACCACTTGTTGCTCATCGACGTCACGAACAAGAACGTCACCGGCAAGGTCGCCGCGCAGGCGCTCGACAAGGCGGGCATCGTACTCAACTACAACGCGGTCCCGTTCGATCCGCGAAAGCCGT
The DNA here is from genome assembly GCA_038209335.1 of Polyangiales bacterium. Lineage (GTDB taxonomy): Bacteria > Myxococcota_A > Polyangia > Polyangiales > Polyangiaceae > JBBQXV01. Next base: position 4,653 of record JBBQXV010000189.1, on the reverse strand, counting down.
TCGATCCGTCGGGGCTGCGCATCGGGACGCCGGCGGTGACGTCGCGCGGAATGGGCGAGGCCGAGATGCTTCGGATCGGCGAGTGGATCGATCGCGTCGTCGCGGCGCCGAGCGACGAAGCGCTGCTCGCGAAGATCGCGGGCGAAGTGCGCGACGCCTGCGCGAAGTTCCCCGCGCCGGGAATCCGCATCTGAGCATCGAAGCGCCGAGCATTCGCTGCGCGCGCTGCGGCGCGAGCTTGCCGATCGTCGATCCCGCGGCGTTTAGCGCGCGCTGCGGGCATTGCCACGCCGACTCGCGGATCGATCCGGAGATCCGCGAGCGCGCGCGACGCTACGTGCTCGAGATCGCGCAGCAGAAGAACCGCGTCGAGATCGCGCATCGTCAACAGCAGCACTACGACGGCGCCGGCGGATTTCTCGGTCTGTTCGGCGGCGCCCCGAAGACCGCGGCGCCGATCCACGCCACCACCACCGCGCCGTGCGCGTCGTGCGGCGGCGCCGTCGTGTTCCGCATCGGCGAAGCGTCCGCGCGATGCCCGCATTGCGGAGCGAACGCGATCGCGACCGCGCATGTGGCCGCTCAGTTGGTCGCCGTCGTCGAAGCGCACGCGGTGATCGCGGAGTCGGCCACCGCGCGCGCCGAACGCGACGTGCTCCGGCGAGCGCTCGTGCTCGATCGCGGCCGAAGCCCGACGAAATTCCTCGGAGGGATCTTGCTCGGCGGTCTGTCGTTCGCTGGCTTCGGCGTGATGGACGTCCTCACCGGTGACGAAGGCGAGATCGGCGGCGCGATCGTCCTCTTCGGCTTCGGCGCCATCGGGATCATCGGTCCGATCGTCGCGTGGTTCGTCCTGACGAAGCGCCCGCGCGCGATCCTCCGCGAGCTCCAGACGATCGCGGCGAAGATGAACGCGCGCCTCGAGAACCGCAGCCTCTTCCCCGTCTTCGATTGGCTCGACGCGACATGGATCGGCGAAAATCCCGATCTGGTGCAGATGGCCGAGCCCGGCGGACGTTGCTGGGTGATGTGCGGAACGTGGCACGGCGCCCCCGCGCTCGTCGCGATCACCCACTCGTCGGACGAGCGCATCGACTTGATGATCGCGCGTCGCAACCACTCGGCACCACCGAGCTCCGAAGCGCGCGCGTTCCTCGAGCGTGCGGGATTCCGCGTGAAGGCCGGACCGGGTGGCGCGCATGCGCTGCGTCGTGCGAGCGATCCGTCGGTGCTCGCGAACGGGGGCGTCGAGCGCCTCTTGGAAGCGCTCTGGTCGAGCTGATCATTGAACGTCCGTTCAGATCCGATCCAACCGCTCGGCTGTAGCGTAGGAAGAGGGAGGGACCCGAAGGAGCCACCGTCGCATGAAACCGAAGGCCGCAGATTCGCTCGAAGCGCTCCACATTCCGGAGCTCGGCATCGGCGCGACCGAGAGCAGCGTGGCGGCGATGGCGCTCGCGACCGCGACGGAATCAGGCGACGGCGACAGCGCGCTCAAGCAGCGCGTCCTTGGATCGCTCGGTCGCAGCGGCCGCTTCGGTCTCTTCGTCGATCGACTCGCGCGGCTCTTCGACATCTCGATCGAGAGCGCGCAGGCGCTCGTCGCGAAGATCGACGCCGGGACGTCGTGGCGTCCCGGTCCCGCCGAAGGAATCGAGATGATCTCCGTGCGTCCAGGGCCGAAATACGCGGGCGCGATCGCCGGCGTAGGGCGACTTCGCCCGGGCGCGAGCTTCCCTCGCCACGGACACGTCGGCGACGAGACGACCCTCGTGATGGCCGGCGGCTTTCGCGATTCGAGCGGCATCGAGGTCGAGCGCGGTGACGAGCTGTTCGAGCCCGCGGGCACCGAGCACGACTTCGTCGTCCTCGACGGCGAAGACTGCATCGCGGCGGTCCTCGCGGTCGGCGGTATCGAGCTTCGCTAGACTCGGACAGCGTGCGCGGGCGTGCTAAGCCTGCCGCTCCCATGAGCACCGACAAACCCGACGGCGGTGACGACAGCTTCGCCGCGCTCTTCGCACAGTCGACCTCCACGCTCCGCCGCAAGCCGCCGCGCGTCGGCGAGCTCATCGAAGCGATCGTCGTGCAAGTCGGGCGCGACTCGGTGTTCGTCGAGCTCGACGGCAAACGCCAAGCGTTCATCGAAGCTCAAGAGCTCCGCGCCGAAGACGGCACGATGACCGTCGCCGTCGGACAGAAGATCCGCGCGCGCGTGATCGAGGTCGACGAGGGGGGCAACGTGCGCCTCGGTCAATCGATGGGCAAGCCGGGGAGCGTCGCCGCGCTCGAACAAGCGAAAGAGAGCGGCGTCGCGGTCGAAGGCAAAGTCGTGAAGCTCAACAAGGGCGGCCTCGAAGTCGAGCTCGCCGGGACGCGCGCGTTCTGTCCGAACTCGCAGGTCGATTCGAAGTATGTCGAGGATCCGTCGACGTTCGTCGGACGCTCGCTCCAGTTTCTCGTGACGGAGATCCGCGACGGCGGACGCAGCGTGACGGTGTCGCGCCGAGCGCTCCTCGAACGCGAGTCGCGCGAAGCCGCGGCGACGGCGATGAAGGACATCGTGCCCGGCGCGGTTTTGCGCGGGACGGTGACCGGCGTGCGCGAGTTCGGCGCGTTCGTCGATCTCGGCGGAGTCGAAGGGATGATCCCGGCGTCGGAGATCGCGCACGAGCGAGGCGTCGTCGTCGCGAACGCGGTGTCGGTCGGCGACGTAGTCGAAGTGCAGGTGCGCGACGTGAAGCAGGTCGAGCCGAAGCGCGCGGGCGATTCGACGACGCGCATCACGCTGTCGATCAAGGCGTTGAAGCCCGCCCCCGAGCGCGCGCCGCAAGCCGCCGGCGCTGCGCCGTCGTCAAGGGTCGCGATCGGATCGATCGTGACCGGCGCCGTCGACAAGATCGAGACGTACGGCGTGTTCGTTCAGATCGACGGAACGAAAGGGCGCGCCGGCCGCGGCCTCATCCCGAGCGCCGAGCTCGGAGTGCCGCGCGGCACCGACGTTCGCAAGACGTTCCCCGAAGGGACGAAGATCACGGCGAAGGTGCTCGAGACGGGCGACGGGCGCATGCGTCTGTCGATCCGCGGCGCACGCGAAGACGCGGAGCGCGCGGAGTACGACGGCTACCGCGAGACCTCGGCGGCGCCCGCGACGCTCGGCACGTTCGGCGACCTCCTCAAGAAGCGCGGCGAGAAGCGTCGCTGACGATGGATCGGGCTCGGTCCCGAGGCCGGCCGCTCGCGGTCGCCGTCGTCGTCGTGGGTGCGGCGTACGCGCTCGCGCTCGTCGCGTGCGGGCTCTTGCGCATTTCGCATCCGTTCGAGATCGAGTGGATGGAAGGCGGGATGCTGACGCACGCCGCGCGCGTGCGCGAAGGTCTGCCGATTTACGCGCAGCCGAGCGCCGACTTCGTTCCGTTCTTTTACACGCCGCTCTACTCGATGATCGTCGGGTGGCTGTCGAAGCTCACCGGCTCGTTGACGTTCGGGCTCGCGCGCAGCGTGACGTTCGGTGCGACGCTCGCGACGCTCGCGCTCGTGTACCTCGCCGTCGCGCGCGAGGCGGGTCGCCTCTACGGCGTCATCGCGGTCGGCCTCTACGCCGCGACATACCGGTTCGCCGGCACGTTCCACGATCTCGTTCGCCCCGACGCGCTCGCGCTCGCGCTCGCCTTCGCGGCAACCTACGTCTCACGTCACGCCACGCGCCGCCGCGCCGTCGTCCTCGCCGCCGCGCTCTTCGTCGCCGCGTTCTTCACGAAGCAGACGAGCGCCGTCCTCGCACCCGCTGCCGCGATCATGATCTTCACGCGCGACAAACGGCTCGCCGCGCTGTTCGTCGGCGTGGGCACGGTGCTCGCGATCGCCGTCGTGTTCCTCTACGACCGCACGACGAACCATTGGTTCTGGTTTTACATTTTCAAAGGACACCAGGGGCACCTCTTCTACTGGAAGAACATCCTCCTCGAGTACTGGCGAGACGTTCTCTTCCTCGCGCCCGCGCTGCTCCTCGTTCCCGCGCTCGCGATCGGATACGGCAAGTGGACGCGATGGATCGCGGTGCTCTTTCTCGCGCTCCTCGTCGCGGCGTTCTACCAGCGCGCGACGTCGCTGAATTACCCGCCGCACATGTATTACCAAGAGCTGCTCTACGAGAAGCCGCGCACCCTCGTGCTCGTGCCGCCGATCGTGATCGCGGTGCTCCTCGCGGTGTACCGCTTCACCGAGAAGCCGCTCGCGCCGGTCGCGCCGTTCTGGCTCGTGATGTTCGCGGCGGGCGCGCTGTCGAGCGGCCTCAACCACAGCACGCAATGGGCGTACAGCAACTGCTTCATGCCGATCGCGCTCTTCGGCAGCGTCGTCGTCGCGCTCGCGTTCAAGTCGCTCGCATCGGAGGCGACCACGCGCGGCGCCGCACTCGTAACCGGCGCGCTGCTCGTTCAGCTCGCGGCGTTCGCGTACGATCCGCGGAAGCAAGTGCCGACCGCGCGCGATCGCACCGAGCTCGCGATGTTTCAGCGTCGCGTCGCGGCCATCGGCGGCCCGTCGCTGATCCCGGCGCATCCGTTCGTTGCGTACGCGAACGAGAAGCGATTCCACCTGCACCAAATGGGGACCGGCGACGTCGGCTTCGAAGGCGGCGTGAAGGATCTC
>JBBQXV010000188.1:0-18773 GCA_038209335.1 Polyangiales bacterium | reverse complement strand
CGCTTGGCCTCGGCCGCCTTCCGCACTTCCTCGATCTTCCGCTTCGCGTCTTCCGCGCGCCGCGCGTCCTCGGCTCTTCGCGCCTCCGCGGCCTTGCGCGCGTCGGCGAGCTTGCGCGCCTCCTCGGCCTTGCGCGCTTCTTCCGCCTTGCTCGCCTCTTCCGCCTTGCGCGCTTCCTCTGCTTTGTGCGCCTCGTCCGCCGCGCGCATCGCCTCGTCGTCGCGGAACTTCGGCGCCTGGTACGTCACGCCGGCCGGCAGCTCGACGCCTGGCAACACGATGCGGTACGTCCCGTCCTTCCAGCCGATCATGTTCGTCACCGCGATGTCGCGCGAGTCGCCGCCGCAGCTCACGTCGGTGAGCTCGCCGAGCACGTAGTGCGCGACGCCCTTGATGCCTCCCGATCGCAGCTCGACGGTGCAGCTGAGCGCGTGCTCCTCGCAGTAGTGAAAAATCTCGACCGGCGCGTGCTCGTGCAGCCCGCCCTCGAACGCGACGGCCAGCCCCTTGGACTCGGGGAGGCGCACGTGAACGTCGAGCGTGACGGACTTCAAGCTCCGGAGCTTCGCGAGCGCCGCGTCGCTGGTCATCGTCCCGATGCGCGACTCGTCGAGGACGCCGGCTACGAACGAAATCTGCCCGAGCCCTTCGTCGCTGTGTACGAAGATGACTCCGGTGAAACCTGCACGCTTGCAGCGATCGATGACGTCGCGAAGCAGCGACTCGTCGTTGGTCATGAAGTGGTCTGTCTCTCCACGAGACGGTCGTAGTCGAGGGGGGGTTGGTGGCACGGGTAGGGTTTCACGGAGACGAGCTCGCGTACAAATCCCCAGCGGGTGAGCTCCCGGGGTGACGTCCGCGAACGAGCCGCCCCATCGACGAAACGGCCGTAGACGCTCACTCGCTCGACGGACGCACACGGCGCCCCCACGCGACGGCCCAGTCGTGCACGGGCCCGAGGGCGCGGACGAGCGCGTCGCCGTGAGGCGTGGGGCGATAACCCGATTCGTCGAGATCGACGATGCCCGCGTCGCGGAGCTCGCGCAGCCGGCCGCTGAGGACGGTTGGCGAGACGCCGTCGCAGCGCTCGCGGAGATCGCGGAACGTGGCGGGCGTTTCGCGCAGCTCCCAGAGGACGCGCAAGAGCCATCGCCGACCGAGGAGATCGAGCAGCGCCATGATGGGCCGTCCGGTGCGCGAGCCGCGGACCTTGGTACCGGGGCGTGGGGACGCGGGCGTCTTGGTGCTCTTCATGTTGCTACGGAAAGTGTAGCAGAACCCTTGCCGCGCCGCCAAGCTCGCTACACATTCCGTAGCGCTACACATTCCGTAGCAACACCCACGAAAGGACCCACCATGATCGCCCGCATCGCGCCGCTCGATCCGCCTTACGCCCCCGACGTACGAACCGCGCTCGACAAATGGATGCCGCCCGGCGCCGGCGTCGAGCCGCTCAAGCTCTTTCGCATGCTCGCGCGCCACGAGCGTCTCAGCGATCGCATGCGCGGGCTCGGCGCCGCGCTCCTCGGACGCGGGCTCTTGCCGGCGCGCGTGCGCGAGCTTCTCATTCTTCGCACGTGCGCACGATGCGGCGCCGAGTACGAGTGGGGGGTCCACGTGACCGCGTTCAGCAGCGCGGCCGGGCTGAGCGACGCGATCGTGCACGACACCGCGAGGCGCCCGCCGTCCGACGTGGAGGCGCGCGACGACGACGATTCGATCGTCATGCGCCTCGCCGACGAGCTCCACGATTCGTCGACCGTGTCGAGCGCACTGTGGAAGAAGCTCGCCGCGCGCTTCGACGATGCGCAGCTCCTCGAGATGATCGCGATCGCCGGCTTTTATCATTTGATCTCGTTCACGGTGAACGCGACGGCGGTGGAGCGCGAAGCGTGGGCGTCATCGTTTCCGGCGCGCTGAGCCACGCGTGTTAGAAAGGCGGGATGAAGCGCGAGAAGCAGCTGACGAAGCGTGAACGCAAGGCCGAGAAAGGCGTCGGCCCGTCGGGCAAGAGCACCGAGCCGCAGCACATCCACTGCGTCGCGTGCGGTCGGCACCTCGATCCCACCGAGTTCAACGCGCCGGCGACCGCGACGAGCGTCGTCTGTCAGCACAAGTCGCGCTTCGCGTCGTGCGTCGCGTGCGTCGATCGCACCAAAGAGCTCTTGGCCGAGCACGATCGCACCGGACAGGCGGTCAAGATGGCCGCGGCGTGGCACTGACCGACGACGCGGCCCAACCGACTGCGCTCTGGATCTTCGGCTACGGCTCGCTCATCTGGCGACCGACGTTCGCGTTCGTCGAACGACGCGAGGGCTACATCGACGGATGGACCCGCCGCTTCTGGCAGGGCTCGACCGACCACCGCGGCGTTCCGGGCGCGCCGGGTCGCGTCGTCACGCTCGTCCCGGAGGCCGACGCGCGATGCTGGGGAGCTGCGTACCGCATCGACGAATCGCAGCGCGACGACGTGCTCGCGCACCTCGATCACCGGGAAAAAGGCGGATACGAGCGGCAGGACGTCACGCTCCATTTCCGCGACGACGCCGCGCCGCACCGCGCGCTCGTCTACGTCGCGACGCACGCGAACCCCGAGTACCTCGGCCCCGCGTCGCTCGAAGCGCTCGCGATCCAAGTCCGCACGGCGCGCGGACCGAGCGGCGCGAACATCGAATACGTCCTTCGTCTGGCCGACGCGCTGCGCGCGATGAACGCGCACGACGATCACGTCTTCGCGCTCGCCGCGCTGCTCTGATCGTCGACGTGCGCTTCGCGTAGCGAAGCTAGGCGACGAACGCCATCACGACGAGCGACGCCGCGAGGAGCATCGTGAACGCGGTGAAGAGCGTGAGCGCGATCTTCGCGGCGTAGGTGTAGCGCGGGCTCGCCCACAGGTGAGCGACGCCGATCGGCGGGATCAACGTGAGGAGGAGCGCGATCGTATTCGTCGACAGGACGTCGGCGCGCGCATCGGTCGGCGCCGTCGCGTTCGCGCTCGCACGCACGGGCTCGACCGCGATCATCACGCGGCAACGGTTGCGCGGATGGAGCGACGGACGGTCGCGCTCGACGCGGCTTGTGCGGGCGGGCGCGGCCGGCAACGGCGTCCACGACCGCAGCGCATGCGGCACGCGCTCTTGCGGGACGGCGCGAAAGTGTCGGACGGCATTTCGCATCTCTTCCTCTAGTACGTGAACATCGCCACGCGCATTCCTCGGCGCTCGTCGCCCGAACGCAGACGCCGCCGTCCGCCGACATCCGCAGTTATAGTGAGGAGTCCTCGTGAAACCGGCCCTCTTCGCGCTTTGCCTGGCGTCCGCGCTCGCCGCGTCATCGTCGGCGCGCGCGCAGGGGAACTACCGCGCGAGCCCCACAGGTGGGCGCTCGGCGCTCATGGGCGGCACCGGGATCGCGCTCGGACGCGACGGCTCCGCGCCGTTCTTGAACCCCGCCGCGATCGGAAACATCGACGAGAGCGGCCTCGCGTTCTCCGTCAATTTCTACTCGCTCTCGGTCTCGACCTTCCGCGACTTCCATCAACCGAACGGGCCCGAGCGATCGCACTTCGCCGATCTCGCGCTCAGCGACGCGACGCTGCACCAGAGCCGGCTCGACGCGGTTCCGTCGACGCTCTGCTTCTTCCTCGCCATCCCCAGCCTGGGCTCCAAACCGCGCGAGTCGAGCGGACCGTTCCGGCGCGGACAGCAACGGCTCGCGTTCTGCGGCGGGAGCGTCGACCGTCAAGAGATCGCGGTCGCGGCCGCGCGCTACCAAGGATCGTCGAACGGATTTCTCGCGAGCACCGGGCAGTCGTTCAATCGAAAGTGGGCGCGCTTCCAGGCCGGGCCGACGTACAGCCTCTTCGTGACCGATCGCCTCGCGCTCGGCGCGTCGATCCACGGAATGAACACGACCTACTCCGCGGCGTGGAGCGCGAGCAGCGTGACGCAAGACGCGCGCGGAAACGCGACGACGTCCGGGTACGACTTCGCGACCGACGCGCACTCGATCGATCTCGGCGGGCTCATCGGTCTCTTGTGGCGACCCGACAGCTACCACTCGATCGGCCTGAGCATGTCGACGCCGCTCGTCCACGTCGGGAGCGGATACGACACGACGTTTCACACCGACTACGCGAGCGCGGCGACGCAGTACGCGCTCCTTCGCACGGGGGCCGCAGGGAGCTTCTCTGCGCCGCCGCCGTTCCGAATCGGCGCCGGGTTCGGCGCCGCGTACGGCCGTGTAAGGATCGAGGTCGACGCGACGTATTACTTTCCGCGAGCCACTGCACGCACCGCAGGCGTTCGCATCGACGAGGTCGCGGTGCGCAACGGCGCCGCGACGAACGCGCATTACGATCTCGGAATCACGGAGAACGACGACGGCATCGTCAATGGAGCCTTCGGCATCGAGTGGTACGCGAACAAATCCATCAGCATCCTCGGCGGCGCGAGCACCGACTTCAGCGCCGTCGCGCCGCTTCCGTCGACGCCCAGCGCGTCGAGCATCGCGCAGTCGCGCATGCATCGCCTCGCGGGCACGCTCGGGCTCGGCTCGTACGGCAGCGGCACGGAGCTGCTCTTCGGGACGGAGCTCTCGTACGCATGGGGCAAGTCGTTCGCCGTCGACAACTACGCCTTGCCGACGCAGCTCGCGCTCGTCACGCAGAGCACGTTCACGATGATGCTCGTCATCGCAGGGAGCACGAGCCTCAGCACGATTCGCAGCACCGTCGATCGCCTCGGCGCGACGATCGTCCCCCAATAGAGCGACGTGCACGCAACCGGAGATCCACTACATTGCACGGCGTGACGACGACGACTACCAACGGCCAGGCGAACGGGACGAGCAGCCACGGCGTTCCGCGATGGGCGCACACGTTGCGACGAAAGCGCGTCGTCTCCGCCGACGGCACCGGCATCGCGTACGAGGTCGTCGGCCAAGGACGAAGCACGATCGTGATCGCGAACGGCCTCGGCGGACGCCTTCACGCCATCGAGCCGATCGTCGAAGCCTTCTGGCGCGACCATCGGATCATCACGTGGGACTACCGTGGCCTCTTCGAATCCGACACGCCGAACCTGCCGCACAAGCTCGCCGTCGGTCGTCACGCCGAAGACGCCGAGGCGATCTTCCAGGCCGAGAACGTCGACCGCGCCGTGATGCTCGGATGGAGCATGGGGGTGCAGATCACGCTCGACTTCGCCGCGAGCCACCCGGAAAAGATCTCGGGGCTCGTCCTCCTCAATGGCACGCACGGGCACGCGTTCTCTTCTGGGTTTCAGCCCTACTTCGCGATCCCCGGGTTGCCGAAGAAGCTGCACGCGTTCGTCGAGTGGACGCACACGCGACCCGACATGGTCGATCTCTTGTCGCGGATCACGCACCTCACCGAGTGGCCGACGACGGGGCTGATGTTCCTGACCGCGGGACGGCGCGCGCTCGAGCTGCGGCCGATGCTTCGGCGCTACTACGACGACGTCCTCGGTCCGAGCTTCCCGAACTACATGCGCTTGTTCCAAGAGCTCGACGCGCACTCCGCGTACCACTTGCTCCCGACCATCCTGGCGCCCGTGCTCATCATCAGCGGCAAGCTCGATTTCCTCACGCCGTCGTTTCAATCCGACGAGATGGCGCGACGCCTTCCCAACGCGGAGCATTTGTCGCTCTTGCGCGCGAGCCACTTCGCGCTCCACGAACGCAAGGACGAGGTCATCGGCGCGATGCGACGGTTTCTCGAGCGGCGCGTCGTCCAATGAAACACTCACTCTCTCGCTCGTCTCGCTCACTTCCCAATCGGATCCTCGGGACGGCGGCCGCCGCGTTCGATCGCGCCGTCGTCGTGGCGATGCAGACGCGCAACCGCGGCGTGCGTGCGCGCGCCGAGACGCTGACGCACGACGAGCGGATCACGCGCCTCGGGCTCATTCGCGATGCGTACGGCGCGCCCGAGCTCATGGAGAATCCGGACGCCTACTTCGTCCCGCCGCCGGCGATCACGCCGAAGCTGCGTCGCGTGCGCGAAGACGACGACGGCGAGGTGGTCGACGCTTCGTGGCCGAGCACGACCGATCCGTACCTCGACGACGTCCGCGGCGCCTACCTCGCGCACGACGCGAACCGCACGGCGCACGCGCGGCTCTTTCTCGCTAAGTCACCGCGCCCCGCCGCCGTGTTGATCCACGGCTACATGGCCGGGCAGTGGTCGCTCGAAGAGCGCGCGTGGCCGATCGATTGGATGCGACGGCGCGGGCTCGACGTCGCGATCGCGCTCTTGCCGTTTCACGCGCTGCGAGGTCGCGCAGACGGAGGCGCGCCGCCATTTCCGGGCGCCGATCCGCGCTTCACGAACGAAGGCTTTCGGCAGGCGGTCGGTGACGTGCGCGCGATCATCGCGTTCTTGCGATCGCGCGGCGCGCCCGCGGTCGGCGTCATGGGGATGAGCCTCGGCGGGTACACGACCGCGCTCATGGCGACGGTCGAGAAGCGCCTCGCGTTCGCGGTGCCGCTCATCCCGCTCGCGTCGATCGCCGACTTCGCGCGCGACCAAGGACGCCTCGGCAACGACGCGCAAGCGCGACTGCAACACGCCGCGCTCGAAGACGCGAACCGCGTCGTCAGCCCGCTCGCGCGAAAGAGCCTGCTGTCACCCGAACGCATCCTCGTCATCGGCGCGGAGGCGGATCGCATCACGCCGATCGCGCACGCCGAGCGGATCGCGAAGCACTTCGCGGCGCCGCTGCATCGTTTTCATGGCGGACATCTCTTGCAGTTCGGCCGCGGCGACGCGTTCCGCGAGGTGCGCAAGCTCTGGGAGCGGATCGGGATCGTCGGATGATCGCGCGCTGTGCATCGCTCGCGCTCGCGTTCGCGATCACGCTCGCCGCGTGCGCAAAGGGGAGCCACGACGAGCCCGTCGCATCGACGTCCGCGCCCGCGACGGGTCCGGCGGGGTTCTGCCGCAAGACGACGTGCGCGCCGCCGCCTGACTATCCGACGCTCGAGCTGTGCGAGCCGATCGGCTGGGAGCAAGATTGCTCGCGACGCCTCGAGTCGAACGCGCCGCTCTGGTGGCGCTCGTCGTGCATTGGGTACGATCTCCAGCGGAGCGCTGGGCGCAAGGTCGCGTACGACACGGCGGCAGCGACGGTCGAGACCGCGTTCGCTGCATGGACGCGCAGCGACTGCCCGTCGTCGAACGATGCGATCACGCACCCGAGCATCGACGTCCGTGACCTCGGCGCCGTCACCTGCGCCGCGCGCGGTTACGATCGCAACGGCGGTCCGAACCAAAACGTCATCGTGTTCCACGACGACGCGTGGCCGTACGAAACCAAGGATCGCGAAGAGCAGCAGACGACCAAGTCGATGACGATCGCGCTCACGACGCTGACGTTCGACACGAAGACGGGGGAGATCTGGGACGCCGATCTCGAGATCAACTCGGCCGACTATACGGTCATCCCGACGTCGACACCGGATGGCGACACGGTCGATCTCCAGGCCGTCCTCGTGCACGAGACGGGGCACTTCTTGGGTCTCGCGCACTCTGCGGCGCACGATTCGGTGATGTTCAAGACGGCCGACAACAAGGACGGCCACGCCAAGCGCACGCTGATGAGAGAGGACATCGCGGGGATCTGCTCGATCTACCCGCCGAACGGGACGCGCAACGTGTCGACGCTCGTCGATCCGAGCGGGAGCGTCGCGGCGGGGGCATGCGATCCGACGCCACGTCACGGATTCACGGGAGAGTGCGTGCCGGATCGCGGATGCAGCGCGGCGCCGACGCGCGCGTCAGGGAACGCGGGGATGTTGGTCGCGATCGCGGGCATCGCGCTCGCGTTCACGCGGCGACGTGGATCGTCGCGAGCAGCGCGTGGCAAGATAGCGCGATGAAGCTCTTCGCGATCGACGGGAACACGCAGAAGCTCGACGGAGGCGCGATGTACGGGAACGCGCCGCGCGCCGTATGGGAGGCGTGGTCGCCGCCCGACGAGAAGAACCGGATCGATTTGGCGTGCCGCGCGCTCCTCGTCGAGACCGACGACGGCAAGCGCATCCTCTTCGAGGCGGGCATCGGCGCGTTCTTCGAGCCCAAGCTGCGCGAGCGATTCGGCGTCGTCGAGAGCGAGCATCTCCTCGTGAAGAACCTCGCGGCGATCGGCGTCGCGCCCGACGCGATCGACACCGTCGTCCTCTCGCATTTGCACTTCGATCACGCGGGCGGCGTCTTGTCGGCGTGGGGCGACGGCGAGCCGCGCCTCGTGTTCCCTCGCGCGAAGTTCTACGTCGGGAGCACGCACTGGGAGCGCGCGCGGCATCCGCACGCACGCGATCGCGCGTCGTTCATCCCGGTGTTGAACCAGCTCCTCGCCGACAGCGGGCGGCTCGTCCTCGTCGGCGACGACGGCGTGAGCGATCTCGCGCCGCTCGTGCGCTTCCGATTTTCGAATGGGCACACCGTGGGGCTCATGCTCGCCGAGGTGCGCCTCGCGGGCGGACCGCTCGTCTTCGTCGCGGATCTCATCCCTGGGTTGCCGTGGGTGCACGCGCCGATCACGATGGGCTACGACCGCTACCCCGAGCTCCTCATCGACGAGAAGACCAAGCTCCTCGACGAGCTCGTCGGCGAATCGGGCAAGCTCTTCTTCACGCACGATCCGAAGAGCGCGTGCGGCGTCGTGGCGCGCGACGACAAGGGACGCTTCTCCGCGAAGGCGATCGACGTAGCGAGCCTTGCGTGAGAGGCGTGCGCGTGGGCGTGCGCGTCTACGTCACCGTCGTCGCGGCCACCACGGCCACCGGCTTCGCGAGCCGCTCGCGCATACGCCGCAGCACCTCACGCCCTTCCGCGCGCAGCGTCCACGCGAGCAGCGCGATGCACAAGAGCCACGCCGCTCCGAGCGTCATCAACGCCGCGCTCGTGACGTACACGACGCGCGGACGGAACGGACGCTCCGGCGTCACGAGCTCACTCTCGACGACGACCGTTCGCGAGAAGCTCGGCAGCGCGAGCGCCACCGGCGTCACGCCGCCGAGCACGCCGCCGTTTCCTCCGGTCGTGAGCATGTCCGCGCCGTGCGCCATCGCCTGCCCTTGCGCGGGCATCGGCGCGATCGGCGTCGCGACGACCTTCTTGTCGAGCGCGCCGATCGAGTTCGCGTGCGACGAATCGTCCTCACGCTGCGTCGACGCCGCGAGCGGCACTTGCATCATGTATCCGGCTTGGTCGCCCGCCATCGCGAGCGTAGCGTCCCGCGGATCGCTCGCGCGCAGCGCGGGGCTTCGCGACGCCGACGGCGCGACGATCAGGATTCCGATCGCCGCGGCGGTCGTCGCCGCCACCGTCCACGTCACGCGACGCCGCGACGCCGCCGCCGTGAGACGCCACACCGTCCACGCGACGACGCCGAGCGCCATCACGCACAACGTCGCGAAGTAAGCACCCGGCGACGCGAACCACAGCCCACCGAGCGCCGCCGCGCCGAGCGCGCGCCGACCGCGACCTCGAAGCGCGACGCACGCGATGCCGATCGCGACCAACACCGCCGCGCCATCGCGCATCCCGAGCGCCCACCGCGGATGATCGCCTCCGAGCACCGCGATCGGTCGCACGTCGTCCGGTAGCCCGAACGTCAGTGACGTGCGCGCGGTCGCGAGCGAGTGCGTCGGCGTCGGAACATCGAGCACGCCCCAGAGCGCACCGACCGACGCGCGCGACAGCGACTGCGTGCGGAGCGAGTGCGTCCCCGTGCGAAGCGGGACCAGGAGCTCGTCGACGGTCCCTTCGCGGTGGAACATCCGCTCCGGGCGTCCGTCCGTCGCCAGAAAGATCGGACGACCTTGCGACCAGAGCGACACGTAGTCGACGCCGTTGTTGTCGTACGTGAGCGTGTCGTCGGCCACGATGTCGCCGCTCGGCGTGAGCACCACCAGGCGCGCGTGGCTTCGCACGGTCGCCGCGAGCGCGTCGGTCGTCACGAGCGACTGCACCGTCACGTCGAGCTTCTGCGCGCGCGGCACCATGAAGAGCTGCGACGTCACCGCGCCGCTCCATCGCGGAAACGGCGACTGCGTGAGGTCGATCCGCTTCGCGTCGCCGCTCACCGTCATGCGGTGCTCGAGATCCGACTCGAGGAGCCACGTCTCGAACGGCGAACGATCGTCCGGCGTGAACGCCGCGACTTGCGGCAGTGTGCCGACGATCGTCATCGTCGCGTCGTGCCCCGCGGTCGGAAGAACGAGCTCCGACGCTTCGACATGCCACCCCGCCGAGCCGGTGACATCGAGCACGCGCTCGCCGTACTTCAGCGGCAGACGCACGACGCCGAGATCGATCCCCGAGCGCATCGTCAGCCGGTACTCGAACCCGATGTCGCGACCGACGCGCACCGCGCGCGAGAGCTGAAACACCGTCGGCGCCGTCACCGGCGTCGGCGTGCCGCTCTCCGCGACCTCGAGATGAATCGTTGTCGCCGACAACCCTGACATGCGACTCCCTTCGACGACGCGCCCTTGCTTCAGGTCGGCCTCGAGCAAGTTGAGCGGACCGGCGATCGTCAGCGCGAGATCGTCCTGAAGTGCGAGCGTCCCTTTGAGGACGAAGCGGCGCGCGGAGGTGTAGACGAAATAGTGATCGCCCTCGAAGCCGATCGCGGCGGGCTTGCCATCTTCGGTGACGGCGGCGAGGCGCACCTTGTCGGGCGGACCGAAGAGCGGAACCGCGACGGGTCCGTCCGCGAGGACCGCGCCTTCGAGCTCGAAGTGGAGCGCGCCGTCTTTCGCGGCGCTCGTGCCGTCGAGCGATCCGGTGAGCCGCAAGCGATGAAGCGTGTAGCAACGCTCGGTGCACGCGTTCGGTTGCTTGTGCTCGGCGAGCCACTGCGCGAGCCCTTCGAGCTCTCCGACCCACGAACCGGCGGCGCCGGTCGGCGGTGGCGCGGGTGAGCGCGCGAACGCGACGGACGGAACGAGCGCAACGACGAGCGCAATGAGAACGAGACGCAGCCACGACGGGCCGCGCAGGCGAGCGGTCGACACGGGGACCTCCTGGGTGACGACGCGCGTGCGTCGCCTCGCTTGTACGGACCTACGCGGAGAAGGGTCTCTTGGGTCGCATGTCGACGATGCCGACCGCGGGGAGAGTCTCGTTGGCCGCGGCGTAGGACGCTGTGATGACGCGCGCGTTCGCCGGCCTGATCGTGTTCCTCTACGTGCTCGGAGTCGCGGCGTGCGCGAGCTCGGGCGACGCAAACGCCGACGCCGATGCGGGCGGAGGCACGTGCCCGACGTGCGCGGACGGCGACGGCGCGTCGCCGGGCCGCGATGGATCGGCGAAAGACAGCGCGACGTCGGCCGACGCGAATCACGACGGCAACGCGACCGACGGCGCGAGCGCGGGAGACGGAGCAGGCGGCGACGGCGGCGACGGCGGCGACGCGACCGCGAGCGACGCGGGCGTCAACGACAGCGGAGTCCACGACACCGGCGGCATCGACACCGGCACGCCCGACACCTCCGTCGGAATCATCTCGGGCGGCGCCTGCCTCTCGGGCAGCGCGGGCGCGACGGCGTACCGCGTTCGCTGGGCCGACGCGGGCGGCGTGGCGCAAGTCGTCTACGAAGTCGACGGCCTCCCCGATCACTCACGCAACCACGCCGCCGCGTACGGCATGCAGATCGGTTTCACTCCGCAGTTCGTCGATCCGTTCCTCGGCGTTGGCGGACTGCAGCTCGACTCGAGTGACTTCGTCGATCTCGAGCTCACGACCGTCGGCATCGCGTCGATCTCGAACGCGACGATCTCGATCTTCGGTCGCAGCTTCAACACGACCACGAACGGCGGATTCAACTGGCAGACGTTCGACGGCACCGGCGGAACCGCGCCCGACTTCGTCAGCAACATCGCCCCTTATCGCTGGTACTCCGCCGACTTCACGACGGAGATCCGACCCGGCGAAAACAACGTGCTCCTCCGCATCAAGGCCGACGGCCTCTCGGGCGTGCTCGTCGTCAACCGCATCGAGATCTGCATGCGAGCCAACTGACGCTAAGGACATCCGTTCGGCAGTGCCTGCTGGTAGTTGTCCGTCATTCGCTTGCAGACGTCGGCCATCGCCGCGCGCATCGACGGCTCCTTCGACGCTTGCTTCAGGTTCTTCGCGATGTCCTTGAATTGCGACTCGGGCATGCATCGCTTCAAGAGCGCGAGAAACTCGCGGCACTCCGGAATGTCGATCCCGTCGATGTCCTCCGCGGGAACCGCCGACGCGATCGGTGGCGACGCGGAAGGGACCTCGAGGAAGTCGCCCCGCTGCGGCGGACGAATCGTCGGCGGCGCGGCGGCGCTCGCGCTGGGGGCGACGAGCGCGACGTCGGTCGGCGGCGCGTCGGCACCACGATCCCGCGCGCAGCTCAGCGCGACGACGGCCAGTGTGACGAGGATCGCTCGCAGTGCGCTCACCCGAGAAAGTGTAGCCCCACCTCGAGCTAGGTCGAAGGCGCCTCGATCTCCCGATCACGGTACGCCGCCACGAGCCGCTCGAGCCCCGCGATCTCTTCGCGAAGCTCGACGCCGCGCGGCGTATCGCCCACGCGCCGCGGACGATCGTGCACGCGGAGATCTTGGATCTCCGGAACGATGTCCGCGCCGCGATCGATCGCGTCGTCGACCGACTCGAAATGGTGGTGCTTCGCGAGGTACGTCCGCTCGGCGTCGATGACGAGCGTGTACCCGTGATCGCCGTACGCTTGCGAGAACGCCCCGTCGATCGTCACCGCGAGCCCGCTCTTCTTCAGCGGCGACTCCCCCTCTTCGAGCTTCACCGGCACGTGCCCGTTCACGATCAACACCGAGTCGGGATCGACGCCGAACTCGACGGCGACCTTCCGACAGAATTCTTTCTCGTGAATCAGCTGAAAATAAGCGTCTTTCGTCTCTACGTGCGTCGACTTGTCGGCGACGAAATACGTCTCGAACGTCGCCATCCGATCCTTGCCGAAGAGCGGCGATCGCTGGCCGGCCCACAGGTAATAGAGGAGGTCGGTGTCGCGCTCGGCGCGGCTGCGCATCGCACGGCGCACCGTTCGATCGATCGCGTCGAACAGCGCGCGCCCCCGACGCGGCACGCCGTCGATCTCGAAGTCGACGAACTCGCCCGACGCGTCGCTCGGCACGCACCCGTGGAAGATGAGCTGCTCGTCGCGCGCGGCGTACATCGCGCCGTGCTCGGCGACGAACCGCATGTGCTCCCAGAGCCGTGGGCTCTCCATGAACGAGCGCCGCAGGAGCGCGATGCACTTCGACTCGGCGTCGGACAGCCGATACGGATCGCTCCAGTCGATCGTCGGGAACGCGCGATCGAGGAGCGGGTGCGTGCGGCCGTCGATGGTCACGGTGCCGGCGCTCGCGTCGATGCGATGGAGCAGGTTGCGATGGTCGAGCGCGTAGTGCGGATTGCGTCGCGTCGTCTGCCCCTCGAGCTTGAACTGGAGGATCGCCGCCGCCTTCTGCATGCGCGCGAGCAGATTGGCGTCGCGAAGATCTTCGCCCTTCGATCGAAACCGTTCGGCGGGATCGTCGGCGTACGCGGAGCGCGCGAGCTGCTCGAGCGGCTCGACGGGGATCCCGTACCCCTCTTCGAGCTGCGCGACGCGGCCGTAGCGGAGCGAGATGCGGAGCACCGTCGCGACGAGCGCCTCTTGTCCAATGCACGCGCCCATCCACTCGGCGTCGTGGTTGCCCCAGGTGATCGAGACGTTGCGCTGATGGCGGAGCGCCTCGATGACGCGATCGATCCGCGGTCCGCGATCGCCGAGATCGCCGGCGACGACGAGCTCGTACGACGAGAACGCGCGGACCGTATGCGCCGACGCGCGTAGGAGCTCGAGACCTCCGTCGTGCGCGACGAACGGAGCGACGAGCGCGCGCGCGTACGCCGGATCGCGCGCGTGGATCGGCGAGAAGAGGAGCTCCGCGAAGAGCTCGCGGTACGGCGCCGGAAAGATGCGCTCGGCGTGCCGCAAGCTGTAACGCGCCGCGAACGCGCCAATGAGCTCGATCTCTTGCGCCATCGTCGTGTGGACAAACGCTGCGCGCTCGGCACCATCTTCGAGCTTGGCCGAGACGCGAGCCCACGTCTCACGCGGGTAGTAGACGAGGTTGAGGAGCGTCGTGCGCGCGTCGACGGTGAGGCGATCGCCGAAGAGACGATCGACGAGCGCGCGCAGAGAGCCCGATCCATTTCGCAGGATGTGCTCGAGCTTTTGGAACTCGCCGTGGACGTCGCTGACGACGTGAACGGTGCCGCGAGGGAGCTCGAGGATCGAGCGAAGGTGCGCGATCTCGGCGATCGCCGCCTCGGCGCTCGGAAATCGGTAGCTGAGCGCGCGAAGGTAATGCGCGGTCGCGACGTCGAGCGGGGCCATCGCGCTAGCAGAGCGCAACCTCCGCGGGCTCGGCAAGAGCGACGGATCGGCAAGACGAGGCGCTCGCCGCGCATGTATCTTGCTGGCAAGAAGCATGGCCGACGAAGCGAAAGATCACATCGCGCAGAACGTCGAGACCATCGCCGCCATGCGCGCGCGCTCGGAAGAGGGCGTCGGCGTGCACCAGCGCACCATCGAGCGCTTCACGGGGTCGCTCGGACGACCGCGCACGCTCTACGTGATTGTCGTCATCGTGGCGTCGTGGACCACGCTCAACGCGCTCTTGCCACACCTCGGCGTGCGCGCGTTCGACCCTCCGCCGTTCTACTGGCTCCAGGGGCTCATCGCGCTCGGCGCGCTTCTCATGACGACGATGGTCCTGACGACGCAGAACCGACAGACGAAGCACATCGAGCAGCGCGCTCACCTCGACTTGCAGATCAATCTGCTCGCCGAGCAGAAGGCCGCGAAGCTCATCGCGCTCGTCGAGGAGCTGCGTCGCGACATGCCGACCGTGCGCAATCGGGTCGATCCGGTCGCCGACGCGATGCAGGAGGCGGTCGATCCGCACGCCGTGATGATGGCGATGGAGGGGACGATGGAGACGCCCGATCCTGCCGTCGACCCCACGAACAAGAGGTCGTGAGCGACAGCGCTACTTACAGGCGGCCGTCTGCGCGAGGAGACCCTTGCATTGTGCAAGCAACGCGTTGCGTCCCGGCGGCGTCGACGCGAGCGCAGGCCAGCTCCCCTTCGCCGCACCGAGCGCTCCACGCGCGGCCGGCTGAAGCGCCGGTTGCATCTTCTGGATGCAGAGCTCCTGCTTCGCCGCGTACTGATCGCACTCCGCGGGGACGCCCGTCGCGCCGCCCGCGTCGGGCATCGGCGGGATCACGGGCATCGCGGCGTCCGCGAAGAACTGCGTCGCCGCATCCAAGAACCCCGCCGATCCATCCCAGTTGAGCCTCGGAGCCAGGAGCACGCTCGTCTTCCCGCCGTCGACTCCGACCGCCGTCGGCCCACCGCTCGGCTCCGGAAGCGCCACCGGAGCACCCGAAGGCGTCGCGCTCGCAGCGTCATCCGCTCCGCCCGACGTCTTTCCCGGACACCCGAGCAGCCCCGCGCTCGCCATGAGCGGAAGACACACCACGATCCACTTTTTGGTCTTCACGTGCATGACTCCTGATCTTGATTCTTCAACGCCCGAGCGCTTCGGCGCGATTCACGATGCGAGGCGTGATGAAGATGACGAGCTCGTTGCGCGTATCGCTCGCGCGGCGGCGCTGGAACAAGATGCCGAGGATCGGGATGTCGCCGAAGAACGGAACTTGGTCGAGGTTGCGACCGGTGTTGCGCGTGTAGATGCCGCCGATGACCGCGGTGTGACCGTCCATGATGAGGAGGTCGGTCTCGGCTTCGCGCTTGAGGATCGTGGGATCGCCGCGCGCCGAGGTCTGGTTGAAGTCAGGCTCGTCTCGGCTGATCTTCACGTGCATCGAGACGGAGCCGTCGGCCGTGACGTGCGGACGCACGAGCAGCTGCAGCTTCGCTTCTTGGAAGGTCGTCTGAACGCCGAGGGCGCTGACCTGCGCGAACGGGATCAACGTTCCCTGATTGATGCGCGCCTCGCGGTTGTCGAGCGTCAGGATGCGCGGCGAGCTGACGACGCGGAGCAAGCCGCTCGCCTCTGCGGCCGAGAGACGAACGCCGAGGTTCAAGTTGTTGTCGATCGAACCGAAGGACAGTCCGATCGCACCGCCTTGTCCGGTACCGACAGCGGCCGGCAAGTTGACGGCGAAGTTCGGTGTCGCGATCTGACGCTGGAACGGCGAGAGACCTGCCGTCGGCGTCTGGTTGTCGTAGTTACCGCCGGCCACGGTCGCGCGTGACGGGAACGCGACGCCGGTCGGATTGCCGGTCGCTTCGCTGAACGTCGCGTCGCCGCCCCACTGGATGCCGACGTCGCGGATGTAGCGGCTCGTGGCCTCGACGATTCGCGCCTCGACGAGGACCTGCGCGGTCTGCATGTCGAGCGAGCGAACGAGCTCTTCGATGTGGTTCAGGTTCGCGGGGATGTCGCGCGCGATGAGGATGTTCGTGCGATCGTCGACCGCGAGCGAGCCGCGCGGCGAGAGGAAGTCCTTCGCGCGCGCCTGGATTTCCTCGGCCTGCGCGTAGTTGACCGGAATGAGGCGCGTCTCGAGCGGCGTCGACTCGTACTCGGCCTTGCGCTTCGCCGCGAGGAGCTCGCGCTCTTTCTGCAGCGTCGCGAGCGGCGCGACGCGAATGAGATTTCCGGTGCGCACCATGCCGAGGCCCTTGGCCTGGAGCACGACGTCGAGCGCTTGATCCCACGGGACGTTGCGCATGCGAATCGTGATCGATCCCGAGACGTCCTCGGCGACGACCATGTTCACGTGACCGACGTCCGCGAGCATGCGGAGCACGTTGTGGATGTCGGCGTCCTTGAGATCGATCTCGATGCGACGACCGGTGTAGCGCGCTTGCTGCGCGTTCACGCCGCTGGTGAATCCGGCTGCGCCGGCGCCGCCGACGACTTCGATTTGCGGATCGCCCGGATCGCCGTGGATCGACGTGTCGACCTTGGGCAGCTCTTGCCCCGGAACCTCGCGCGCGATCGTCACGGTGCGACGAACCGCGCCGCCGTCTTTTCCGACGGGGCCTTTCGGCGCCGCCGCGGCGACGACCGTGACGCCCTTCGGCACGGCGAACGACCAGACGAGGCTCGCGCCTTCGACCGACAGCGTGCCTTGCGCATCGGA
Source organism: Polyangiales bacterium (assembly GCA_038209335.1). GTDB lineage: Bacteria > Myxococcota_A > Polyangia > Polyangiales > Polyangiaceae > JBBQXV01. The sequence goes on along the minus strand of JBBQXV010000188.1, from coordinate 1,560 downwards.
CGCGCGATCGATTTCGACGATCGCCGTGCCGCCCGCGTCATCCGAGAACGCGCTCACGCTCTTCAGCGCACCTTTGTACGCGATCACGTCGAGCGTGCGCGTGAGCGACGTCGGGACGGCGGTCGCCTTCATCTCGAGGCGGAGCTTGCCACCCATCGCGGGGACGAGCGCGTACGACGGGATCGCCGAGAGCGCGATGACCACGCGATCGGATCCGGCTGCGCGTTCGAAGCGAACGTCCTTCACGACGGCGCTCGCCTGCGATTGGGTCGAGTCGGCGGTTGCCGTGATGGTCGGCGTCGTTGGCGATGGCGGCGGAGCGGCCGCGGCGGTCGTCACCGCGCTCGGCACGAGGATGACGTGGACGACGTTGGCCTCGACCTTCACCCGGAAGGTCGCGTTGTTCTGGAGGCTCACGTTCAACCGCGTGAGGCTGCCGGCTTGGGTCTTGTACGACTGGGTGAGCACGCCGCCGACCACGCCAACTGGCGTCGTGATCGCGGCCTGCACCCCTTCGACATCCGAGTCCGACAGATCGATGAAGAGGCGCTTCCCGTTGTCCGCGACGCGAACGTTGTAGGCGGGCGCGCCGGTTCCGACGATCTCGATCTCGGTGGCGCCGGGCGTCCCCTCGAGCGGGTGCACCTTCACACCGCGAACGTGGTTCGGTCCCGGACCGTCGGCCCAAGCGGGCGACATCGAGAGAAGAGCGCAGATGGCGCCGAGCGCCGTCACTCCGGTGCGCCGTACGAGCTTCCGACGCCTGTTTGCCCCGTGCATGGCTTCTCCTCGCGGACCTCCGGACATCCTCCGAAGGGTTTCCGACGACAACGCTAGACCGGGGGATCCGAAGAGGCCCAATTTGTGGCTACACTCGCGCGCGATGCGGAGCCGCCCGAAGGTCAAGACGTACCTCCGGCCGGCGATCGCAACGCCCGGCCAGTCGCTCCAGGTCGAGGTCGTGCTGACGAGCGAGTCCGAGACACCGGTCGACTTCGTCGAGATGAAGCTCGAAGGGACCGAGCGCGCACGGTTCGATCGCCACGGCGCGTCGCACGTGTTCCTTGCGCTCGCGGCGCGTCACGGACCGCGCACGCTGGGCGTCGGCGAGCATCGCCTCGCCGGGCGCTTCGAGCTCCCGCCGACGATCCCTCCGACGTACGCGGGCGGCGCCGCGTCGATCGACTACACGCTCGCGGTCCATGTCTCGATCCCGTGGTGGCCGGATCGGCGACAGAGCTTCACGATTCCGGTCGCGCCGTTCGCGACGCCGTTCGCGCCGACGCCGCAGACGGTGGTGACCGCGATCGAAGGTCCGCGCGGGACGAAGCCGTACATCGAAGCGTCGTTCGATTCGACGACTCTCGAGATCGGCGGCGAGCTCGCCGGCGCGGTCTCGATCGCGAACGCACGCCACACCACGGTCCGCGGCGTCGATCTCGAGCTTGCGGCGACCGAGGCTGCGCGCGTCGGCATCGGGTCGCAACACGTTCCGCGTCGCTTGCGATGGCGCGTCTTCGATGGCGCTCCGCCCGAGGGGCAACCCATTCCGTTTCGCGT
>JBBQXV010000187.1:0-18851 GCA_038209335.1 Polyangiales bacterium | reverse complement strand
GCCGCGCTCGACGAGATGTCCGAGCGCATCGCGCGCATTCAGGACGAGCACGGCCGCGACTCGGTCGCGCTCTACATCGGCAATCCGATGGCGCACAACTACGCGGGGCTCTTGTACGCGCTCGCGTTCTGGACGGCGGTCGGATCGCGTTCGCGCTTCTCGGCGACGTCGGTCGATCAGCTTCCGCACATGCTCGCGTCGCTCGAGATGTTCGGGCATCAAGCGCTCCTCCCGATCCCCGACGTCGACCGCACCGACTTCATGCTCATCCTCGGCGCGAATCCCGTCGTGTCGAACGGGAGCGTCATGACCGCGCCCGGAATCAAGCGTCGCCTCGAAGCGATCCGTGCGCGCGGCGGGAAGATCGTCGTCGTCGATCCGCGCCGCACCGAGACCGCGGAGATCGCCGACGCGCATCACTTCATCTCGCCGGGGAGCGACGCGCTGCTCTTGCTCGCGATGCTGCACGTCATCTTCGCGGAGAAGCGCGCGCGCCTCGGGCGGCTCGCGCCGTTCACCGACGGCGTCGACGCGATCGAGCGCGCGGCGCAGCCGTATTCGCCCGAAGCGGTCGCGGCGGCGACGGGCATCGCGGCCGACGCGATCCGCACGCTCGCGCGCGATTTCTCCGGAGCACGTCGCGCGGTTTGCTACGGCCGCGTCGGCATCTGCATGCAGGAGCACGGCGGCACGGCGGCGTGGCTCGTCCTCGCGCTCAACGTCGTCACCGGGAACCTCGACGCCGAGGGGGGGATGATGTTCACCTCGCCCGCGATCGATCTCGTCGCGCTCGCGGCGAAGGTCGGCATGACCGGGAGCTTCGGCGCGTACCGCAGCAAGGTGCGCGGGCTCCCCGAGTTCGGCGGCGAGCTTCCGGTTGCGGTGCTCGCGGAAGAGATCGAATCGGGGAACATTCGGGCGCTGATCACGCTGGCGGGGAACCCGGTGTTGTCGACGCCGAACGGGGCGCGTCTCGAGCGCGCGCTCGGCAAGCTCGACTTCATGGCGTCGCTCGACATCTACGAGAACGAGACGACGCGCCACGCGACGCTCCTCTTGCCGACGTCGTTCGGCCTCGAGCGCGATCACTACGACGTCGTGCTCAACACGGTCTCCGTGCGCGACGTCGCGCGGTACGCGCCGGCGCTGTTCGAGCCCGCGGGTGACACGCGGCACGATTGGGAGATCCTAGCCGACCTGACGAAGCGCCTCGGGGCGCGTCGAAGCGGCGTGCGTCGCGCGGTCACGTCGGGCGCGGGCGCGGCGCTTCTTGCGCTCGGGCCGCGTCGTTGGCTCGACATGTTGCTTCGCACAGGGCCGCGTCGGATGTCGCTTCGCAAGCTCGAAGAGAATCCGCACGGGCTCGATTTCGGCGCGCTCGTCCCGCGTTTTCCGGAGCGTCTGTACACGCCGAAGCGTCGCATCCGCCTCGCGCCCGAGCTCTACCTCGGCGATCTCCCGCGCCTCGAAGTGAAGCTCCGCGAAGCCACGTCGAACGCTCTTCGTCTCGTCGGCCGCCGTCACCTTCGCAGCAACAACTCGTGGATGCACAACAGCCTTCGTCTCGTGAAGGGTGGCGATCGCTGCACGCTGCTGATGCATCCGGACGACGCGCGCACCCGTGGTCTCGCGAACGGCGCGCGCGTCCGCGTGAGATCGCGCGTCGGCGAGATCGTCGCGGCCCTCGAGGTGACCGACGAGATGGCGCCTGGCGTCGTCAGCTTGCCGCACGGGTGGGGTCACCACCGCGCGGGAGCCTCGATGGAGGTCGCGCGCGCGCACGCCGGCGCGAGCATCAACGATCTCACCGACGACGCGAACGTCGACGCGATCTCCGCCAACGCGAGCTTCAGCGGAACGCCGGTCGACGTCAGCGCGGCTTGAGCGTCAGTCCCATTCGCAGCGGTACTCGCAGTGAGCTCCGCCCTTCGCGCGGCACGCGGTCTCGGTGACGCGAACGTTGCGTCCGCCGCACATGGTGATCGCGCGTTCGTACCATCCGACGACGGTGAGGCAGTCCGCGGCGGAGAACGAGTCGCTCTCGAACGTGCGGAGCACGGCCGCGGTGTCCGAGACCCGCTCGTACTCGCGACGGCCCGTGTCGTAGTAGACCTTGTAGATTGCGCTCGTGTGTTTCAAGAGCGCTTGCGGGTTGCGATCGAGGATGTAGTGCCGCTGGCTCGACGATCCGAGGTTGTCTTCCGCCGACTTCACGCCGAGCTCGAGGAAGACGTCGTCGCCGCGACCGAGCTCGTCGCGGATTGCGCGGTCGAGCTGCTCGTTGATCGTGAACGGGTACCACGCAAACGGCATCATCGCGCCGCTCAGCACGGCGCGGTCCGCGTCGCTCAAACGCTTGAGGACGCGATCGATCGCGCCGGGGCCGATGCGCTCGCGAACGAACGCGAGCCGGGACTGGAGGACGGAACCTTTGACCTGTCCGCTCATGCCAGCTTCGAGAAGTCGGCGATGCGGAGCATGCAGCCGGCGCCGTACGACAAGAGCTCGAGCCTCTTGGGCGTGTCGGCGTCGTCCGGATCGTTGATGAGCGTGGCGACGAAGATCTCGTCGAGCCGAGTCGCGAGCTCGCCGGTGAACTCCAGCGCCGCGCGCACCTTCGCGACGTCGCCGAGGTCGCGTGTCTTTGCGTCGGCGTCCTCGACGAGCTTCACGATCGAGGCGTCGTCCTTCTTCGCGTTCGAGAACGCTTCGCGCGCGTGGAGCTTGGGCTGCGCCTGCTTGCTGATGCCGCTCAGGCGCTTGGCGACGAGCTTCGCCTTCTCGAGCCACGGCTGCTTTCCGTCGACGACCGCTTGCAGCGCGCGCGCGCGAACCATCGTGGATTGTAGCGCGTCCATCGCACGAACGCCTTCGCCCGCGAGGATCGCGTCGGCGACCGCGCTGCTCGTCGCCGTTCCGACCAGGCCGCGCAGACGCTCGAGCGCGAACTCGGTGACCTTCGCGGCTGCGTCGTCCTTCGAGAGCTCGAGCGGCTTCGCGCCGGCGTATTGGGCGTGCGCGTCGCGGACGAGCGACGCGAACGAGAGCTGTCCGTACGCGGAATGGCGATCGGCGTTGTCGAGAATGGTGCGAAGCGCGGCGATGCAGTTGCGCCTCAGCGCGTAGGGATCGGCGGCGCCCGTCGGCGCGAGGCCGATCGCGAAGCAGCACGTCAACGTGTCCATGCGATCCGCGAGAGCGACCACCGCGGCGACGTCGTCCGTCGCGACGGCATCCGACGCGCCGACTGGCCGATAATGATCGCGCACCGCGTCCGCGACGGTGCCCGGCTCACCCGCGTGACGTGCGTACGCGCGCCCCATGTGCCCTTGCAGCTCGGGGAACTCGCCGACCATCAGCGACACGAGATCGAACTTGCAGAGATGCGCCGCGCGTCGCACCTCGGCGCGCGTCGCCTCGGGGAGCCCGATCTTCTCGGCGATCACGGCGGCGAGCTTCTCGATGCGATCGACCTTCTCGCGCACGGTGCCGAGCTTGTTGTGAAAGACGATCCCGGCGAGCTTCTCGACGCGCTTCTCGAGCGGGACCTTCTTGTCCTCTTCGTAGAAGAAGCGGCCGTCCGCGAGGCGCGCGCGCATCACGCGATCGTTCCCCTTCGCGATGATCGCCGGCGCGTTCGCAGTGTTCGCGACGGCGAGGTATTTCGGCAAGAGCTCGTCCTCGCCCTTTTGCACGCAGAAGTAGCGCTGATGCCCGCGTGCGATCGCGCGGATCACCGCCGCGGGGAGATCGAGGAACTCGGGATCGAACGATCCGGTCACGACGTGCGGCTCCTCGACGAGCGAAGCGTTCTCGTCGACGAGCATCGGCTCCGGATCGTGAACGCCGCCGGCCGCCTTCGCCGCCGCTGCCACGCGGTCCATCATCGTGCGCGCGCGCTCGTCGCGATCGACGAGGACGTGACGCGCGCGGAGCTCTTCGACATACGTGTCGGCGTTCGTCACGTCGAACGTCGCGGGCGAGAGGAAGCGGTGCCCACGCGATTTTCGCGCGCTGCGAACGCCCGCGAACGAGACATCGAGCGCGTGGTCGCCGAGCAACGCGACGAGCCACTGCACCGGCCGTCCGAACGTCGCGTCGAGATCCGCCCAGCGCATCGACTTGCGAAACGGAATCGCTCCGCACACGTCGGCGAGCGATTTGCCGAGGAGCTCCGTCGCGGCGCGCCCCGTCTCGACCCGACGACCGACGAGGTAGCGCCCGGCCTTCTGTTTCCCTGCGGCTTGCTTTTCGACGATCACGAGCGCATCGACCGCGACGCCGAGCTTCGCCGCGAACGCCTCCGCCGCTTTCGTCGGCTTGCCGTCCTTGTACGCCACCGACTCGGGGGGACCGATGAGCTCCTCGTCGAGATCGCTCTGCGTCGTCGCGAGATCGCGCACGAGGATCGCGAGCCGTCGCGGCGTCCCGAGCGCCTTCACTTCGCCGTGCGCGAGGCGTGCGTCCGCGAGGCGCGAGACGACGAGGCCGGGCAACGCGGCGAGCGCAGCGTCGACGAAGGACGCGGGGAGCTCTTCGACGCCGATTTCGAGGAGGAGAGTCGAGGTCGCGGACATGGGGCGGGGAACGTAATCGGGCGGAGCGGTGGCAGCAACGTCAGCGGTGACCGCGCAGGAGGAAGAACGCCGCCGTGAGGGCGAGGGCCAGGACGGGGAGGGAGAGGAAGAGGACGAGGCGGAGCCACGTGGGAAGGCCGCCGCGCGAGGCCGTGGTCGAGGCCGAGGTCGAGGTCGACGTCGGGCGCGCGCGTTTGGGAAGGGGCGGCGGCGGACGATCGGGCTCGGGCGCGATCGAGATCGGCTCCGGCGGCTCCGACAGTCGAAACGCGCTCGACGACGGCGCGGTCAACCGCGCTCGCGGCGCGCGCACCTCGTCCTTCATCGCCATCGCCTGTATCGCCGCGCCGAGCGCGACCGCCTCCTCCGGGTTCGGCCCTTCCGTCGGCTCGCGTCCGAAGAAATGCGCGACGCACTCGCGCACGAGGCGCATCCGCGTGCTGCCGCCGACGAGGACGATCTTGTCGAACGCCTTCGGTGGGACCTTCAGCTTCTCGAACGCAGCGGCGCAGACCGCGAGCGTCCGTTCGACGAACGGCGCGGCGATCACGTCCAACTCTCCCCGCGTCATCGCGAACTCGAACCGAATCGCGCGCCCGCCCGGCCCTTGCACGAGCGACTCGATCTCGATGTTCGCCTCGTCGCGCGTCGACAGCATCATCTTGATTCGCTCGGCGCTCGTCCGGATCTGATCGAACGCCTCGGGGTGCGTCCGCACGTCGTAGTAATGGCGCTTCAAGAACGCCGTCGCCATCGCCTCGGCGATCGCCTCGTCGATGTCGTCGCCGCCGAGGAACATGTCGCCCGCGGTCGCGCGCACGCGGAACACGTCCTCGAAGAGCGACATGAGCGTCAGATCGAACGTGCCTCCGCCGAAGTCGTAGACCGCGATCCGCTCGCTCGCCTCTTTGCCGTAGCCGTACGCGAGCGCCGCCGCCGTGGGCTCGTTGATGACGCGAACGACGTCGAGGTCCGCCAGCGTGGCCGCGAGCTTCGTGGCCTCGCGCTGCAGCTCGTTGAAGTTCGCCGGCACCGTGATGACCGCGCGATCGACCTCCTCGCCGAGCGCGTTCTCCGCGACCGCCTTCGCCTTGCGGAGCACGAACGCGCTGATCTCCGGCATCGTGTAGAGCTCGCCGCGCAGCATCACGCGCACCGACTCGTTCGCCCCGCGTCGCAGCTCGTACGGCAACCGCTTCTTCGCCTCTTGCAACGTCGGGTCTGTCCACGCGCGACCGACGAGTCGCTTGGCCGCGAAGATCGTGTTCTCCGGATCCAAGTAGCGCCGATCGCGCGCGGGGTAACCGACGAGGACGTTGCCGTTCGGCAAGAACGAAACCACGGACGGGATGAGCACGACGCCGTCGGGATCGGCGATCGTCTCCGCCTTGCCGTCCTTCGCGTGGGCGACGACGGTCGTCGACGTCCCGAGGTCGATGCCGACGATCGCGCCCATCTAAGAATCCATCACACTATCCCATGAGGCTCCGCGCGATCTGCGAGATCTGAATCTCGTCGGTGCCGCCGTAGATCTGAAGCACCTTCGCGTCGCGGCACAGCTGCTCGACTTGGTATTCCGCCATGTAGCCGTTGCCGCCGAACAGCTGCACGGCCTCGATGCACACCTCCATCGTCGCCTGCGCCGCGTACAGCTTGCACGCCGATGCCTCCGCGAGCGCCATCGATTTCCCCGCGGCCGCCATCTCGATCTGGCGGTAGACGAGATTCTGCAAGTTCATCCGCGCGACCTCCATCTTCGCGAGCTTCAGCTGAATGAGCTGAAATTCGCCGATGGGGCGCCCGAACGCGACGCGGGTCTTTGCATATTCCACACAAAGCTCGAGGCACTGCGACACGATCCCGAGCGCCATCGCCGCGACGCCGACACGCTCGGAGGTGAACGTGTCCTTCGCGCTCGAGCGGCCCGGCGCGTCTTCGGTCTCGCCGAGCAGGCGATCCTTTCCGACCTTCACGTCGTCGAGGAAGAGCTCACCCGTCGGCGACGAATGGATCCCCATCTTGCGGAGCGGCTTCGACTGCGTGAGCCCCGGCATTCCTTTGTCGAGGACGAAGGTGACGATCTTTCTGTGCGCGGCGTCGTTCCCTTCGTCGAGCTTGCAGATGAAGACGATGGTGTCGGCGTACGGACCGTTCGTGATGAATGTCTTGCTGCCGGTGAGCACGTAGCCGTCGCCGTCGCGTCGCGCCGTCGCCTTCATTCCGCCGAACGCGTCCGATCCCGATCCCGGCTCGGTGATCGCCCACGCGCCGATCTTGTCGAGCGTGAGCAAATCGAGCGCCCATCGCTCCTTCTGCGCGATCGTCCCGCGCGACATGATGGCGCGTGCGGTGAGCCCCATGCTCACGCCGAGCGCCGTCACCATGCCCGGACTATGTCGGCACAGCTCGATGATCGGAATCATCTGCATCGCCATCATCTCGCCGGCCTCGGGCGACGGCTTCTTCACGCGCTCGCCTTCTTCGCGGGGCGGCGCGCCCGACTCGGCCCGTGCTTTCTCTTTGCCGATGTCCATCGCGAAGCGCGCGCGCGCCATGTCGGCGAGGCCGAACGTCGCGACGAGCTTTCGCAAGATGGCGTACGGAGGCATGTCGCCGTGCTCGAGCGCCTCGCGGTTCGGCTTGATCTCGGCGTCGACGAAGCGACGTACGGCGTCGCGGATCGCGAGGTGGGTTTCGCTCCATTCGATCATCTTGGTGGGCCTCCACGTGCGATGAGACCCGAGGTCGAGCCTCAGGTCGAGATGCGCTAACGTGGCGCGCGATGGCGAAGCCGCCGAGAGCGAAGCGTGAAGCACCGGTCGACGACGTCGATCCGCGCGCGATCGACGCAGAAGCGCAGGGCGACGACGCGCCGTTCGATCGCACGCTGCGGCCGAAGACGTTCGACGATTACATCGGCCAGACGAAGCACAAGGACAACCTCCGCGTGTTCGTCGAGGCGTCGCGTCGGCGCGGCGAGCCGATGGATCACGTCCTTTTGTGCGGGCCGCCGGGCCTCGGCAAGACCACGCTCGCGCACATCCTCGCGAACGAGATGGGCGTGCAGCTCCACGCGACGAGCGGTCCCGTCATCGAGCACAAAGGCGCGCTCGCGGCGCTCCTCACGAGCAAGCTCGCGAAGAACGACGTTCTCTTCATCGACGAGATCCATCGCCTCGCGCCCGCGGTCGAAGAGAGTCTCTATCCGGCGATGGATGATCTCGTGATGGATATCGTGACGGGCGAAGGTGCGTTCGCGAACACGATTCAGATTCCGATCCCGCCGTTCACGCTCGTCGGTGCGACGACGCGCACGGGATTGCTGACGGCGCCGCTCTTCTCGCGGTTCGGGCACGTCGTGCGCCTCGATTTTTATCCGACCGAAGATCTCGCGAAGATCGTCACGCGGAGCGCGCGCCTCCTCGGGCTGGACGTCGACGCGCGATCCGCCGAAGAGATCGCGCGGCGATCGCGAGGCACGCCGCGCGTCGCGAACCGCCTGCTTCGCCGCGTGCGCGATTTCGCCGAGGTCGATTTCGCTGGGAAGGTCGATCTCGCGACCGTGCTGCACGCATGCAAGAAGCTCGAGGTCGACGCGGCGGGGCTCATCGACGAGGACCGCCGTTACCTCACCGTGCTCATCGATCACTACGACGGCGGTCCTGCCGGATTGAAGGCGCTGTCCGCGGCGCTGAGCGAGCCGGTCGATACCCTCGAGGACGTGTACGAGCCGTACCTCGTGCAGCAAGGGTACGTCGGGCGCACGCCGTCGGGACGCGTCGCGACGCGCAAAGGGTACGAAGCGATCGGTCGCACGCCGCCGGTGCGCGGTGGCGGCGGAGATGCACCGCAAGGCGCGCTCTTCGACTGACGGAGCTCAGCTCCCCGAGACGATCACGTGGCAGCGCACGAGCTTCACGGCGGCGGTCGGCGTCGTCAGGAGCGGCACGACCATCGGCGCCGTCGGAAGCGATCCGGGATGGCCGAGCGCGATCACGACGTCCCAGTCGCCGCTCTGGGCAGGGAAGATCGCGCCCGCGTCGCCCGCGATCCGCGCCGCACCTTCGGGAGAGATCTCGATCGGCACGTCCCATACGCGCGCCGCGCCCCCTTCGATCAGGAATGCGCGCGCGGCGATTTCGCCGTCCGGCATCGTCGCCGGTCGCGCGGAGATCTGCACGCGCGCGCCGGTGTGCACCCGCAACGTGTCGCCGCGAAGCTGCGCGGGCGTGGCGCGCGTCGTCTGATCGCCGCCGACGAGCGCGAGCTCGTACTCGGGGAGCGCCGTGATCACGCCGGGTCGGCTGATCCAAAGGAGCACCGCCGCCGCCATCGCGAGCGGCGCGACGATCCACGCGGCGCGACGGAGCAGGATGACGTTCGGCGGAGGATCAGGCTTCGTGGTCTTCGCGCTCTTCGCGGTCGTCACGCTCTTCGTGCCCGTCGCCTCCGCGAGCCGCGCGGCGATCCGTCCGCGCGCCGCGTCGTCGAGCGGACGCGCTGCGTCTTCATCGCCCGCAGCGATCTCCTCGAGCTCGCGCCGCGTCTTCGCGTCGTCTTCGCGCGCGGCCGCACCAAGCGCCTTCAGCAGATCGTCGTCCTTCATTGGAGCTCCGCCGCGACCTTGCGCACGAGCTTCGCGAGTCGGCTCCGCCAAGCATAGACCGCGTCGGGGAGCATCGAGAGCTCCGTGCATACGGCATCGACCGACGCCTCGTCGACGACCAGGAGCTGAAACAAGACGAGCCCCTTCGGCGACAGCTCCGCGCGTACGCGCTCGAGCACCGCCGCCAGGAGATCGCGCGACAACACCGCCCCCTCGGCCCCGTCCGTACTCCCCGCCGACGCGTCGAGCGCGTCGCTCTCCGTCGGATCCTCCGTCCACGGACTCCGCCGCCCGCTCCGCAAGATCGACGAGACCTGCCGCTCGGCGACGAGCCCGACGAAGTTGGCGAGCGACAACCCGCGCGCCGGGATCCACGCCCGCAGCGCACGCCCGCCGTCGTCGAAGAGTGAAAGGAAGACCTCCTGCGTCATGTCCTCGACCTCTTGCCTCGCGTCGCGACCCCGCGCGCCGCCGCGACGGAGCAACCCTCGCGCGACGCGCGCCTGAATGACGGGCGAGAGCGTGTCCACGAGGGTGCGAATCGCATCCGCGCCCCCGGCGAGCGCCCGTTCGACGAGGTCCGGCGTGAGCTCAGCCAAGCGCGGTGCGCGTAGCACGGGGCCGGGGTCGGGGTCGAGCGCGGGGACGGTGTCGTCATGGAGCCATCAGGGATTACGCCGCCGGGAGCGCCTATCTGACGAGCCTTCTCACGGGGCAGATGGCGACCGACAGCTGTGATCGCGGTTGCCCGCCAGATCCAGGCCCAGCTACACTGAAGCGTGCCCGGTGGTCCCGTCCTCGTCGTCGATGACGACACAGTCAGCCGGCATGTGCTCATTCAGGCGCTCGCCAACGCCGACATGCCGCATGTGGCGGTGGGATCCGGGTCCGAGGCGCTCGAACAAATCGAGAAGGTGCATCCGAGCATCGTCTTGCTCGATCTCGTCATGCCGCCGCCCGACGGCTACCAAGTCTTGCGCATCTTGCGATCGCGCGCCGAGACGCGCGACTTGCCGGTCGTCGTGCTCACCGCGCTCGACGCCGACGACGAGATCGCCAAAGCGTTCGAGAGCGGCGCCGACGACTTCGTACGAAAGCCGTTCAAGCCGGTCGAGCTCATCGCGCGCATTCGCGGACAGCTGCGATTGCGCGGCGTCGTCGAGGCGCTCGAGTCGAAAGAGAAAGACGGACAGGTCGTCCTCGAGCTCACGCAGGCGCTCGCGTCGAACCTCGACTTCCGCGGGATCCTCTTCACGGTCGTGCAGCGCATCGCCGAAGTGGCCAAAGTCGATCGCGTGTCGATCGTCCTCGTGCGCGAGCAGGGCGACATCGGCTACGTCGTCGCGGCGTCCGACGACGAGCAGCTCCGCGATCTCCCGATCGACCTCACCAAGTACCCCGAGATCCAGCAAGTCTTGAGCAGCCGCGAGCCGCTCGTCATCGCCGACGCGACGACGCACCCGCTCCTCGAGATCGTTCGCCACGAAGGGCACTCGGCGTTCAGCTCGCTCGCGATCCTTCCGATCAACTACGAGGGGCGCCCGATGGGCGTTCTGTTCCTTCGCGCGAAGCACGCGTTCCGCTTCGGCGAGCACGAGCTGTCGCTCTGCAAGACGGTGTCGAACGCGATGGCGATCGCGCTGCGCAACGCGCGAGTGCTCCAGTCGCTCCGCGATCAGACGCAACAAGTGACGGTCGCGCGCTTCGAGGCCGAGCGGCGGCTTCGCACGCTTCAGCGCTACGCCGACTTCTTCGAGAGCGCGGCCGACGGGATCATCGTCATCGACACCGACGGGCATCTGCTCTTCTCGAACCCGAAGGCGCGGCAGATCACCGGGTATGACGAGGCCGATTTGCGCGGACGTCGCGTCGGCGATCTCTTCGCGAGCGAAGAGCAGACGCGCGCGCACGATCTCCGCGTCGGCTTCACCAAGGGGCATTTTCCTCAGGGGATCGACATTCGCGTCAAGCGCAAGAACGGCGAGAGCGCGATCCTCAGCCTCAACTTCAACTCGGTGCTCCGCGAAGAGGGGGTCGTCCTCTGCTCGTTCCGCGACGTGACGCTCGAGCGCATGACCGCGCAGCAGCTCGAGCAGACGAAGAATTTTCTCCAGCGCGTCATCGACTCGTCCGTCGATGCGATCATCAGCGCGGACATGAAGGGCAAGGTCTTGCTCTTCAACCGCGCCGCCGAGCGCATCTATCGTCGCTCGGCTGCCGAGGCGCTCGGCACCGACGTTCGTCTGCTCTACCCGGACGGCGTCGCGGGCCAGGTCATGAAGATGATCCGCGCGAGCGGCGGACGCGTCGAAGGGCTCCGCACCGAGGTGCTCGACGCGACGGGCGAGCGCGTGCCGGTGTCGCTCTCCGCGGTGCTGCTCGTCGAAGGCGACGCGCCGGTCGGCTCGGTCGGGATCTTCACCGACCTTCGCGAGAAGATGCGCATGGAGCAGCGCCTCGCGCAGGCGCAGGAGCAGCTCCTCGCGCAGGAGCGGCAAGCGATCGTCGCCGAGCTCGCCGGAGCCGCCGCGCACGAGCTGAACCAGCCGCTCACGAGCGTCATGGGCTACGCCGAGCTCCTCAAGCGGCGACTCGATCGCGATACCGCGGCGTTTGGCGCGGCCGAAGTGATCTTCAACGAAGCGGAGCGTATGGCGGAGATCGTCCGCAAGATCGGAAAGATCACCAAGTACGAAACCAAGAGCTACGTCGGCCGCGCGCGGATCCTCGATCTCGATCGCGCGAGCGACGGCCCGTCGTCGGTTCGCACGGTGCCGGCCGACGTCCCTCCCGTGTCGGGCACGGCCGAGAAGAGCGGTTCGCCGAGCAGCCGCTCCGGGATCACGCCGCGCGGACGGGAAGAGTAGCCATGCCTCCGCGTCGCAAAGATCCCCGCGCCTCGGGCCAGCCGCGATCGCACTCGACGGCGCCGCCGCACTCGCGATCGCGCTCGACGCCGGCGCCGTTCGCACATCCGTCGTCGCTGCCGCCCGACCGCGTGAGCCACACGAAGGTGATGATGCGCGACGAGGCGCCGAGCGCGGTGAGCGAGGTGCAGCTGCGAGAGCTCCCCGATGGGCCGATCGATCGCCTTCTCGTCGCCGTGACCGGCCTCCCGTACGACGAGGGCGAGGCGGTGACCGTGCAAGCGCTCGTCGACGCGGTCGGAGCGATTCTTCCGGCGCACGCGGTCGGCGCGTGCCTCGTCGGTAGCGCTGTGCCTGGCGCGTCGGGCGACGCGGACGCGGGATCGCAGCGTCCTCATCAGCGCGTGTTTCAGCACGTGCCGTCGGGCGATCGCGGTCGCGTCGCGGGGATGGATCCGACGCGCCTGTTCCCGGGCTATGCGTACGAGCGCGTCTTCGATCTCGGAGGTCCGGTTCCGCACGCGCTCGGCTCGACGCTTCACCTCGCGACCGACGACCCTTCGCTCGAAGACGACGGCTCGCCCGCCGTGCACGTCGCGCATCGCGCCGCGGCCGCGCTCGGTCACGCGCTCGACCAGGCGTGCGCGCACAGCGCGGCGCGTCGAGCCCAGCGCGACCTTCGCGCGCTCGAGTCGCAGATCATCCAGGCCGACAAGCTCGCGTCGTTCGGGCAGATCGCGGCCGGCCTCGTCCACGAGCTGAACAACCCGCTCACCTCGATCGTCGCGTACACCGACTATTTGATCCGCAAAGCGCTCGCGCGCACCGACGCGATCGACCCGGACGACATGGAGCGCCTGCGGCGGATCAGCGAATCGGCGAATCGCATGCTCCGCTTCACGCGCGATCTCGTGACCTACGCGCGGCCGTCGAGCGAGGTCGCGGTGCCGGTCGTGTTGCACGGCGTGATCGATCAGGCGCTCGCGTTCTGCGAGCACGTGGTCGCCGAGGCCGGCGCGACGATCGATCGGCGCTACGGAGCCGGCGTGCTCACGGTGCGCGGAATGCCGGAACGGCTCACGCAGGTCTTCGTCAACCTCGTGACGAACGCCTGCCACGCGGTCGCGCCCAGCGGCGGATCCATCGTCGTCGCGACCGAGGCGATCGGCGGCGGACGGCGCGTTCGCATCGTCATCGAGGACACGGGGCACGGCATCGCGCCCGAGCACATCGAGCAGGTGTTCGCGCCGTTCTTCACGACGAAGGGCCAAGGGCGCGGCACAGGGCTCGGGCTGTCGATCGTCCGTAACATCATCGAGGCACACGGCGGATCGATCTGCGTCGAGAGCGTTGTGCCCGGCGGCACCAAGTTCACGATCGAGCTCCCCGCCGGTCGCTGATCACTCCCACTCGAACCGATCGACGAGCACGGGCGCTCCGTCCGCGATCGGATCGTCCTTGCCGATCGTCCACGCTTCGATCCCTCCGTCCGCGTGCACGCACATCCGCACAAAGTGCTTGTAGCCAGGGTGCGAGAGCACGCTGAACGCTTGCTGGTGCTCGAGCCCGACGATTGCGATCGTCATCAAGAAGAGACCGAACCCGAGCGCGCCGAGGAACGCGTAGACGACGATGACGAGCGTGTCGCCCGGGATCTCCGGCACGAGCTGCGGCAGCGAAAGGCGCAGCGCCATCGGCAAGAGCCCGAGCCCGACGCCGAACGGCACGGCGGCGACCGCGATCTGCCACCCTTTCCTCCGCTTGTGCGAAGCGTTCACGAAGAACCCGATCGCGAGCACGGCCGACATCACGAGCGCCATCGTGACCAGCGCCGTCGTCCCGCGCAGCGACGCGCCGAGCTCGAGCGACGCGATGAGCGCGAACGCGATGTGCACGATGAAGCCCGCGCCGCCGACCATCAGCTTGATCGGCACTTGCGCGACGAGTCGCCGCGACATCGCTCCGGTCGGATATTCGGCGGCTGGCGGTCCGCCCGGACCGAGTCGGATGCGTGTACCATGCAAGAACGAGCCGCCGCCTCCGGCGATGACGTGGAGCGAGCGCCCGACCGCGCGCCGCTCGTAGTGATGCATGTCGCCGGTGAGATAGAGAATTCGATCTTCGTCGAGGCGAAGCAAACACCCGGTCAGCATGCGCGCCCCGAGATCCCAGCGCTCGCCGAACGCGATCGCCGGATCGGGCGCGACGAAGACGACGCGCGCGTTCGGCGCCTCTTCGCGGCGTTGTCGGAAGAACGTGCGCTGGCGAAAGTCGAGGCGACCGAGCTGGCGATCGACGGCGTAGACGTCGAGGTCGGGCGCGAGCGGCAGCGTGAAGTACGAGCACTGTTGCACCGCGGTGTAGCCGTCCAGCGCGAGGCGCTTTCGTCGCACCGGCGGCGGTCCTTTCCAGAGAGCGCGTATCGAGCGCGCGAGCTGCGCGACGATCTTGAGGAGGCCGCCGATCTCGTCGAGGTGGAGCTCGCGCGCGACGACGCCGGCCGGTCGCGTGCTCGTGAGGCGCAGCGGCTCTTCGGCAGTCCGCGATCCGGGAGACTGATCCTCGCCGTGATCGCCCGTCGTCGCGCTCCGACGAAAGAGTCGCCCGAAGCCGTCGAGCCCATCGTACCAATCGTGGTTTCCGGGGATGCCGACGAGCACGCGCGGCTTGCCGTCGTCGTCGAGCTTTTGCAGGACTTCGTTCCACGGCTGGATGAGACGGCGGTAGATCTCGTCGGCCGACGCGACCGGATACGCGGTATCGCCGCCGAACAGGAGGACATCGCCACGCGGGAGCGTGCGTCCGTCGAGCTCGTACTCCGCGAAGATCATCTTCGCGACCGCGGTGCTGACGTCGCGATCGTCGCCGGTGTCCGCGACGAAATCGATCCATACGTCGCGCCCGAGCCCCGCCGCGAGCGTCGTCGCGTTTTCGTTGCCGCCGAGCGTCGCGAGGACGGTCTTCAGCGTCTCGTTCGCTTGTTCGGGGCGCATCCAGTCGCGCGAGTCGATCTGTTCGCTCGCGATCGCGGTCGCGGCGAAATTGCGCGCATGGCCGTAGAGCGACGTCACGCCGAACCAGCGCACCGCGAAGGGAGCCCGCGCGCCGCGGTGAAAGACGAGCGGCGCCGGAACGTCGCCTCGCGGCGCGAGCGG
This sequence comes from Polyangiales bacterium, assembly GCA_038209335.1. Taxonomy (GTDB): domain Bacteria; phylum Myxococcota_A; class Polyangia; order Polyangiales; family Polyangiaceae; genus JBBQXV01. The sequence goes on along the minus strand of JBBQXV010000187.1, from coordinate 3,646 downwards.
GCGGGGCGCGATCGTGCGGCGAGGGGAAGACTCCTTCGCCACCGCGCCAGCATAGACGATGTGGGCGTGGCGCTTCGAATGCGTCTTGCCCCGCAAAGGCGTTTACATGGCCTTTCGCGGTCAGCTACCGTTTGACCTGGCCACGCCCCATGTCGACCTTCGCGAACCGTTCCTCCTCTCGCAGCCCCCTCTTCCGGTTCGTCGCGCCGCGTCTAGTCGCGGTCGCAGTCGCGCTCGCTGTCGCGGCCGCGCTCACGTGCGCGGGCGGCGTCATCGCGGGCGAGGCCGGGAAAGTAAAAGGGAAAGTCACCGGCCTCGAGAAGCTCGTCCCCGACGTCTACTCCGAATCGGCCGACTCGAAGAACCACCGCTACAACTGGCGCGAAGGCTCGCCCACGGTGCCCGCGCAGCACCGCGCGCTCTACGGAAGCCCGTCGAAAGAGGTCTGCCTCGCGGCCTTCGGTGGCGGCAACGCCAACCCGTTCGAGCCGATCAAGGTCAAGGTCACCGGCGGTCGAACGAATCCGGCGATGCTCGTCGTTCCTCCGGGGACGCGCATTCAGTTTCTCAACGTCGATCCGTTCCCGCACAAGCTCTTCCAGGTCAACGAGCCGAAGTGGGCGCCCAACGTCACCGGTCCCGGCTCGAACCGCGACTGGACCGCGGGGAGCCCGGGTCGCTACGAGATTCGCGACGAGCTCTTCCCGAGCGTGCGCACCTTCGTCGTCGTCGAGCCGCAGGTCAGCGCGATCGGTTATCCCTCGCGCGGCGGCGACTTCTCGATCGACAAGCTCGCGCCGGGCGAATACACGCTGCGCGCGTACTTCAACGGAAAGCCAGTCGGCAAAGATCAGCCGGGCTTCCGCATTCCCGACAAAGGGGGCGAGGTCGGGCTGAAGACCGACTGGAACATCTCGCCCGCGGAGAGCAAATAATGCTCCTCTCGCGCTTCTGGTACGTCCTGCTCAGCATCGCGGTCGGCGTCTCGCTCTACATCGTGTTTCTCGCCGTCGGTCAGTACAACCGCCGGCAGACGATCGTCATGAAGGAGGGGCTCGCCTCCGACAGCCAGACGGTCGAGTGGGCGCTCAAGATCGATTCGCGTCGTCGCCTCGATCAGCTCTCGTACGGCAGCCTCAACCCGGCGGTGCAGAAGAGCCTCGTCGATTCGAACGGCGCAAAGGACAACAAGGTCCCGCAGAAGGCGCGCGAAGAGACGACGAAGGCGCTGAAGGCCGTGATGGAGCAGATCCCGTCCGAGTTCAAACCGGACGCGCTCTTTGCCGTCGATCGCGACGGGCGCGTCGTCGGCCAGGCCGGCTTCGATCAAGTCGCCGCAAATGAAGACTTCGAGATGGGCGGTTACCCCGTCGTCTTCGACGCGCTCCACGGATTCTTGCGCGACGACACGTGGGCGCTCGGCGACAAGCTCTATCTCGTGTGCGCGCGTCCGGTCGAGACCGAGGCGGGCTCTGCACCGGCGGGCGCGATCGTCGGGCTCAAGGAGTTCAATCGCAGCTACGCGACCGACATGGCGAAGCGCACGCGCACGAACCTCGCGTTCTACACCGCGGGCAAGCGCGTCGCGTCGGCGACCGGCACCGAGGGATTCGAAGAGAGCCAGCTCGAGCTCATCGGAACCGATCTCGCGAAGGTCGGCGACGACAAGACGTACGAAGCGGGCGGTCGCTCCGAAGTCCGTATGCTCCGCGACGATCTCGGCGTCATGTACGCGCGCTTGCCGGGCGACGCGTGGGACTTGCACGCGGGATTCTCGGTCATTCGCCCCAAGGTGACGATCACGAGCCCGATGGGCTTCATCAGCGGCGCCGACGACAAAGACAAATCGAGCGTGCCGTACCTCATCATCGTGCCGGTGCTGCTCCTCGCCGCGCTCATCGGGATCGCGCTCACGCTCCTCGAGCACACGCTGCCGCTGCGCGAGATGGTCGGTCAGGCCGAGCGCCTCAAGGTCGGTCAGATCGACGGACTGCAGATCGCGCGCTTTCGCGGCGCGTACCGAGGCATCGCGCAGAACGTGAACGGCGGCATCGAACGGATCGTCGAGAAGGGGGGCGGCGTGCCGCGTCGTCCTGCGGATCTCGAGTCGATCCTCGGCCCGGTCCCGGCGCAGCCCGCGATGAGCGCGTTCGCGTTCCCGATGGACGGGCAGGCGCCGCCGCCGGATCGCGGCTCGGGGCCGAACGCAATGCCGCCTCCGCCGTCCGTTCCGGGACGCGCGCCTCCGACGCCGCCGGTGCTTCAAGCGCAACAAATCCAAAAAGCGACGCCGCCGGTTCCGATGAACATCGCATCGCAGGCGCAGGCGTTCCCTCCGCCAGGTGCTCCGGCGTCGCCGCCCGTGCCCGCGGCGCGTCCCGCGGGTCCGCCTCCGGTCCCCGGGCGCGGTGGTCCGCCTCCGCCCGTTCCCGCGCGCGCGGCTCCGCCCGCGGCGCCCCCTCCGCCCGCGCCGCTGCCGAAAGCGCCGATGCCGCCGGGCGACGAGATGGACGACGACGAGGCGACGATGGTCGCGCAGATCCCCGCCGAGGTGCTCGCGCAAGCGACCGGCGAATCGAAGGCCGACGCCGAGGCGGGCGAGTGGCTCAAGGTGTACGAGGATTTCATTCGCACGAAGAAGCAGTGCGGCGAAGCGACCGACGGTCTCACGTTCGAGAAGTTCCAGCACACGCTCAGGAAGAATCGCGACGCTCTCATGCAGCGGCACGGGTGCAAGCGCGTTCGATTCTCCGTCTACGTCAAAGAAGGGCGCGCCTCGCTCAAGGCCACGCCCGTGAAAGAGTAAGGAGTCGCGATGCGATCCTCGAAGGTGTCGGGCCTCGTCTGTCTTACGTTCGCTACGTTCGCTTCGTTCGTGTCGCTCGTCGCCCGCGAGGCGAAGGCGACGAACGTCCTCGAGTTCCCAGACAACGGCTCGGAGCAGATGGGGCGCGGCGGCGCGTGGATCGCGCGCGCGAGCGATCCGCTCGCGACGTACTTCAACCCCGCCGGTCTCGCGGGGCAAGACACGCAGATCACGCTGCAGGCGAACGTCTCGTTCAGTCATCGATGCATGCGTCGCGTGAAGGCGTCGAACGACACGACGAACGATCCGCTCATCGATCCGAACGTGAACCTCGCCTACCCGAAGGTGTGCGCCGACATCGAGCCGTTCCCCAACCCGCAGCTCGGCTTCACGTGGCGACTGAGCGATCGTGTCGGCATCGGGTTCCTACCGCTATTTGGCCCGAGCGCGGTCGGCAAGGCCAATTGGCCCGAGTTCATCGACGGTCGATCGCCGAATCAGGCGTCGCCGCAACGCTACCTCCTCATCGACGCGAACTTGCTCCTCCTCACGCCGTCGATCGGCGCAGGGTTCGAGCCGATCGACGGACTCCGCCTCGGCGCGAGCTTTCAGTGGGGCATCGCGGGCAAGGTCCATTTCTCCAACGCATCGATCGCGAACAACGCCGACGGTCTCTTGCCGAAGGACAACGACGTCCGCGCGCAGATCGACGCGAAGCAGCTCTTCATCCCCGGCTTCACGCTCGGCGGCATCTGGAGCGCGAGCGACAACATCGACCTCGCCGGTTGGTACAAGTGGAGCGCGCCTGTCGAGGCAAAGGGCGACGTCACGACGTACTTC
>JBBQXV010000186.1:0-19048 GCA_038209335.1 Polyangiales bacterium | reverse complement strand
CCGGGTCACGCACTACGAGATCTGGAACGAGCCGAATCTCGGTGGGTTCTTCGAAGGAACACCTGCACAATACACGAGTTTGATTTTGGTCCCGGGTGCGGACGCAGTGCACGCGGCGTGCGCGACATGCACGGTCGTCGGGCCAGGGCTCGCGTCGATCGCCGGGATGTACGACGTGTGGCTCGACGCCTCGCTCGCCGCCGCCAAAGACAAGATCGACATCGTGAGCGGGCACGTCTACGCGGGGTTTCCGATCGACGATTCGAGCATCGGCAAGACGTCCGACAGCTTCTTCGACAAGCTCGAAGCGCACCGCGTGATCAAAGTCGGGAGCGCCATCATCTACGAAGGGCCGCTGTCGTACCGCGAGGTGATGGTGAAGCACGGCGTGACGAAGCCGTTCTGGTTGACGGAGACGGGGCAGGAAGCGCCGTACGGCGACGTCGCCGCCGAGGAGAAGCAGACGCGCTTTTACCGTCACGTGCTCGAGGCGATGCTCACGCGACCGTGGCTCGCGAACACGGTTTTCTACGAAGGATTCGACGAGCCGATGAGCGGGTACACGTGGGGGATATGTTTGCATGATGCAATGGCGACGGGACGCTATCGGGCGAAGCCGGTGATGGATCTGTTGAAGAAGGCGATCGGCGCGCAATCCGCGTTCGGTGGGAACGGCACCGACTGCGACGACGGGCTCGACAACGACGGCGACGGGAAGATCGACTACCCGGCCGATCCGGATTGCGCGAGCGCCGCGTCGAAGTCCGAGGGGCTCCCTCCGACGCCCGACGCGGGGACCGGCATGCCGGACGCGGGCGACGACGTCGACGGCGCGGCGATCGACGGCGGTGGATCCGATGGCGTGACCTCGGGCGACAGCGGCGGATGCAGCGCGACCGGACGCAGCCGGCCCGCCGATGCCGCGGCGGTCTTCGCGTGCGCGCTCCTCGCGATCGCGATCGGTCGGCGACGCCGCGCGCTCTCGCTTCTCGTCGTGCCGTTTCTCCCCTTCGCGTGCGGCGGCGGCGACGATGCGATCGGAGGCGGCGGCGGCACGCACGACGCATCGATCATCGACGATGGCGCGGTCGCGACGGACGGCACTGCGACCGACGCGAGCTCCGACGGATCGGTCGGGCATCCCGACGCGGGCGACTCGGCGCGGCTCGGACCGCTCTTCGCGTACGCGAGCGGCTACGGTCCGAACATCGCGATCTACTCCGTAGATGCGGTGTCCGGCGCGCTCACGTCGAAAGGGACAGCCGCGGCGTTCGGCGCGAGCCCGTCGTTTTTGGCCATCAACCGCGGCGCGACGAACCTCTACGCGATCGACGAGAACGCAACCGGGCGCGTCGGCGCCTACACGATCGACGGCGCGACCGGCGCGCTCACATTTCTGAATGCGGTGTCGTCGGGCGGAAACGGACCGGCGCACGTGTCGGTCGACGCGACGCAGGGCCACGTCTTCGTCGCGAACTACGGCGACGGCACCGTCGCGGTGCTTCCCGTCCTCGCGGGCGGAAAGCTCGGGGCGGCGACCGACACGAAGGCCGTCGGCGCGAACGCGCACATGATCGTCGCGGATCCGTCGAACCAGTTCGTCTTCGTTCCGTGCAAGGGAGCCGACTACGTCGCGCAGTTTCTCTTCGACGCAACCGCCGGGAAGCTGACGGCGAACGCGACGCCGCGCGTGGCGACCGCCGCGGGAGCCGGACCGCGCCACATCGCGTTTCATCCCGGCGGGAAGCTCGCGTACTTGATCAACGAAAACAACAGCACCATGACGGCGTTCGCGCTCGACGGCGTGACCGGTCGACTCACGCCGATCGAGACGCAGTCGACGTTGCCCGCCGGCTTCAGCGGCGCGAACACCGGCGCCGAGGTCTGGGTGCATCCCTCCGGCGCGTTCGTCTATGGATCGAACCGCGGAGACAACAGCATCGTCGTCTTCGCGATCGACGCCGTCACTGGGAAGATGACGTTGAAGGGGCACACGAAGACGGGCGGCACGACGCCGCGCGACTTCACGATCGATCCGACGGGCGCGTTCCTCTACGCGGCGAACCAGGGATCGGGGACGATCGTTCCGTTCAAGATCGACGGCGTGCTCGGAACGCTCACCACCACCGCGTCGAGTGTGACCGTGACGTCGCCGTCGTTCGTCGGCGTCGTTCGGCTGCCGTGACTCAGAGCGCGCCGACTTCGAAGGTCATCCCGGCTTTGCGGAGGCGATCGAGGAGGCGCGTGCCCATCGACGACGCGGGCGTGAGCACGCCTCCGGTCTTTGCGATCGCGTCGTCGTGCGCGAGGCAGACCGCGGACTCGCCGAGCATCTTGGCGGTCTCGCCGTAGCCGGGATCTTGCTGGCCCTTCACCGTACCGAGGAGCTTCGCCGGCGGCGCGCCGTTCTTCGCTTCGACGATCCCGACGAGGCGCGACGTGAAGTGCCCGGTCTCGCGCGTCTCCTTCGAAGGACCTTCGCCGGGCGCCGGCAACACGGTCTTCGCGAGCACCGATCGCAGCGGCGCGAGCGACACCGCGCCGACGAACGCGCCGATCCCGGCCGTCATTCCTGCGGCGGCGATCCATCCCTTCGCGCCCGGCGGAAAGCTCATCGCCTCGCTGTAGCGAAAGTCCTTTCCCCAAGCGTACGCGAGCAGCGCGTTCGATCGGCGCACGACGCGCGTGTTGATCGCGGCCATGACGAACGGTCCTGTCCATCGCGCGAGATCTTCGTCGTACTTCACGCCGCGCTGATCGGCGCCGTCGGGGCCGCGCTCTTCGCGATCCGGATCGAGCGCGTACGGATCCGCCGCGATGCGCGCGATCTTGCGATCCTTCGACGCGGTCTCGACGAGGTTGAGCATGCTCGCGATCGTGCCGCCGCTGATGCCGCCTTTGCTCTCGCCCGCGAAGTACTTCACTTGCGTGCAGCGCGCGCCGTGCTCTTTCTTCGCGTGCTCTTGGAGCATGAGGACGCCGAGGTCCGACGGGATCGAGTCGTAGCCGCAGCAATGAACGATGCGCGCGCCGGTCTCTTTCGCGCGCGCGTGGTGCTCGTCGATCATCTCGCGGATGAACGGCGTCTCGCCGGTGAGATCGCAGTAGTCGGTCGCGGCGTCGACGCACGCGGCGACGAGCTCGCGCCCGTGGATCGCATACGGGCCGACGGTCGTGCAGACGACGCGGACGTCGCGAACGATCTTGTCGAGCGACGCGCGATCGCTGCTGTCGCCTACGACAATGGCGAGCTCGGCGGCGCGCGGATCGATCGCACAGAGCTCGGCGCGCACGGCTTCGAGCTTGGCTTTGCTGCGACCGCCGAGCGCCCACTTGAGATCGCCGCGCACGCCGTACGTCTTGAGGAGGTACTCGGCGGTGAGCTTACCGGTGAAGCCGGTGGCTCCCCACAGGAGGACGTGGATCGATCGGGACGCGCGGGGAATGTTTTTTTCGCTCACGGCGCGGACGTTAGCAGACGTGAACGCGACGCGCGTCCCATGGTACGAGGTCAGCATGCGCATCGCTCCGGTCGCTCCCCTCGCGTTCGCCGCGTTCGCCGCGTTCGCCGCGCTCGTGGCTTGCGGCGCTCCGCCGCTCCCCCCTCCCCCGCCGGCGCCGCCGCTCGCGCCGGTCTCCGCGACGCCGAGCAGCAGCGCGCCGACCGCGCCTCCGTCGAGCGACGCGGGTGCGCCGAGCGCGACGACGCCTCCATCGTCGAAGCTGCGTTTGACGTCGAAGCCGATCGCCCTCCCCGGCGCGACGGGCGCGGTGTCTCTCGACTACCTCGCGTACGATCGCGTGAACGGGCGCGTCTGGATTCCGGCCGGAAACACCGGCAGCGTGGACGTTCTCGACATCGCGAACGGCAAGCTCACGCGCATCGAAGGCTTCAAGACGGCCGAGCGCGACGTCCGCGGCAAGAAGCGCGTGATGGGGCCGAGCTCCGCGGCCGTCGGCGACGGCGTCGTCTACGTGGGCAACCGCGCCACCGCGGAGATTTGCGCCATCGACGCGATCAAGCTGACGCGCGGCGCGTGCATCGCGCTCCCGGTTCAACCCGACGGGCTTCTCTACGTCGCGTCGACGAAGGAGCTCTGGGTCACGGCGCCGCGCGACAAATCGCTGGCCATCCTCGACGCGAGCGCGCCCGCCAAGCTGAAGGCCAAACCGAAGGTCGCGCTCGAAGGCCAGCCCGAGGGGTACGCGCTCGACGACGCGCACGGCCTCTTCTTTACGAACCTCGAGGACAAGGACACGACGATCGCGATCGACGTGAAGACGCACACACCCGTGTCGTCCTGGGACGCGCGCTGCGGCAAGGCCGGTCCACGTGGCCTCGCGTTCGATGCGGCGAAGGGATTCTTGTTCGTAGCGTGCACGACGTGGGTCGAAGTGATGGACGTCGCGCACGGCGGCGCGATCGTGTCGAAGCTCGACACGGGCGAGGGGGTCGACAACATCGATTTTCTCGAGTCGAAGCGGCAGGTCTACGTCGCGGCGGGAAAGGCGGCGACGCTCACGGTCGCGGGCGTCGACGACCAAGGTGCGCTCACGCTCCTCGGCTCGGCGCCGACGGCGCAGGGGACGCGCGTCGTGGTCGTCGATCGCGACGGCGCGGCGTACGTCGCCGATCCGATCAACGGTCAGGTCCTCGCGCTCACGCCTGCGCCGTAGCGCTCGGCGCCGTCGCGCGCTCCGCCGCGTCGACGAGCTCGGCGAACGCTGGCGCGACGCAGTCCGCGAGATCCCAGAGATCCGGAACGGCGTTCGTCGCCGCGTTGAATCCGAAGTCGATCGATCCGAGGTAGCTGAGCACCGTGATGTTGAGCCCGGCGCCTTCGAAGACGGGGCCCATCGGATACGCCGCGACGAGCTCGGCCCCCGCGAGGTAGAGCGGGAACGAGGGACCGGGGACGTTCGAGATGACGAGGTTGTGGATCGGCCGATGGCGATCGGCGAGCTTCATGCGCGTGTAGAAGCGTGCGGCGAGCGAGAACGTCGTCGGCGCCGCGAACTCGGCCCAGTTCTGCAACATGTCGGCGCCGATCGCGTTGTGCTCGTCCTTCGCGCCGCGCGTGACGTTTTGGATCGCGCGGAGGCGCTCGATCGGATCGGCGATGTGCGTCGCGAGCGACGTGAACATCGCGGAGACTTTGTTCGCCGACGGTCTCCCCTTCGAGGAATCCCGCACGGAAATCGGGCAGGTCGCGACGAGCGGCGTCTTCGGGAGCTCGCCGTGCTTCAGCAAGTAGCGGCGGAGCGTGCCCGCGCAGATCGCGAGCACGACGTCGTTCAACGTCACGCCGAACGCCTTGCGGATCGCCTTGGCCTGCGCAAGCGGAACGCGCGCGAACGCGATGCTTCGTTGCGCAGTGATCGCGCCGTTGAACCGCGTGCGCGGCGCGGTGAGCGGCGTCGCGCCGTTGCTCGTGTCGGGATCGCGCCGCATGCGAACCACGTCGGCGACCGCGCTCACTGTGCGACGCGCGAGCTGCGCCATTTCCATCGGCATCTTCAAGCGCGACACGATGGCGTGCTCGACCATCTCGCGGTCCGACGGGATCTGCTCGATGATCGCCTTCGACGGCGGCGCGGGCGGCGGCGCGTTACGGTCGACGCTGAAGAGGTGGACCATGAGCTCCGCGCCGGACGCTCCGTCGACCGCGCAGTGATGCACCTTGGTCAAGAAGGCGAAGCGGCCGTCGGCGAGCCCTTCGATGATCCACACTTCCCACAGCGGCCGCGAACGATCGAGCGGCGTGCTGTTGATCCGACCACACATCGACGCGAGCTCGCGCGGACCACCCGGCGCGGCGACCGAGACGCGATGCACGTGGTGGATGATGTCGAAGTCCGGATCCTCGACCCACACCGGATGGTGCAGATCGAACGGCACGCGCACGAGTCGCCGGTGAAACGGCGGAAGGAGATGAAGGCGGCTCGCGATGAGCGCTTGGATTTTGTCGAAGGAGTAGCCACCAGGCATCTCCTTCGGATCGAGGACGGCCACGATCGACACGTGCATGTGCATCTGCGACGTCTCGAAATAGAGAAACGAGGCGTCGAGTCCGGAGAGTCGCTCCATGGTCTCTCTATTTACGCCGTCTGCGGCTGATTGAGCAGCTCTCTCCATCGCCCCGTCGACAGCGAGGCGGGCGCCGTGGCGCGGACGAACTCGCGGAGGACGCGCACGAATCGCTCGGGATCTTCGCAGTGCGGGAAATGGCCGACCCCTTCGAAGAGCTCGAGGCGGCTGCCGAGCATCGCGGCGTGCGCGTCGACGGCGTGCTTCACCGGGATGATCGGATCGCGATCGCCCCACATGATGAGCGTGGGCATCGCCGACGCGAGGTAAAGGCGATCGCGCGCGCTGATGCGTTGGCCCAGGTGATCGACGCACGCGCGGAGCGTGAGCATGAACGCGCGGCGCGTCTCGGCGTCCGCGAGCGCGGCGTACGCACTCCAGATTTCTTGCGCGGCCGGCGTGGCGCGCTTGCCGCGGCGCTCGAGCCACGCGATCGCCTTCGCGCCCGCGTCGCGAAAGAGGGGACGGCAACCGATGGGGAGCGCGAACGACGCGCCGGGAACTGTGAGCGCGCGGAGGATGCCGTTGACCTCGATGCCGAGCCCGCCGCTTCCGACGAGCACGAGGCGCTCGCACCGCTCGGGGAACTGATACGCGATCTGCATCGCGACGCCGCCGCCGAACGATTGGCCGACCATCGTCGCGCGATCGTGGCCGAGCGCGACCATGAGATCGCGGATGCCCGTCGCGTGAGCGCCGAGCGAGTAGTCCGTGCGCGGCTTCGAAGAAGCGCCGTGGCCGAGGAGATCCGGCGCGACGACGGTGAAGTCGCGCGCGAGCGACGGGATCACGTGACGCCACGTCGCGGAGCGTCCGGCCATCCCGTGAAGGAGCACGAGGAGCGGCCCTTCGCCTGCCGTTCGATACGCGATCTCGTTGCCGTGAATCCAAACGCGCTGCAGCGACATGCCTTGGAACCTAGTCATGCCGGGACGCGCGCGCGCAGGAAAATCGGGCCCCGCGAATCGTTTTTCGCATCCCGCAGCTCGCGGCTGCGAGCACGTCGTGGTCTGTCCCTTAGAGCTCGGTGAGATCGATCGCGTCGGCGAAGATTTCTCCCGCGTAGATCGACGCGAGGCGGCGCGGGTGCATGCGATCGCCTTCGCGTCCGATCTTCGCGTAGTCGGGGACGCCGTTCGTCGACCACGTCTCGTTCGGGAACGCGGTCGTCCTTCGGTTCTCGATGAACGGCGTGTAGAGATCGGCGAAGCGGACGCGAATCTGCTCTTTTCGCAGCGATTCGACGCTCGCACGGAAGCGCTCGACGAATTGGTGCTTCTGCTTCGCGACGTACGCCGCGTCGCTCGGTCCTTTGCCACCGCGTTGATCGTCGGGCATGTGACCGGTGACGACGACGAGCGGCGCCGGTTTGCACGACGAGCCGTGCGCGAGCAGGTGGACGAGCTCGGAGATCTGCTTCGCGGTGCTGTCGTCGTCGTTCTCGAAGTCGTTGCCGCCGCGCGCCGCGATCGCGAGATCGTAGCAATGCTTCTTCTTCTCGAGCTCGGTGCGTCGCTGCTCGAGCCAAGCGTCGATGCTCGTGCCAGAGATCGCCGACGTCGCGCCGGCGCCGCCCGGCGGAAACGCGCCGTCGTAGGGTTCGTCGTCGTGACCGAGCCAGCGATCGGTGCCAACCCACGCGACGGTGAGCCCGGGTGCGCGGAGCTTCAAGCGCTCGGCGAACGGAACGACCCACCCGTACTCGTCGTCGGCGTTGCGATCGGCGCCGTGCTCGTCGAGGCGACCGTCGGCGCGGAGCGGCGGCGCGATCCAACGAACGCGACGCTCGATGCTCTCGCCCGCGACGTAGACGCGAAGCGTGCGCGAGACGCTCGCCGTCGCGATCGCAGCGCCGCTCGTGGCGGCCGGCGCAGTGGCGACCGGAGCAGCGGGCGCCGAAGCCGTCGTGTCCGAAGGCGCTGGGCCGGCGCCGCTGCTCGCGACGCGTTTGCACCCGCCGGTCGCGACGACGAGGACCGCCGCAGCGAAGCTCAGCGAGTGCGCGACTGCCATCGAATCCGTGAGCGCACCGTGAGGATAGGCAGCCCGCGATCCATCCCCATCGGTTCGGGCGGCAGCATCTCGTGCGAGATCCCCACGGCTCCGAGCAAACGCGCGATCTCCGCGCCGTACGCCCCCTGCATCGGTCCGTACCAAGGGTGGACGTACTCGGGCACCGACGAGTGCTGAAGCACGATGGTCCCCGGCTCGATGGCGACGCCTTCGAACGCACCGAAGTCGTAGTACTGCGTACCGAACCGGAGCAGCCGCGAGGGCCAGTCGTCGATCGTCGCCGAGCCGATGAGGCGCTGAAACACCGTGCGCGCGTCGTAGCGCGCTTGCGCAGTCGCGCCGCGCCGCACGAGCTCGGCCAGCGGAAGTCCGAGAATCCGCGCGATCGCGACGTGGATCGGCAGCATCGGCAAAATGTCGTACCGACCCGACGCGAGAAACGTCTGCGTCGTGAACTCGCGCAGCGACGGATCGTCGAACGACTCGGCCAGGTCGAGCATCCCACGCGGCAGAGAGCGCGCGACGAGGTACGCGAGGCCGCGGTACGGCATCCCCTTGATGTGGAACGGACCCTTCCCGGCGGGCACCGGGAGCGGCGGCGCCGACTCGAGCGGCACGACGGCGACCTGCGTCTCGACGCTGGACGCGCGGAGCGCCGAATCGCTCGGCGCCGGACGCGCTGCGATGACACGCGGACGCGACGCCACACGCGCCGCGCGCGCCTCCTCGATGAAATCGCCGCGCCACGCGCTCGCGGTCTGCTCGTCGGCGAACGGCAAGAGCGCCGCGCCGAACGCGCGCATGTTCGGCCATCGCTTCTCCGGATCACGCGCGAGCGCCCGGAGCACGACCGCGTCGAGCTCCTCGGACAAGCCTTCGACGCACAAGCTGGGCGGCTTCACGAGGCTCGCGCGGATCTGCTCGACGAGCTCGTAGAACGACGACGCCGCGAACGGAACGCGACCGACGACGCACTCGTAGAGAATGTTCCCGAGCGCGAACTGATCCGCCGCCGGCCCCGCCTTCGCGACGCCGAACGTCTGCTCCGGCGCCATGTACGAGACGGAGCCCGCGACGATCTCGCTCTCCGTCAGCGGTTTGGATTCGTCGAGGCCGTCGAGCTTCGACAGACCGAAATCGACGAGCATCGGCACGACGCCGCCGCGAACGTCCTGCGACAAGAAGACGTTCGCCGGCTTGAGATCGCGATGAACCGCGCCGAGATCGTGCGCGTGCGCGAGCGCGGACGCGATCGGCAACACGTACGCGATCGCCTCGGCGACCGGGATCGCGCCGTGCTCCGCGAGGTGCGCTTTGAGATCGCGCCCGTCGAGCAGATCCATGACGAGGTACGCGAGGCCGTTCTCTTCGCCGACGTCCATCACGTCGAGCGCGTTGGGATGACGGAGCTGCGCCGCGACGCGCCCCTCACGCAAGAAGCGTCCGGTGACTTGCTCGTCGTCGGCCAGGTGATCGTGCAGCACCTTGATCGCGACCGGCTTCCCGAGCGCGACGTGACGGGCCTCGAACACGCTCGACGTCGCGCCGTGCCCTACCACGCGCACGATCTCGTACGCACCGAGGCGCGTCCCCTTCAATCGTTCGCTTCGTGCGAGGCCCCCGCCCATCATGACAACGTACCAGAGAGATCAGCGCGCGCATTCGACATCTTGCGCCGCACGATCATGGACAGTGCACATCGATGTTCGGTGCGTTCGGTGTCCCCGCGAATCCGGGGAACCACGACGCGGTCGACGCACGCCACGACGCGAAGTCCGCGCGCGCGCTCATCGTGCAGTCGTGTGGAAACGCGAACGAAACGCCCACCTCGAGCTTGAGCGCCGGGTAGGTCACCGAATCGATGATCGCGCCGCCGAGCCGGAGCGTGATGGTGCTCCCGAGGTTGCGGAGCACGTCGCCCGCGCGGCCGTCCCACGCGATGACGACGCCAGGGAGATCGTGGTCGACGGCCGGAACGATCGAGTCGGCGACGACGAACGTGCCGCGCGGCATGATCCAGACGTCGTCGATCACGTCGAACGAGTGAACGGTCCCACCGACCGCGCACTCGCCGCGGAGACCGCGAAGGGAGAGCGCGCAGTCGAGCGCGCTGCGCACTTCGATCCACTCGCCGTGGTCGCCCGAGCCTGCGATCGACGAGATCATCAGCTCGACGATCGCGAGATCGCCGAGCGCGAGGGGCTGCGCGCACACACCGTTTGGTCCGGCGTCGAAGGGCGGCGCGGCGCGCGCGTCGCGGAGGGCGCCTGAATCGTCGTCGCTCGATCCGTCGAAGTCGACGTAGTCGTCACCCGACGACGCGTCGAAGGGATGCGCGCCGTCGTCGACGCCGGAGTCTTCGTCGAGCCGGGTTTGCGCGGGACCGGTGCCGGAGCGGTCGGGCGCGCACGCCGCTGCGAAGGCGACGACCACGAGAGCGAAGACGAGAGACAGAGCCGAGGTTCGAGGTTGCATGCGCGGCCCTACAGCAACGCGCGTTCCGCAGGCGGTTTCGTGCGACTTCGCGCACTTGCGCCACGCGAGGGGGTGTCCCGGACAGATCGGCGCCTGTCCCGGGACAGGTTCGGCGCTAGCATCGTCCGGAGTGGATCCGCCCTGGGCGTCGCTCAAAGACGAAGAGCTGTTGGCCGTGCGCATCCGCGATCTCGGCGTGCGGATCGAAGGGAGCGATCTCGAGCCGCGTGTCGCGCAGCTTCACGCGGAGCTCGCGGCGCGTGGGCTCAGCGTCATGCCGCCGTGTTACCTCGGCGACGAGTGGTTCACGCCGACCGACGTGCCGGCCATAGCCCTCCCGTTTTATCTCGCGCACCCGCGATTGAAGCAGCTCGAGGAGCACCAGATGATGGAGGTCGAGGGGGGCACGCCCGACTGGTGCGATCAGCTCTTGAGGCACGAGTGCGGTCACGCGATCGATCATGCGTATCGTTTTTCGTCGCGACCGAAATGGCGACGCGTCTTCGGCAGCCCGAACGAAGACTACGAGCCCGAGACGTACCGCCCGCGTCCGTACTCGAAGAGCTTCGTTCGTCATTTGCCCAACTGGTACGCACAGGCGCATCCAGACGAAGATTTCGCGGAGACGTTCGCGGTGTGGCTCGGCACGCCGCCGGACGAATGGCGCAAGCGGTACGCAGGATGGAAGGCGATCGAGAAGCTCGAGTACGTCGATCAGCTGATGCGCGAGGCGACGAAGAAACCGGCGCTCGTCAACGACGGACCGCATCGATCGGACGCGGCGAAGCTCAGGTCGACGCTCGCGCGCTACTACGCCGCGAGGCGCAAGCTCTTCGCCGAGGACTATCCGGATTTCTACGACGCGGATCTCCGGCGCATCTTCGGCGCCGGACAGACGCCGCGAAATACCGCCGCGCGCTTCATGGGGCGGCGCCGCAAGGCGATCGTCTCGTCGGTCGTCCACTCGACGGGCGAGCGCAAGTACGTCGTCGACAACCTCACGCGCAAGCTCGCGGCGCGATGCGATGAGCTGAAGCTCCTCACGCCGACCGACGAGGTCGCGCTCGCGCTCGAGATCGGCGCGTACCTCGCGGCGCTCGTCACGAACCACCTCTACACCGGCCGCTTCAAGAGGTCGGTCTGATGCGCATCTTGGTCCTCTTCGACATGGCGCGGAGCGTCTCGCCCGACGAGACGTTCTCGGCGAAGGCGCTGCGCACCGAAGAAGAGAAGCCGACCGAGGCCGACGTCCTCCTCGCGCTGCGTCGCCTCGGTCACGACGTCGAGACGCTCGCGGTCTACGACGACGTGCGAAACATCTTCGACAAGGCGCTCGCCTTCAAGCCGGAGATCGTCTTCAACCTGTGCGAGAGCTTTCACTCGGATCGCGCGCACGAGCAGAACGTGCCGGCGCTCCTCGAGCTGATGAAGCTTCCGTACACGGGAGCTGGGCCCGACGCGCTGATGCTGTGCAAAGACAAGGCGCTCGCGAAGAAGCTCCTCGTGTTCCATCACATCCGCGTCGCGCGCTTCGTCGTGTCGTCGCGCACGCGGCCGCTGCGGCGCCTCGCGCGCTTCGCGTTTCCGGCATTCGTGAAGCCGGTCGGCGAGGAGTCGAGCGATGGGATCGCGAAGGCGTCGCTCGTGAAGAGCGAAGCGGAGGCGGTCGATCGCGTGCGCTTCATCCACGAGCGTTTCAACACCGACGCGCTGATCGAGGAGTACATCGACGGGCGCGAGCTCTACCTCGGCGTGCTCGGGAACAAGCGGCTCACGGTGTTTCCGCCGCGCGAGATCTTCTTCGGCGATCCGGCGACCGGCGACGTCGCGATCGATGTGCCGATCGAGGACGACGCGCCGCGCTTCGCGACCGCGAAGGCGAAATGGGACGATGCGTATCGGAAGAAGTGGAAGATTCGAAACGGACCCGCGGGACCGCTCGCCACCGGGCTCGAGCGAAAGCTCGCGGAGCTCGCGCGGCGCGTCTACCAGATCCTCCACATTCGCGGCCTCGGGCGCATCGACGTGCGCCTGACGTCGGCCGGCGAGATCGTCGTCATCGAAGCGAACCCGAATCCGTCGCTCGCGAAGGAAGACGATTTCGCGCAGGCCGCGGCGGCTACGGGAGTGACGTACGACGCGCTCGTGCAGCGGATCCTCGAGAACGCGATCCGCTGAGGTGAGCCGACGAGAGCGACGCGCTCAGCCGATCTGCACCGAGCGCTTCGTGAACGCGCCGTCCATCCAGAATCCGGTGATCGGAAACGTCACCGGCGTCGGATGCGAGGCAGCGGCCCCCGCGGCGACGAGCACCGGCGCGAAATGCTCCCACGTCGGCAGCGCGGTCTCCGCCGCCGGCGCGCGCGATTTGAAATTCACCAGCGCGTCGACGTCGAGCGTCGTCAGCGCCTCGGCCGCCCAGGCGTCGAACTCGCGCGCCCACGGCGGGATCCCCTTTTTGAATGCATAGTGCATGTTGTGCGTGAGAAATCCGCTGCCGAAGACGAGCACCCCTTCGTCGCGGAGCGGTGCTAGCGCGGCGCCGAGATCGAAGAGGCTCTTCGGATCCATCGGCAACGACATCTGCAACACCGGCACGTCGGCACTCGGGTACATCGCGACGAGCGGGACGTACGCGCCGTGATCGAGCCCGCGATCCGGCGCGTCGCTGAACGCGACATCCTTTTGCTTCAAGAGATCGCGCACGCGATCCGCGAGCTCGGGCGCGCCGGGCGACGCATACTTCGTCTGGTAGTACCGCTCCGGAAATCCGTAGAAGTCGTAGACGAGGGGGACCGGACGCGTCGCACCCAAGCTCACCGGACGCTTCTCCCAGTGCGCGGAGATCATCAAGATGCTCTTCGGCTTGGGCATCGCCGCCGACCACGCAGCGAGCTCGGCCATCCACGGCTCGTCGTCGAGGAGGATCGGCGCGCCGTGCGCCGCGAAGATGACCGGCATCCTGAACGAGGTCGCCACGATCACGCCGTGAAGTACGTCGTCGTGCGACGCTGGCCCTTCTTCTTGATCTTCTTCGACGCGAGCGCCTTCGCTACGGCGCTCGCCATCGCGGGCTTGGCGACGCCGAGCGCCTTGCGCAAATGCTCCGCGCGGAGCCCGTTCTTGTGTTGCTTCAACGCCGCGACGAGCGCCTCGACGGTGACGGCCGAGACGATCGATTCGACCGTCGCGCCGCTCGATCGACCGCGCGCCTTCGTGTCCTTCGTGGACCGCTTGGCGCGCGTGGCCGGCGATGCGGACGCGCGTGACTCGGCGAGGATCTCGTCGAGCGACATGGATCGGAGCGCGCGGACGAGATCCGCCGCGAAGCTCGCGGCGAGCGTGGCGATGGTCGACTGCAAGTTGTTCGGCATGCGGCGACGATAGCTTGCTCAACCGCGTCGCGCGAGGAGACCGACGTCGTAGAGTGGACCGTCGCGGCCGGAGCCCGGCCATGCGTGAAGATCGCGCGGGCGCGCACGGAGCGCGCGGCATACGAGCTCGTGCGCTTGGGCGAAGTGATCGAGCGACGCGAGCGGAGGCGAGAGCGCGGAGGACAGGCGTACGAGCGTGTGCCGTTCGGGGACGAGCATCTGTCCGAGTCGATCGAAGAGCTCCGCTTCAGCGTCTTCGCGCTCGAGCGCGACGAGGAGGATCGGCGAGTCGTAGAGCGCTTGGAACGGGCCGTGCGCGATCTCGAGGACGTCCCACATCGGAGGGCGCGGCACGTAGAGCGCTTCGAGCCAGAGCGCGCAGATGCCCGTGCAGAGCTCGCCGTATCCGCCCGCCGTGACGAACGCGACGCGGCCTTCGAGCTCGGTGTCGCGAACGTTGATCGTCGCGGCGTGTGCGCGTGCCGGCGCGGTCTCGATCGCGGCGAGGAGCGCCGGAACGTCGTCGCGCGTGGCCGCCCCGACATGAAGCGCGCCCGCCAACATCGCCGCGCACGGTCCGAGCGTTCGCACGAGCGTGCCGTGCTCGCGCGCGATCGCGTCGGCGGCGGCGCCCTCGCGCTCCGGGAGCTTCACGACGTGCCCGCGCTCGCGAAAGCGATCGAGCGCACGACGCGCCCCCTCGTGCGGCGCCTCGGTCGTCGAGGTGAAGAGGATCGCGCGCGCGAACTCGGGCGCGCGGGAGAGCGCGAGGCACGCGTTCGGCGAGAGCGACTGCGAGAAGACGACGAGCACGTCGCCGTGCGCGCGCGGCTCACCCGTCGCGAACGTCGACAGCGGCACGAACGTCGCTCGCACGCTCCATGTCGCGCGCAAGAGCGCCGCCATCGCGCGCGCCGGTCCCTCGGACGCGCCGATCCCGGTGACGACGAACGATTCGCGCGTTCGCTCGGCCGGCGTCACCTCGGCCGCGATCGCGCGCAAACACGTCGTCAGCTCCGCAGCGCGCGCGCGCAGGATCTCCTCCGCCGACGGCGCGGTCACGGCGCCCCCGCGTCCGGATCCCATTTGCGATCCTTCATCGCGCGAAAGTATGCGACGAGCTCGTCGAGCTGAACATCGCCGAGGTTCGGATGCGGCGGCATGTTGCCGTACCGAAACGAAAGTGGATTCCGGATGTACTCACGGATCTGCGCCTCGGGCCGGTACTCGACGATGCTCTGCGGGACGTTGAGCTCGGGACCGACGCGCCCCCCTTCGCGGTTGATCGCGTGGCAATGGATGCACTGTGCACGGAACGTCGCGAAGCCGCGCGTCGCGGGCGCGTCCGCTGCGACACCCGTCGGCACGGTGTGCGGGAACGTCACGTCGTAGCGTGCGATCGCGATCGTCGCGAGCTGCCACGGCCGCGGATGCGTCTCGAGATCCTGCTGTTTGTCGCCGCGCCACACGACGTAGAACGGCGCGGGGCTCGCCTGCTGCGGTCCGATCGGCTCCCACGCCGGGACGTCGACGTCGGCGATCGCGATGTACGCGCCCGGCTCGAGGAGGCGCGCGCCGGAGAGCGGCACCGTGTAACCGTCCTTCGCGCGCAGCACGAAGTCTTGATCCTCGAGCGGCGCGCCGAGGCCACGGAATCCGCGCTCGAGCACGGCTCGGAGCGGGAGCGCGCGGTAGGTCTTCTTCTTGTTGTAGTAGGGATCGAACGCGGTGAACGTCTCGGGCGGGACATCGCGGACGAGATCGGCCAACGCGATCGCGCTGATCGCTTTGCCGTCCTTCTCGAAGACGAGGCGCGCGTCGGCGCCCGCATCGCCCGCGCCGCGGTCGCGCGAGCACGACGCGAGCGAGAGCGCGAGCGCGGCGAACGCGACGGCTACGCGCGCGCCTCTCGCCATGATCTCGTGAGCTCGCGCGGCGCGATCCACGCGACGAACGGGAGGAAGAAGACGTAGTACATCGTGTTCGGCACGAGACGCAGCAAGTACCCGGCGTCGTGACCCGCGAGGATGATCACATCGGCCGCGGCCCAGAGCGCGTACTGCGCGATCTCGAAGTTCGTCGCGAGCGTAGCCCAGCGGCGATCGGCGTCACTCGGCCACGGGCGACGCGGAATCCACGCGCGCAGACCGAGCGCGAGCGCGAGAAACATCACTTCGTACGTCAGGAAGATCATCCGCCCGTCCGCGTACGCCGCCGGGAAGAGCGCCTGCGGAAAGAACGACAGCGCAGGCACGACGAGCGAGAGTCCGAACGCGACGAGCCACGCGCGACGCGTGAGCGCACCGAGCCGCGCGCGCTCGACGAGCAGGAAATACCGCGCGTCGCCAAGGATCACGAAGACGACGCTGACGACCGTCGCGACGCGCGTGTTGGACGGCACCGGTGACCATGGGCTCGTCAGCGTCGCGTCGGCGAGGATCTCGACCGTGAAGAGGACGAGGAACGCCGCGAGAAATGGGAGACGTCGCGCGACCGCGACGAGGAGCACGATGCCTGCGATCCAGAAGAGGACCGGGTGGTACCAAGTGCTCTCGTAGACGACGCGGAACATCCTCTGGCCGTGGTCTATCACCGGTTGAAGCGGCTCACGACGTCTTCCGTGAGACCGCGCTCCTTGATTTCGCGAACGATGCCCTTCGCGTGCGACCAGATGTCGCCGCGGCGCATCGGTGCGCGCATCCGGCCTCGCGCGCGAACGTGCGCGCCGACGCGGCGCATCCACGCGAGCTCGTCGTCGGTCATCGGTCCGGCGTCGAGCGCTTCGAGCACGCCGTCGAGCTCGCGCGCGTCCTTCGGTCCGGCGAGGCAAGCGCGTACCGCGGAGTGACTGAGCGCGAAGCGATAGCAGTCGACGCCGCGCGGCGCGCGCTCTCCAGGCGGCGCCGCTTCCGGAACGACGAGCGATCCCCATCGCGTCGCCGTGTAGGCGAGCACCGGACGTCCGAGGGACTGCGCGAGCGGGAAGACGTCGGACTCGGCGCCGAGATGCGCGGCGTTGTAGCGGATCATGACGCCGTCGTACGACGCGTCGCGGATCATCGCGGCGAGCGTCCGACGGTCGTGGCTCGAGACGACGACGCTTCGCACGATCCCGCGGTCGCGCAGACGAAGCGCCGCGTCGACGATCGCGCGGGGAGGCGGCGCGTTCCAGAATCCGAGCCCGAGGACGTCGATGGCGTCGACGCCGAGGCGAACGCGCGCGATCTCGACCGACGGACGAACGAGCCACGCGCGACGCGCGAACGTCTGGATCGCGATCGACACGCGCTCGCGCGATCGCTTCGCGAGGCGTCGCACGGCGCGCCCGAAATCCGCACGTCTCAGCGCGCCCCAGAAGAAAAACGACATGCCGCGTTCGAACGCGCGATCGACGTCACGCGCGCCTAGCCCGTAGCTCGACGCGATCGCGATTGGGCACGCGCGCACGGCGCCGAGCTCTACGTCGGGGAAAGCGCACGGCGACAAAGCTACCGCCGCATCAGCTTCATCGCGATGTTCGTCCCGAGCCCGAGCGTGTGCCCGAGACGAATGACGAGGATCGCGTACGCCTCGAGGTAACGCGCGTTTTCGAGCGGCCCGGCGTCGACGGCCTCGAAGTCGGTCTCCTCGATGAGCCGCGCCGCGACCTTCTTCGCCTCGGCGTCGTCGCCGCAGTGAAACATCGTCGGCTTCACGCCGTCGAAGAGGCGCGAGTCGGCCGCGATGAGCTGCTCGAACGCCTGGTTGAAGGTCTTCACGACACGCGCCCCCGGCGCCATCGCCGCGAGGACCTCGGCGCACGACCGCAACTCCGCGAGCCCGTCCGCCGTCTTTCGCGGCGTCATCGTGTTCGTGCAATCGAGGACGACCTTCCCCTCGAGCGATCCCGCTTGCGCCACGACGTCCGCGACCGCCGCCCACTTCGTCGTCAGCACGACGACGTCGCTCTTCGCGACCGCGTCCTTCACCGTCGCCGCGTGCGCACGCGCGCCGAGCTCCTTCGCGATCGCGTCGAGCTTCTTCGGGTCGCGCGAGAACGTGAGGTAAACCTCATGTTCCTTTTTCATCCACAATTTCGCGAGCGCGCTACCCATCTTGCCCGGACCGACGATGGCGATGTTCATGTGGGCACCATACGCCACGCCGCGCGCGCAGCTCGAGGCGGTAATGCCCGCGGCTAAACGCCCCGCCAAATGCGCGCCGACCGCGGCCCTCGCGTGTGCTACGTAGCCGCCGATGAAAGAGACCGCAGACGCCGCTCCGCCGACCGCCGCACAGCTCAAAGAGCTTCGCGGCATCCTGATCGCCAAGCGAGACGAGCTCCGAGCCAAGGGGCGCGACGTCCAACGGCGCATCAGCGAAGGGCGCGAGCACCAGGCGGAGGACATGGACGCGGCCTCCGACGCGAGCGAGGACGCCGAGGCGTTCGGGATCGCAGCGCAAGATCAGACGACGCTCGCCCTCATCGAGCGCGCGCTCCGAAAGATGGAGCTGAAGACATACGGATTCAGCGAAGACTCGGAAGAGCCGATCGGGTATCCGCGGCTGCGCGCTGTTCCGTGGGCGCGGCGCACGGTGCAAGAGGAAGAGATGCGCGAGCGCAAGCGCCGCTGAGTCACGTCGTCGTCTTCGCGCGATAGGCGCCCGCGTCGTCGCGCTCGATGCGCCCGGTCTTGAGCAAGCGACCGATCGCGCGCTTGTACGCCTTCTTGCTGATCCCGAGCAGGCCGCGGACGAGCTCCGGGCTCACCGCGTCGTCGAGGCGCGGCGGAAGCGGACCCGCGAGGAGGTCGAAGAGGCGCGTCGCGTCGCCGTCGATCTCTTCGTGCGCGTGACCTCGCAGCGACACTTCGACCTTGCCGTCGGCGTGAACGTGCGCGACGCGGAACGTCGCCTCTTCGCCCGGACGAAGCGCGTGCGGCTCGCTCGCCGGAAGGAGCGCGACATATTTTTTCTCGAGGATCACGAAGAGGCCTGCGTCTTCTTGCCGCCACGCGACGCCGCGCACGCGCTCGTCGTCCGCGAAGTCGGCCCCGGCCGGGAGCATCTCCGCGACGCGCATCGTCCCCGCGAGGCGATTCGTGTCGTCGAGGTAGAG
>JBBQXV010000185.1:0-19115 GCA_038209335.1 Polyangiales bacterium | reverse complement strand
ATCTTTCGCTTGATCGGAGAGGAACGTGTTCTGCGCGCCGTAGCCGAGGAGGACGCGTGCGGGGCCGATCTCGATAGGCATCGCGTGCTGGAGGATCGCGGCGAGCGGCGGGTGCACGGCGCGGACGCGATCGAGGATCGCGCGCCACGCGGTGAGATCGGCAGCGGGCGCCGGGGGGTTCGAGGTCGAAGTCGACGTCGAGGTCGAGGTCGAAGTCGACGGCGCGGGCGAGGGCGGCGGTCGAGGTCGAGGCGGCGGGGGAGGCGGAGGAGCGATCTGCGGCTCGGTCTCCGCGAGTGCGAGCGATCCGTGCGTCCGCTCGGGCGATTCGTTCGCGCCGAAGATCGCCTGCGGCGCCGACGTGACGCTCGGTTGCGCGATTCGACCACCGCCACTACCGCCACCGCCACCGCCCGACGGTCCCGACGCTCCCGACGTTCCGCGTGCAGGTGACGGCGCGGCGCCGCCGCTCGCGAGTCGCCGCTCGAGCTCGCCGAGTCGCGAGAGGAGCTCGTCCAGCGGGAGCAACGCCGGCCGCCGCGCGAGCCGCACCAGCGTCATCTCGAGCGCCGTGCGTGGCTGCCCACTCTTCACGATCTCGTCGAACCCCGCCGAGAATCCGCGAAACAGTCGCGTCAGATCGTCCGCGTCCGCGCGCGCCGCGAGCTCGACCACGTCGCGTACCTCTTCGTCCGCGAGATCGAGCAGCTCCTTCCCCGACTCGCCGCACACTTTCGCGACCACGAGGTTTCGCACGTGCCGCAAGATGTCCTTCGCGACGTGCGCGAGATCGAATCCCTGCTGCGCGAGCCTGTCGACGACGCCGAGGCACGCGGCCGCGTCGCCCGTGACGAGCGCCGACGCGAGCTCGTGCAAGATGCGCCGATCCGCGACGCCGAGGACGCGCGCCACGTCGTCGCCCGTGAGCTTCGTTCCGCTGAACGCGATGACCTGATCGAGGAGGCTCATCGCGTCGCGCATCGATCCGGCCGCTTCGCGCGCGAGCACGGCGACCGCCGCGCCGTCCGCTTCGATGTTCTCTTGCTTCAGGACCTCGCCGAGGCGTCGCGCGATCATCTGCGTCGAGATGAGCTTGAAGTCGTAGCGCTGGCAGCGGCTGAGGATCGTGACCGGGACTTTGTGCACTTCGGTAGTCGCGAAGATGAACTTCACGTGCGGCGGCGGCTCTTCGAGCGTCTTCAAGAAAGCGTTCCACGCCGCGTTCGAGAGCATGTGCACTTCGTCGACGATGTAAATCTTGGAGCGGTCGCGCGCGGGACGGAAGGCGATGCCCTCCTGAAGCCGGCGCACTTCGTCGACGCCGTTGTAGCTCGCGCCGTCGATCTCCTGGACGTCCATGTCCGTGCCGGCCGCGATTTCCTTGCATGCTGCACACGTTTGGCAAGGGGTCGCCGTCGGACCTTTCGCCGTGCCGTCCGCGCCGAGGCAGTTGAGGCACTTGGCGAGGAGGCGCGCGCTCGTCGTCTTGCCGACGCCGCGCACACCCGTGAACAAGAACGCATGCGCGACGCGCCCGCTCGCGATCGCGTTGGCGAGCGTGCGTGCGACGTGGTCCTGACCGACGAGATCCTCGAACGACTGCGGTCGGTATTTTCGGGCGAGGACGAGGTAGCTCACGACGAAACGAGTTACTCCACCGGGCGCCCGAAGGCGAGACACAGCCCGATGGAAAAACGAACGTGCGCGAGACGGGACTACGCTTGCTTCTTCAGCTCGTTCACGAGCTCGGGGACGGCGACGAAGAGGTCGGCGACCAAGCCGTAGTCGGCGATTTGATAAATCGGCGCTTCGGGATCCTTGTTGATCGCGACGATCGTCTTCGATCCCTTCATTCCGGCGATGTGCTGGATCGCGCCGGAGATCCCGATCGCGACGTAGAGCTGCGGCGCGACGACGCGGCCCGTTTGACCGACCTGAAGCTCGGGCGGAGCGTAACCCGCGTCGCACGCGGCGCGGCTTGCGCCGACGGCGGCGCCGAGGAGGTTCGCGAGCGGATCCATGATCTCCGCGAATCGCTCTTTGATCGCGCGACCGCCGCTGACGACGACGCGCGCTTCGCCGAGATCCGGACGCTCGCTCTTGCCTTGCTCGAGCGACACGAATTCGACGCGCGACGCCGCAGCGTCGGCCGCGGCGAGCGCGACCGCTTCGACGGGGCTCGCGCCGCCACTCGGCTCTGCCGCCGGGAACTCCGTCTGCCGAACGCTGACGACGTGCACCGGCGTGGTGATCTCGCAGTATCCCTGCGCGTTGCCCGCGAACATCGGTCGGCGGTAGACCCGCTTTGCGCCGTCGACCTTCACCTGATTGATGTCCGGCGCGTATCCCGCGCCGAGCTTGGCCGCGACGCGCGGCGCGAGGTCTTTGCCGTACGAGCTGGCCGTGACGACGACCGTGTCGAAGCCGCCCGACTTCGCGACCGCCGCGACCGTCGGCGCGAACCGCTCGCAGACGTAGTTCGCGAGCGAAGCGTCTTCGCACGCGAGGATCTTCGCCGCGCCGAAGCCCGTCAGCTCGGCCGCGGCCGCTTTGGCGGTGGCGCCGAGGACGAGAATGCTGAACGTCCCGCCGACCTGCTTCGCGAACGTGATCGCGCTGTGCGTGGCCTTGCGGACCCTTCCATCGTGGAGCTCTGCGACAATAAGTGTAGTGCTCATCTTTTTCTCCACGCCTTCCTAGAGGACCTTCGCTTCGGTCTTGAGCTTCTGCACGAGCTCTTCGACGGACTTCACCTTCACGCCGGCCGAGCGCTTGGGCGGCAACTCGGCCGCGCCGTACGTCACCTTGAGCGCCACGTCGGGCGCGAGATCCGCGAGCTTCATCTCGACGAGCGGCTTCTTCTTCGCGGCCATGATCGCCATGAGCGCGGCGAAACGAACGCCGTCGGGGTAAGCGTGCGCGGCGGGCGTGTGCTTCGACTTCACGCCGTGCGCGTTGACGATGCGCAAATCGACCGAGACGACCGCCGGGAGCGTCACCTTCACGTTGAGCGTCCCGCCGTCGACCTCGCGACCGACGACGAGCGCCGTGTCGTTCTCGCTCTTGATCGATCCCGCGAACGTCGCCTGCGGCCAACCGAGGTACTCGGCGACGAGCTGCGCGACCTGGTTCGAGTCGCCCTCGACCTGCTGCTTTCCGGCGAGCACGAGATCCGGTTTCTCTTTCTCGACGAGCGCCTTGAGCGCACGCGCGACGAGATCGCCGTCGAGCGCGTCGTCGGTCGTGTCGACGCGAATCGCGCGGTCGGCGCCGGTCGCGAGCGCCGCGCGGAGCGTCGTCTCGGCCTCCTTGGGCCCGAACGTCACGACGATGACCTCACCGAGGCGCGTCTTCGGGCTCGTGCCGTTCTCCGTGAGACGCAGCGCGGTCTCGACCGCGTACTCGTCGAACGGATTCGGCTTCCACTCGAGGCCCGTCGTGTCGATCTTGCCGGCGGCGGAGATCTTGATCTTGTTCGCGTTGTCCGGGTCGGCGACCCGCTTGAGGGGGACGAGGATCTTCAACGGGGACCTCCTGAATGGCGATTCAGTTTCGCAGAGGGGTAGTTAAGGGGCGGGAGCCCAACTGTCAACCTAGGCCTACCGCATGCCGGTCCCGTCGGGATAGGCTGCCGCGCATGCGATGGCAGGGTTTCGCGATGGTCTGCGCGCTCGCGTGCGCGTCGGGCCTTGCGTTTGCGGGGCTGGACAACAAAGGAAAGCCGCAGAGCCTGACGACGCTCGCGCAGCAGGCGGGCCCTCAGAAAGCGACGCCCGAGCAAACGAAGCGGCGTGAAGACTATCGGCTCGCGACGATGACGAAGATTCGCGCGGCCGTGCAAAAAAGCAAAAAGCCGATGAACGCCGAGATGAAGGCGCTGACGCAGAAACACTGGCGCGTCTCGCTGCGCCTCCTTCGGGTGCAGCGACTCGCGGAGAACACGTCGAAGCCGGCGATCGCAAAGCGCGCGGTCGATGCGCTCGCGAAAGAGGACACGCGCTTCTTCGCGAAGCTCGACGATCTCGCGAAGAGCGCGCCGCCGGCAGCGTCGGCAACCGGAAGTGCGAAATGAAAGCGCGCGCCGTCGCGTTCGTCGTCTTCGCGTCGCTGGTCGCCTGCGACGACGAGAAGCCCGTGCCGCCCCCACCGCCATCCGCCGCGCCGCCGGTCAGCGCGATGACCGCGACGGCCTCTGCGACCGTCTCCGCGACGGCGTCCGCCCCCGTCGACGCCGCACCGCCCGCGCCTGCATCGAGCAAGGATCCCGACATCGGCGATCCGGACGACGCCGACGAAGAGCGCCTCGCGGGCGACATCACGATCGACACGTTCGAGAAAGAGATGGACTCGCTCGAAAAAGAAGTGAGCACTAAGTACTGACGATGGCACTGACCTGCGACTACTTGGTGCTCGGGAGCGGCGTGGCCGGGCTGACGTTCGCGCTCGAAGCGGCGGCGCATGGCGACGTCATCGTCGTGACGAAGCGCTCCGCCGACGAGTCGAACACGAAGTACGCGCAAGGTGGGATCGCCGCGGTCCTCGGCGCGGGCGATTCGTTCGCGGAGCACATCCAAGACACGCTCGTCGCGGGCGCCGGCATCTGCCACGAGAAGGTCGTCGAGATCTGCGTGAAGGAAGGGCCGGAGCGGATCGCTGCGCTCCGAGAGCTCGGCGCGTCGTTCGATCTCGCCGAAGGAGCCACGCCCGAGCACGACGCAGATCTCGATCTTCACCTCGAAGGGGGCCACAGCAAACGGCGTATCGCGCACACCGGCGACATGACGGGGCGCGAGGTCGAACGCGCGCTCCTCGAAGCCGTCGCACGCCAACCACGCATTCGCGTGCTCGACGAGCACATGGGCGTCGATCTGATCACGCTCGCGAAGTACGGAGGGCCCGAGACGTGCGCGGGCGCCTACGTCCTCGACGTCGCCGCCGGCACGGTCCTCACGATCCTCGCGCGCGCGACGATCCTCGCGTCGGGCGGCGCCGGCAAGGTCTACCTCTATACGACCAACCCGGACGTCGCGAGCGGCGACGGCGTCGCGATGGCGTTCCGCGCAGGCGCCGAAATCGCGAACATGGAATTTTATCAATTCCATCCGACGGCGCTCTTTCACCCGCAAGCGCGGCGCTTCTTGATCAGCGAAGCCTTGCGCGGCGAGGGGGCGACGTTGCGCCTCCTCGACGGGACGGCGTTCATGAAGTCGCACGATCCTCGCGGCGATCTCGCGCCGCGCGACATCGTCGCCCGCGCGATCGACTTCGAGATGAAGCGCACCGGCGCCGATCATGTGTTCCTCGACATCACCGACAAGAAGCCCGGCTTCGTCAAAGAGCGCTTCCCCGGCATCTACACCGAGTGCCTTCGCTACGGCATCGACATCTCGGCGCAACCGATCCCGGTCGTGCCGGCCGCGCACTTCATGTGCGGCGGCGTGTCGACGGATCTCGAAGGGCGAACGACGATCCCGGGGCTCTGGGCGATCGGCGAGGTCGCGTGCACCGGGCTTCACGGCGCGAACCGCCTCGCGTCCAACTCGCTCCTCGAAGGGCTCGTCTTCGGACACCGCGCCGCGCTCGCGATCGCTGCGACCGATGTCGATCGCGCTCGTCACGACAAGCCCTGGCCCGAGGTGCCCGACTGGGAGGTCGGCGGCGCCGTCACGAGCGACGAGGCGGTCGTCATCACGCAAAACTGGGACGAGGTCCGGCGCCTGATGTGGAACTACGTCGGGATCGTCCGCTCCGACACGCGCCTCCGTCGGGCCGCGCGTCGCATCGCGCTCTTGCAGGAAGAGATCGCGGAGTACTACTGGCGCTACTTCATCACGCGCGATCTCCTCGAGCTCCGAAACATCGCGACGGTCGCGCAGCTCATCATCGAGTGCGCGTCGGTGCGTCACGAGAGCCGCGGACTTCACTACACGATCGATTACCCGGAGCTCGACGAGCGCGCCGCGCGTGACATGGTGGTCAAGCGCGGCGTCCCGGCGCATCTCCGCGGGCGCTAGGGTCGAGGTCGAAGTGAGCGACGCTCCCGAGCGAGACGACGAAGAGGGCGAGCCGCGCGCGATGTCGTTCCTCGCGGCCGCGGCGTGGACGATCGCGCTCGTGCTCGGGATGGGCGTGCTCGTTCAGATTACCGAGGCGGTGCGTCCGGGCGCGCAGAACGACGCGGTGAACTTCGTCGCGTGCAAGCTCCTCGCGTACTCGGTGATCCTGTTCGTGATGGTGCGCGCGTACGCGCCGACGTCGCCGATGCGCGTGGCGCTCGGGTTTCGCGCGGTCGCGCCGATGCATGTCGTGCTCGCCGCGGTGGCGGGGGCGGCGCTCGCGCCGGGGATGGCGGCGGTCGACGAGCTGATCGCGCGGCGTTATCCGCAATCGACCGAAGAGGTCGAAGCGGTGGCGGCGATCTTCGCGACGACGACGCGCGTGGGACGCGGGCTGCTGGTGGTCGCGTTGGCTGTGGCGATCCCGGTCGTGCAGGAGCTCTTCTTCCGCGGCATCTTGTTCGGCGGCTTGCGCAAAGGGCGCACCGTCGGGACGGCGATGCTCGCGACGACGATTTATTTCGCGACCGCGCAGCTGAGCCCGCGCTTCTTCTTCACGACGTTCGCGTTCGGGCTCGTGCTGGCGTGGCTGCGCGCGCAGAGCGGGAGCGTCGTGTCGGCGATCGCGGCGCATGTCGCGTTCGAGACCGTGGGGATCGTTCCGTTCGCGCGCACGGGCGATCCGGCGGCGGACTACGCGTACCCGCGCTCGTGGGCGCTCGGGGGTGTGCTCGTCGGACTCCTCGCGATCCTCGCGGCTCGTGCGATCGCGGCGCGCGACGAGCGTGCCGCCGCGGCGAACCGCGACGACGAGTGACTTCGCTCAGCCCTGTCCGCCGCCAGCCGAGCTGAAGAGCGGTTCGACGAGCGCGAATCGAACGTTCGGTGCGAGTCGGTAGCGCGTCTTGCCGTACTCGCCGGCGTCGCGCACGCGCTCGATCGCCGCGGGATCGCCGAGCAGATCGCGGACGCGCGAGATGAGCACGCGGACGCGGTGCTCGGCGTCGGCCGACTCGGGACCGGGGCCTCCGGCGGCGCGGAGGATCTCTTCGGCGCTGAGCCCCTCTTTCGCACGGCGAAGGAGCTGGACCACGAGCGGCTCGAGCGCGCGGCGTCGTTCGAGCGACACTTCGCGATCGTGCACACGCAGCGCGTGCGTGAGCGTGTCGACGACGAGCGTCGCCGTCTCGAGGTGGCGCGCGAGATCCGCGAGCGGTACGCGCGTCACGCCTTGCAACGTCGTCACGTAGATGAGCGTCTCGCCTTCGACCGGCGTCTCGACGGTCGCTTCGTTGACGTCGATGTCCGGGACCGAGATCTGCGACGGTCGCGACGACGCGATCTGCGGCTGGGACGCCGCTGCGGCGAGCGCGATCGTTCGCTCGGCGTAGCGGACGACGCGACTGTCTCCCGATTTGAGCGCGAGCTTCCACAGCGGGAGACTCGCGTTGCGATCCGGGAACACCCAGCCGTGTCGATCGCCGCTGAGCGCCGCGCGTTCGACCGCGGTGCGCGCGACCGCCTCGGAGCCCTGCGCGAGCGCGCACCGACCGATGACGAGGTTCAAGCTCCCGGTGACGAACGCATCGGGAAGGCGGTCCGCGTGCGGCGTGGCCACGTCGAGCGCTTCGCGGATCATGCCGCACGATTCGAACGAGCGCGCACGCGTCGCGACGAGGTCCTGCTCGTCGATCGCATCGACCACGGCGAGATCGGCGCGGAGCTTCTCGGTCTTCGTGAGCCATTGGCGCGCCGCTTGCGCGCGCCCGAGCATGGCGAGTGCCCATGTGCGGTGCTCCGCGAGCTGGTAGCGCAGCATCGGCTGCTCGAGCTCGCCGAGCACGACCAGCGCCTCGTCGATCGCCGCGAGCGCGCTCGCCGGGCGGTCCGCGGCGATCTCGACGATCGCGAGCACGTCGTACGCATCGGCGTGACGCCAGCCGGTCGCCAACTCTCGCGCGATCGTGATCGCAGTCTGTGCGCTCGTCCGCGCTTCGTCGAACCGCGCGATCGATCCGAGCGCGATCGCCATGTTCCCGTGCGCACTCATCGCCGCGGTGCCGCGCGCCGGAGCACGCGCCAGCGCCGTCGCGTAGTGTTTCGCAGCCGTGCGCGGATCCGCGAGGCGCATCGACAGGTGCCCGAGCGTCATCGCGACCGGAGCGCGCCACGCGCCGTCTTCGAGTCGTTCGGCGACGTGCTCCGCGAGGCGCAGCGCCGCCGCCGCTGGCTGCACGCGGTTCTGCTTCAGCTCGAGCTGCGCCGTCGTGAGATGCATGTCGAGCTGCTCGCGCAACCCCGCCCCCTTCGGTGCCGCCGTGAGCGCGCGCGACGCTTGCCGAAGCTCGGCCTCCCCGTGATCGGCGCGCCCGTCGATGATGGCGAGGATCGCTCGCTCGATCGCGAGCCGCGCGAGATCGATCGGATTCCACGACGACGGCGCCGACGGAAGCGACGCGGCGAGCTCGCGCGCGCGATCGACGCGCCCGGTCTCGCGGTAAGCGCGCAGCAGCCGAACCGCGAGCGTCGGATCGACGCGCGAGCGCCCGGCGAGCGCCGATTCGATCCACGACACAATGAAGGCCCCCTCGTCGGCCGCAGCGAGCCGATCGAGCAGCATCGCCGCCGAGGCCATCGCGATCCCGTCGATCCCCGGCATGCCGGGCCCGCCTGGCGCGGACGCCGGCGGCACCGATCGACGTGACTCGGGAATGCTCGAGCCGGGACCTGCCGGCGGGCTGGAAATACGCGACGTCGACGCCGGACCCTGCGTCGCTCGCGACGAGGGGGGCCCGGGAGGCGGCGGCATGGTGGGGAGGAAGGCGCGGCGCGCCATCATCCTGGATAGTAGCGCGCCCTTCGGGTTGCGTCTCCTTCCGATTTCAGACGCGCGCGAGGCTTTCCGCGGCTTCGCTTCACGCGGTCATTCCGAGGGTCTTGCGGAAGGGTCTCAGAGTTTTTCTGCGTAGCGGTACGCGGTGTAGGCGCTGGCGATGTGGCAGATCCAGCCGAGCGTCCCAGTGCTGCCGATCCACAGACGCTGCGTGACGATGAGCCAGAAGATCCCGCGCAGGAAGGAGCCGTTGTAGAACTGGCCGACGCCAGGGACGACGAACGACAACACGGCGGCGATCCCAGGCTTCGGTCGATCGATGGCAGAGCTCATGACACACCCATGTTGAAGGCCTCTCCCCGCGCCGCATCTGCGGACCGCCGAGAACATGTGCATGGGCTCGTGCTCGCGCAAGGCGTGGCGCTTCGTGAGCGGCTGCTCGATTGGTACGTCGGCGCAAAGCGCGATCTTCCGTGGCGTCGCACGCGCGATCCGTACGCGATTTGGCTGAGCGAGGTGATGCTCCAGCAGACCCGCGTCGAGACCGTCATTCCGTACTGGGGGCGGTTCCTCGCGCGCTACGCGACGGTGCATGCGCTCGCCGAGGCGCCGCTCGACGACGTTCTCTCGATGTGGAGCGGGCTCGGCTACTACCGTCGCGCGCGGATGCTTCACGCCGCCGCGAAGCACGTCGCGCTCGCGGGCGGCGCATTCCCGTCGGACGTCGATGGTCTGCGCGCCGTGCCGGGGATCGGGCCGTACACCGCGGGAGCGATCGCGAGCATCGCGTTCGATCGCCCCGCGGCGCTCGTCGACGGAAACGTGGCGCGCGTTCTCGCGCGGCTCTTCGCGATCGAAGACGACGTGCGCGGCGCGCGCGGGCTCGCGAAGGTCTGGGCGATCGCCGATGCGCTCGTGCCGGAGCGCGGGGCAGGGGAGCACAACCAGGCGTTGATGGAGCTCGGCGCGACCGTTTGCGTTCCGCGCGATCCGGGCTGCCTCGTCTGTCCCGTGCGCGATCTCTGCGCGGCGCGCGCACGCGGCATCGAGAAGAAGCTCCCGATCTTGCGCGCGAAGACCAAACCTCGCGACGTGCGCCGCGTCGCGCTCGTTCTCTTTCGTCCGGGCGGCGTCGTGCTCGCGCGTCGCCGCCCCGAGGGGACGTTCGGCGGAATGTGGGAGCCACTTTCGATCGAGGTCGAGACGGGCGTCGCGGACGACGCGATCGCATCGTGGGCGCGACCGCGCTTCGCCGCGCTCGTCGGCGCGCGCCTCGGCAAGCTCGAGCCGTGCGCCGAGATCGTCCACGTCTTGTCGCATCGGCGCATGTCCGTACAGGTTCTCCGCGCCCACCTCGCGGGGCCCGCACGCAAGCGAATCGCGCCCGCCGACGGGGAATACGACGCGATCGAAGACGTTGATCCCGCCGCGCTCGATCGCCGCGGCACGACCACCCTCGCGCGCAAGATCCTCGCCGCTGCCCATCGCGACTGACCTCTTCCTCGACCGTCGATCCGTCCGTTGCTAATGTCTCGCCCGCAATGCCGCGCCCGCTCCACGTCCTGACGCTGCTCGTCGCGTTCGGCGGAGCGCTCGCGCCGCTCATGGCCCGCGCCGCCGAGCCCGACGCCGCCGCCGCGCCGCCGTCGGCTCCGCGCGCGACGATCAAGCCGCGCACGTACACGCTGACCGAGTGCCTCGCGCTCGCCGAACGTAACCACCCGAACCTCTGGGCGGCGCGCGCGCGCCTCGCGTTCGTTCACGCGCAGCTCGACGAAGCGCGCTACGCGCCGTGGTTCAACTGGGGCATGAGCGCGCAAGGCGGCGTCCTCCCGCCGATCACCGGCAGCATCTTCTTTACGTCGACGCCGGTCACTGCGCGCAACCTCGGCGGCCTCGACAAGGTCCAGCCTGCGTTCTCGTTCGATCTCAACGGCGCGATCCCGCTCTGGACGTTCGGCAAGATCTCGAGCGTCCGCGAGGCCGCCGAGGCGAGCGTCCGCGTGAGCGAATGGGATCTCGAGAAGGCGCGTCAGTCCGTTCGAATGGACGTGCGACGCGCGTACTACGGGCTCCTCCTCACGCGCGACGCGAAGTACATCGTCGACGACGCGATCGGGCGCCTCAAGAAGGGGATCGACGGGCTGAAGGACAAGCTCGCGAAGGGCGAGCGCTCGGTGCAGCAGGTCGACGTGCTGCGCCTCGAGGTGTTCTTCGAAGAGGTCGTCGCGCGATCCGGCGAGCCCGCGCGCGGCGCCGTCTACGCGATGTCCGCGCTCCGGTTTCTGACGGGCGTCCAAACCGCGTTCGACATTCCGGACGAGCCGCTCAAGCGGCCGGATCGCCCGCTCGTCGACGTCGCGCAATACCTCGCCGCGGCGCGCCTCTTCCGTCCCGAGATCAACATGGCGCGCGCCGGCGTCGTCGCACGGCAAAAATGGGTCGAGTACAACCGCGCCAAGTTCTTCCCCGACATCGGGCTCGGCATGGGCGCGTCGTACGCGACGAGCCCGAGCGCGACGACGCAAGTCACCGCGTGGTCCAACGATCCGTTCAATCGCTTCTTCTATTACGCCGGCTTCGGCGTGCGCTGGAATCTCGACATCCTCCCGAACGCTGCGCGTGTCGCGCAGGCCGAAGCGCTTCTCGAAGAGACGCGCGCGTACGAGCGGCTCGCGCTCGGCGGCACGATGGTCGAGGTCGAGAACGCGCACGGCATCGCCATCGAAGCGAAAATGCGCGAAGAGGCGTGGGCGCGCGCCGAGCAAAAGGCCAAGCAGTGGATCGTGACGGTGCAGGACTCGATCGACATCGGGACGAGCGACGAACGGCAGCTGCTCGATCCCGTGCGCCTCTACGCCAACGCGCAGCTGAACCACCTGCTCGGGCTGATGGATCTCAACGTCGCGATGAGCGAGCTCGCGCGCGTGAGCGGATGGGACACCGCAGCGCCCACGGGCAACTGATCGCGTCTCACCAAGGACACGTCGCGAGCGCGAGCACCGCGAGGACGCGCGACTTCACGACGTCGAACTCGCGGAGCGCGAGGGTGATCTCCGACTGACGAAGCGACGCCGCTGCGATGACGAGCTCGAGGCTCGTGCCTTGGCCTTCGCGGTACGCGACCTGCGTGAGCCGATCGGTCTCCGCGGCGAGAGCGCGCGCGTCGGCCGCGACCTTGCGTGACGCCTCGGCGACGTCGACGCCGCGTCGCGCTTGCTCGATCTGCACGATCGCCGTTCGACGGAGCGCCTCGAGGTTTTGCTCGGCTTCGTAGCTGAGCGCGCGCGCTTGCCGGAGCGCGCCGTAGCGAGCACCGCCGTCCCAGAACGGCACCGAGAGCACCGCGGCGATGTTCCACGTCGTGTTGGGCGCGGCGCCGGTGTCGGCGCTCGACGTTCCGAGCGTGCTCTGCGCGTTCAGCGTCGGAGCGAACTGGTAGTAGACGTTGTCGATGTTGCGCTTGGCGATGTCGAGCTTCTTTCGCGCAGCGGCGACGTCGGGGCGCGTGTCGACCGAGTCGGCGACCTGGCAGATGCGCATCGCGCTGCGCTCGAGCCCGTTGATGTTCACGTCGCGCGCGACTCCGACCTGCTCCGGAAATCCCAGCGCGAGCCCGAGCGCCTCGCGCGCCTGACGCAACGACTCGTCGCCGTTCACGAGATTTCCGCGCGCTGTCTCCACGTCTTGCTGCGCACGCACGACGTCGAGCCCATTCGCGGCGCCGAGGTTCTTTTTGCGCGTCGTCAGATCGAGCCGCTCGAGCGACTGCCGAAAACCGACGCGATTGAGCTCGGCGACGCGCTCGGCCGTGACGACGCCGACGAGGGCGTTGGCGAGGCTGAGCGCGAGGTTGCGCTTGATGTCGTCGACCGAGAGTCGCTGAACGTCTTCGTTCATTCGCGCGATGTGCCTCTGGTCCCAGTTCGCGATGTTCACGATCGGCTGCACCAGCTGGATGTTGCCGGTGATGATGTTCGGGAGGGGCGTCCGTGTGGCGCCTCCGAACGACTGCGCGACCGACGGGTTGACGTTGATCGGGTTCGTGATCAGCTGATGATTCGCGTTCACGGTGCCGTTGAGCTGTGGCAAGTAGAGCGCGAGCGCGCTGCGCGTCTGCGCTTCGGCGCGCGCGACTTCGGCGTACGCGATGCGTAGATCGGTCGAGCGCGAACGCACGTATCCGAGCGCCTCTTCCCACGTCGCGATCATGCGCTTGGCCGGCGGTACGGGCGCGAGCATCGGATCGTTTACCGTGGGAGGCGGCGGGATCGGAATGGGCTGGTTGCTCGCGCTCGCAGACGGTGCGGGCAGCGGCGGGGGCGCGGTCGGTACGGGCTGAGCGAACGCCGTGGTCGAGGACGCGACCGCGATGAGAATCAGAGCAGCAGCTTTGCGCATGGAGATCTCCGTAACTTTGCCGCCGATTGGATGCACGTACTTCGCATCCGGGGCCCAGTTTATTTCGGGAGATCGCGCCCGTCGCGCGCTCTAGATCCTGTCAGCCGCGGCGGACATGTGTCGCGTACCGCGCATCGCCCGGCGTCAGATCGAGGTGCGCGCGGAGCTCGCCGAAGCGGCCACGCAAGCTCGCGACGCTGACACGGAAGCACGCGGCGACCTCGGCCTGCGTGAGCGGGACGTGGTCGACGTAGACGATGGCGTAGGCGATCGCCGCCGCGAGGCTCGGGACCGTCGAGACAGCTTTCAATCGTGGTGTCGGCGGCGCGAAGTGGAGAAGCGCGTCGCGCGCCAGCTCCTTCGCGCGCGCGCGTTGGCGTGCGTCGAGCGGAAGGCTGGACAGTCCGCGCCCGAGCACCTTCTCGAGCTCGCCCGCCGCCTTTGCACCGTTCGCCGTCCCCGCAGCGCCGCGTCGCGATCGCGGCGCCGCATCGGCGCGCTGCCGCCGCGGAATCGGCGAAGGCCTCGGTGTCGGTTGATCCTTGCCCGGCGGCGCGCCGTCCTCGAGCCAACGCATGAGCGCCGACTGTTCGCGCGACGCCCCCGTCTTGTTCGCCTTGATCGACCGCGCCAAGACGAGCTTCGCCTCTTCCAGATCGCCGCCGCGGGCGAGCGCGTGCGCGAACGACGTCGCGATCTCCGCGTTGCCTTGCGCCGAGCCGTACGCGCTTCGAAGCCACGGGATCGCGTCCTTCGCTTTGCCGAGCGCGACGTCGAGCAGATGCCCGAGGTTGTGCGCGTACCAAGGATTGGACGGCGCGCGCGTGAGCGCGTTGCGGTACGCCGTCACCGCGAAGCGAAAGTTTCCGAGCAGCGTCTGGCACAGCCCGAGGAGGGCCCAGCCGCGATCGTCCTCGGCCCGATGCGCGAGCACCTTGCGCGCGTGCAGGGCAGCACGCCACGGATCGCGCTCGACGAGGAGCTCGGACAGATTGCGATGCGCGAAGACGCTCTCTTCGGTCCCGTCCTTCGCGGTGCGCGCGAGACGATGGAGCATCGGCAGCACGTCCGTCGGATCGAGCGCTCGACGAAGCGCCCACTCGACGTCCTGGCGAAGACGCTCCGCCTCCGGCTGTTTCGAGTCCATCGAGTGTAGGGTTTAGCCGCGCGAATCGGCTCGCGCAACCGAGGTTTCACGCGGAAAGAGCGGGACTTTTTCCTTGCGTTCGAATGAATTCGTCGTAAGGCCGCGCGCTCTCTCTCGACGCTTTCGTCGTGCCCGCGTTCGCGCGTGCAGCGCCTCAGCGAAACGAAATCACGCGCTGCTGAACGAGCTCGGTCAGGATGCGAA
Source organism: Polyangiales bacterium (assembly GCA_038209335.1). Lineage (GTDB taxonomy): Bacteria > Myxococcota_A > Polyangia > Polyangiales > Polyangiaceae > JBBQXV01. Next base: position 4,474 of record JBBQXV010000185.1, on the reverse strand, counting down.
GGCAATCGAGCGTCGCCATCCCGCTCACGTCGAGGATCATCTCGACGCTCGATACTCCGTCGATGTGCGACAGCACGAACCCCGCGCGATGATCGAGCGAGAGCCACCTCAGCTGGTTGCGCGCGATCATGACGACCGGCACTTTGTCGAGCTGACCGATGCGTGCAGTATACATTTTGACGAGGACTTCGCGGCAGCTCTCGGCGCACGCCAGCGCGGCGGCGTTCGTCGGATGCTCGAGGAGGATCTCCTCCGCGATCTGCAACGCGCCGGTGTAGTCGCCGAGCGCGTGGCGATCACGCATCTCGACGACGGGATCGCCGTTGCGCTCGCGCTCCATCGCCTTCATCGCGTCGGGCGGAGGCGGCGCCGTGGGAAGATCGGGCGGCTCGGGCTCGAACTGCGGCGGGTTCGACGGCGCGATCCGATTCGCCATCGACAGGATCGGTTCCATCACCGGTGGTGCCGACGGCCGCTCCGGCGGGAACGAGCTCATCTGAATCGAGCGAAGGCGCGCGCGTTCGAGCTCGCTCTCGTCGGTGAGCGTCTGCATCTTCTCGCGCGCAGGCGGCGGGAGGCTGAGGAGAGGCTCGTCGAGCACGACGTCGATCTCGACCGTCTCGCGACCGGGCTCCGCGTCGGGAGGCGAGCTCGGCCGTTGCGCGTCCGAGACGCTGGACGCCCGGCCGGCCTTCGCGGCCTGCTGACCCTTGTGCGGCGTCCGTTTCCTCTGCGTCACTGCGCGCGTTCCCTTCAGCGTGCCTCGCTCTAATGAGTCTTAGCGACCACTCCTTTGAACATGCGATGCGTACGGGACAGCCCTTCGATTTGTTCTTTGACCGCTGCCGCGTCGCGCTTGCCGATCGCGGTGCGCGCCTTGTCCACGATCGTGCGCGCCTTTTCGATCGCGTCGCGTCCGAAGTCGCTCGACGCGACGATCGTCTCGACCTGCGGGAACAGGCGCTCGATCTCGCCGACGAGCTTCTCGGCCTCTTGCTTCGCCGCTTCGAAGTCCTCGGACGTGCGGCGCTCGACCATCTGGTCTTTCGCGCCTTCCATCATCGCGGCGATCTCGTCGCGTGTCAGGCCGCTCGACGCCGTGACCTCGATCGACTGCTCTTTGTTCGTCTCGAGATCCTTCGCGCGGACGCTGACGATGCCGTCGGCGTTGATCTCGAACGTGACCTCGATCTCGACCTCGCCCTTGGGCGCGCGTCGCAGCCCCTGGAGAATGAACTCGCCGAGGAGCTCGTTCTCCGTCGCCTTCTCGTGCTCGCCTTGCATGACGATGATCTTCACCGCGGTCTGATTTTCGCGGCTCGTCGTGAAGGTCTTCTGGCGGTGCGTCGGCACCGTCGTGTTCTGGGGGATGAGCTCTTCGAAGTACCCGCCCTGCGTCATGATGCCGAGCGCGTGCGGCGTGACGTCGAGGAGGATCATCTCGTGCTTCTGATCGACGAGCGCGATGCCTTGGATCGCCGCGCCGAGCGCGACCGCTTCGTCCGGGTGAACGCCCTTGCTCGGCTCGCGCTCGAAGAACGTGCCGACCGCTTGCTGGATGCGCGGCATGCGCGTCATGCCGCCGACGAGCACGACGTCCTCGATCTCGTCCTTCTCCAGGCGCGCGTCCTCGAGCGTCTGGCGGCAGATGTCGATGGTGCGCTCGATGAGATCTTCGCTGAGCTCTTCGAGCGTCTGGCGGCTGATCGCGCGCTGCAGGTGAAGCGCTTCGTTCCGTCCGCTCGAGATGATGAACGGGAGGTTCACCTCGGTCTCGCGAACGCTCGACAGCTCGCACTTCGCTTTTTCTGCGGCGTCCTTCAATCGCTGGAGCGCCATGCGGTCTTGCCGCAGATCGATGTTGTGCTCTTCGCGGAATCCCTGAACGAGCCAGTCGATGATCCGCGCGTCGACGTCCTCGCCGCCGAGGAACGTGTCGCCCGCGGTCGCGATGACCTTGAAGACGCCGTGCTCGCCGATCTCGAGGATCGAAATGTCGAACGTGCCTCCGCCGAAGTCGTAGACCGCGACCGTCTTCTCCATGTTGCGGCCGAAGCCGTACGACAGCGCGGCGGCGGTCGGCTCGTTGATGATGCGGATGACGTCGAGCCCGGCGATCTCGCCGGCGTCTTTCGTCGCTTGCCGTTGGTTGTCGTTGAAGTAGGCGGGCACCGTGACGACGGCCTTCGTGACCGACTCGCCGAGGTAGTCCTCCGCGATGATCTTCATCTCTTGAAGGACCATCGCGCTGATCTCGGGGACGCTGTAGTCCTTGTCGCGCAGCTGGATGCGCACGTCGTGGTGCGGACCTTCGACGATCCGGTAGCTCGACGTCGCGACCGCGTTCTTCACTTGCGGCGAGTTCCACTTTCGCCCGATGAGCCGCTTGGCCGCGTAGACGGTGTTCTCGGCGTTGGTGATGGCCTGACGTTTGGCGATGTGACCGACCAGTCGCTTGCCCGCTTCTGTGACCGCGACCATCGACGGCGTCGTCTTGTAGCCGCCGCGGTTGGGGATCACGGTGGGGACGCCGTTCTCGACGATGGCGACGCACGAGTTCGTGGTCCCAAGGTCGATCCCGATCACCCGCTCCATTGTGTTGGCCATCGACCCCAGTCTCCGTGAGGGTTTGCTACGTGCCGCCCTTGGCAACGCGCTTCAGTAGAGCCTGAATCGTATCATCCTGAGGAGAAAGCTGCGCTGCCGCCTCGAGCTCGCGTCTTGCGTTCAAGCCGAGGCCAGCCGCAAGGTACACGTTCGCGAGCGTCACCTTGAACTTCGCGTTGGCAGGTTCGAACGCACAGGCTCGCTGCGCCACGCGCGCCGCCTCGTGCAGATCCCCCGATGCGCGGACGATCGCGTTGGCCGCGCGCTCATGGCAATGCGCCTCGTTGGGGCGTGCGCCAACGACCCGGCTCCACGATCGCGCCGCATCCGCCCAGCTCTCGTTCTTTTCTTCGTACGAGGCCTGGCGCGAGTACGTCTCGGCCAAAATGCTGTCGGATGCCGCCTGGGCGTCTTCGTATTGGCGCTTCAGCTGAGCGTCGTTCGGCGACATGGTGACCGCGACGCGTAGCGCGTTCGCGGCGGCGATCGGATCGTTGGCGGCGAGCGCTTCGGCGGCGTTGTCGGAGTACTTCTTCGCTTGGAAGCCTCGCGCCGACGCGACACGGTCTTCGTAGCGTTTGCGCAACGCGGCCATCGCGTCCCCGGTCGACGCGTGCGGCGCCGAGCCCGCCTTCGGGACCGCCGGGCTCGATCCCGACGCGGTGCGCGCGGGCGGCGCGCGGTTTCCGGTCAAGCGTCGAGCGAGCGCGTCGCGTCGCGCCTGCATGTCCGGCGGCGGTACGCTCGGGCGCGGCTTCGGGACCGGCGTCGCGATCGTCGGCGCTTTCTCCGGCGGCGCGATCCCCGGCGCCGTCGGTGCTTCGGCGAACGCGGCCGGCGGAACTGACTCGGGCACCGCCTTTCGAACCGCCTCTTCGGCCGCCGCCATCTGCGACAGCACGTCCTTGAGCATGTCCTCGATGCCGCGCGAGCGCTGCTGATCGAGCAGATACGAGTCGTACTCCGCGCGCTTCGCCTTGTCGGTGAGGACGTCGTGCGCTTGCGTCGCGCGACCGAAGATCGTCTCCATCTTCAGCTTGAAGGCGCCGAGCCGCTTCCGGAAGTACTTATCCGGGTGAAACGCGGCGGCGTACTCGAAGTACGCGCGCTTCACCGCCTTCTTGTCCGCGCTCTGTGGAACGCCGAGCACGGAATAGTGATCGAGCCCTTCGAGCCGATGGAAGAGATCGAGAACGCGCTGGCGCACCGGCATCTCGAGATCGACGTCCTCGTCGAGCAACTTGGGATCGTATTTCGCCGTCGCGAGCGGCTGCGGGACGACCGCGGGCTGAGGCACCGGCGTGTTGATTCGCGGCGGGGTAGCGGGACGCAGCGGCCGCATCGGCGCGGCGGGAGCTCGCGGCTGCGCAGGCGCAGGTGACGGAGCGCCGAACGTGATGAGCCCGAGGCCTTCGAGCTTGTCGAGGATCTTCCGGAGCGCGTCGTCGGCGACGCCCGTGACCATCGAGAGCTCGCTGTCGTCCAAGATGCCGTCGACGCGCGAGAGGACGAACGCCTCCGTCGGCGCGAGCGCTTGCGCGCGTGCGTCTCGCCCCTCGGCGGGCGCGACGGGCTTCGGAGTTCGTGCGCGATCGTCGGCCAAGCAATCGGAAGCATAACGGTATCGCGCGGCCAGCGCGATATTAGCCGAAGCGCGGGTGCATCCAGACCCATGCGTCGGGGAGCGCACGAATGCGCACCGAGAGCTCGTCGTTGATTCGGCTCGTCAACATGCGCTCGGCGTCGGGGCTCCGGTCGAGATCGCCGGCGTCGACGCGGGTCGCCGTGACGCAGAGCGCGCCGCTCGAATCGCGCGCCGCGGAGCCGACGACGATCGCCGCGCCCGTGCGGAGCGCGATGCGCGCCG
>JBBQXV010000184.1:0-19116 GCA_038209335.1 Polyangiales bacterium | reverse complement strand
GACTGCGACGCGCTCGCGTCGGCGGGCGGGCTCTCCGCGAGCGGCGTCGGCGCGGAATACTTTCGCGAGCACCGCGAGCAAATCGCCGCGCGCGTCGGCGCGAGCTTCGAGCTCGGACCCGTGAAGCAGGTTCAGGTCATCTTCAAGGAGCTGATGGACCCGGTCGTGGACGTGCTCCTCGAAGCCTCCGACGCGCTCGCGGCCTGGAGCGAGGTCATGATCGCCCACTTCATGACCTTCCCAGCGAAGATCGCGGCCGAGAAGCACGGACGCCCATTCGTCGTCGTCGGGATGCAGCCGATCATTCCTTCCAAGCACTTCCCGCCGATCGGCGCGCCGCAGCTCGGGCGACTCTTGAACCCGCTCCTCTGGAAGCTCATGAACCGGCTCGTCGCTGGCGTGACGCGCGAACGAATCAACGCTACGCGCGCCCGCTCGGGCCTCCCGCCGGCGCTCGGCGCGGATACGCTGTCGCTCGAAGACGCCGCTCTCGCGCTGATCGCGCTCTCGCCGTCGCTCTTCGCGCGCCCACCGGACTGGGCCGAGAACGTTCAGTTGAGCGGCTTCCTCGCGATCCCCGACGAGTCCGAGGCGTGGGCGCCGTCGGACGACCTTCGCAGGTTCCTGGACGGAAGCGGCCAGGCCGACCAAAGGCCCGTCTTCCTCTCGTTCGGCAGCATGTTCGCGGTCGATCAGAAGCGGACGATCGAGTCGGTTCGCATCTTCGCCGACGCGCTCACGCTCGCGGGGCTTCGCGGAATCATCCAGGCCCCGGCGGAGGTGATCGCCAGCGCGCCCGACCTCGCCTCGGTGCGCTACATCGAGCGCGCGCCGCATCGGCGGCTCTTTCCGCAGTGCTCCGTCATCGTGCATCACGGCGGGGCGGGGACGACGCAGGCAGCGCTCCTCGCCGGGCGCCCCTCCATCGTCGTGCCGCACGTGACCGATCAGTTCTACTTCGCCGACCTCCTCTACGCGCGCGGCGTCGCGGCGAAGCCGCTCCGACGCACCTCGCTTGCCGCAAAGCCTCTCGCTGCACGGATGCGTGACGTCATCGCGCAACCCGAGATGACGAGCCGCGCGGAGGCGCTCGCGCGATCGATCGCAAGCGAAGACGGAGCGGCGCGCGCGGCGGACCTGATCGAAGGCGCGATGAAGAGTCCGGCGCGGACGTGAGCGCTCGCCGCTCTATCGCGTTCACGCCGACAGCACCGCGTGCAGTTGACTGCCCTCGCGCCATCCTCGCCGCTGGTATGCGACGCGTGACGCGCACTGCTGAAAAGAGATGACAACGATCCGCTGGGTCGATAGCGTCAGATCATGGAGGGAGAGTCGAGACGGCGCGATCGCACGCCGGGCCGGCGCGTGGCGCGGTATGCACCGGCGGCGCTCGCATTGCTGGCGACGTGGCCGTGCTGGGCGGACGCTGGTCGAACCGAAAACTCCGACACGCCACCGGTGAGCTCCGCGCCTTCGGCGTCCGCTTCGTCGCTCGACCCGCCGACTGCGCCACCGCCGAGCGCGTCCGAAACGCCGCCGCCACCGGCTCCTTCGGCGTCGGCGCCGCCGCCCGCTCCGTCGGCCTCGGCACCTCCCGCACCGACGCTCCCACCCGCGCCGCCGCCGCCGTCCGCTTCTCCTCCCACCACGACGGCGGACGTGCTCGCGAAGATCGGGATCGTCGGCGGGTCCGTAGTGCTGTTCGCCGGGATGTTCGTGCTCGGTTACTCGAGCGCCACCGCAGGAAGTCTCGACGCGGCGTGCGTGCGCGGCACGTGCCCTCGCAGCCAACAAGATCGGATCGACCTGTACAATACCGAGCTCCTCTACGGCGGCGTAGGCGCGCTCACCGGGCTCGTGATGATCGGCGTCGGCGTCCTCCTTTACAAGTTCGCGATCCCTCCGCAGCAGCCCACGACCGGCGCGTGGCTCCTCACTCCGACCGGTGTCGGGGGGCGCTTCTGAATGATTGCGCGCGTCGCGTTCGCAACGATCGTCGTCGTCGCTGCCGTCGCATCGACGACGAGCGCCTGCGGCTTTTACCAAACAAGCGACCAACCGATCTGCGGCGATAAGGTTCTTCCGGACGGCGACACATGCGCGGTGTGGCCCGCGCCGTGTGGGTGCCCGGAAAACATGAAGTGCGGACTGGCATCGCAGAGCGCCTCCGGCGTCTTCACCTTTGCGTGCGCGGCGCCTGGCTCAAAAGGCATCGACGCGCCCTGCGCGTCCGACACCGAATGCGCGAAAGGGACTCTCTGCGACGGAGCGCGCTGCCGTCGGACCTGCTTCGAGGCGCTCGATTGCGGGAGCGATGAGGCCGTGGCGTGCATCGACTACTACCGAGACAAGGACGGCAACCGTCTCGGCGGTACGTGCAGCCGCGACTGCGACCCGGTGAGCCCCCAAGCGCCGAGCGACGGCCGTCTGGAGACGTGCCGCGCGGACGAGACGTGCATCGCCAGCATCAATCTGCTCGGCGGTACGTTGGCGGCGTGCACGCGTACCGCAGGCAAACGGACTACGGGGCAGTCGTGCGCGGCCGACATCGACTGCGTCAGTGGCGACAGCTGCGTTCTCACCGGCTCGTCATCGGTGGCGGCGACGTGCGCGCGTTGGTGTCGGACGGATGACGCGACGTCCTGCCCGGATGGCAAGAAATGCTTGGCGCTCACATCGGGCACGAGCGCGTTCAGCGTGCTCGGCCGAGCGCTCGGAGCTTGCCAATGACCAGGCACACCCTCGCGCGCGGCGTCTTGGCCTCCGCGTTCGTCGCGACCCTCTCGCTCTCCGGCAACGCGCGCGCACAGATTCCACCTCCACCTCCGCTCACCCACGCGCCGGGCGACGGCCCGCACGTCGATGGGTACGTCGGCATGGAGTTCGCGACGCTGGCTCGGTCGGGAGGCGGGGCGAACTACGAGCAGTTCACGGTCCGCGGCTTGTCGCGCCAACCGTATGTCCTCAAAGTCGCCGACATTCATTTCTCCGGCCTCGGTCGCTTCGAGGCAGGCCTCAACGGCGCTGCGACGTCGCTCGTCGCGCTCGGCGGCTTCACCAGCGAGAACCAGACGTCGCAGGCCGATCTCGGGCAAGCGGAGCGCTACGCTGCGCTGCTCGGCTACGCGCTCGGAAAGCACATCACGCTGCGAGGCGAAGGCGCGTTCGCGCACATGGTGACATACGCTGCGCCGAGCTTTCATCGAACGGGGGGCAACGCGCTGACGACCTATTTCGTGCCGGAGAGCGGAGCGCCGCGTCGCCTCAGCGCCGGAGCGAACGTCCTCGGGAACACCGATTGGTACTCGCTCGCGGTGACCGCCGTCGTCGACGGCCAAGTGTACGGGCTCAACTGGCTCAAGGATCTGTCCCTCGGATACCGGTTCATCCGAGTCTCGACGCTGAGCTCCTACTTGGCCTCGACTGGCGACTACGTCGACTCGGTCTTGCAGGGGATCGTACAGGACACGTTCGCGTGTCACGCAGCCGCGGCGCGGCAGAACCTCGACTTTGCGCTTTGGAGCGACGTGCACCTCACCGGTCACGCCTACTTCTTCCTGGGATACTCGAGCGTGTCGTCCGGGTTCGTCGACACGAGTGGCGGCGTGTGCCTCGGGCGCGGCGGCTCGCTCGCGATCACGTACACCCAACCGCACTGGAGCTTCGTCGTCGGGGTCAACTACGAAGAAGTCGTCGCGCTCCAGGTCGCCGGCGGCAACACGATCCAGTCGACGATGCCCTATTCGGATTGGCACACGGGCCGTATCGGCGTCGCACGTGCGGGGTCGCAATGGAGTGTGAGCAGTCCCGCCGAGGCTTTCCAAGTGTTCGCGCCATTCGCGCGACTCACTGTCTCGTACTGAAGGGAGGAGACAGGCGTCGTGAGCAAGCAGCGATCGCGTGTGGTTCTGACTGGGGTCTTGCTCGCCGCAAGTGCATGCGCGTCGCTCGATGGCCCGCCGTCGTTCGCGCCCGCCACTTCGTGCGACCCCGGCGCGACCGTCACCTGTGCATGCCGTAACGGAGCTGACGGAACGCAGACATGCGTCGATGACGGAACGACGTACGGGGAGTGCGATTGCGGCGGCGGTGATGACGCCGGCGCCACGGACGGCGCGCACGACGGGTCCAACGCAGACACCGGGCCGCCCCCTCCATGCACGGGCGTCATCACCGCGGGTCGATGTCTGGTCACGCTCGCGACGGGCCAAATGGGTCCGCAAGCGCTGACAGTCGACTCGACGAGCGTCTACTGGACGAGCTCGAGCGCCGTGAAGAAGGCCGTCATGAAGTGCGCTATCGGCGGATGCGGCGGTGCCCCGACGACGCTCGCTTCGACGCGAGGTGACTCGTTCGGGATCGCCGTCGACTCGACGAGCGTCTACTGGGCGAGCCTCAGCGCCGCCATGATCCTCAAGTGCGCAGTGAGCGGGTGCAACGACCAACCGACGGTGCTCGCGTCGGGGCAGGGCGGATCGCTCGGCATCGGCGTGGACTCGACGAATGTCTACTGGTCGACGTCGGGTGGCACCGGGAGCCTGATGAGGTGCGCGGTCGGCGGGTGCAACGGCACCCCCACGACCCTCGCGACGACGCCGAGCATGCCGGGGCCGCTCGCCGTGGACTCCACGAGCGTCTACTTTACGAGTCCGAGCGGAATGAGCGTTTCGAAGTGCCCAATCACTGGGATCAACAACGTCCCGACGGTGCTCGCGTCCGCGCAGGGTAATCCGGTTGGAATCGCGGTGGGCACGTCGACGTTCTGGGCCAACTTCACGAGCGGGACCATCGTGTCGTGCGCGATCGGCGGCTGCAACAATCAACCGCGGCCGATCGCCTCCGGTCTAAACTCTCCGACGGGAATCGCGCTCGACTCGACGAGCGTCTACTTTCGCAGCGCCAATGGCGTGATGAAGTGTCCGCTCAGCGGCTGCCCCGGCCAGCCGACGCAGCTTGCGGCGGCACCCGCGAGCATGACTCCATCGGACATTGCCGTCGACGCGACCAGCCTCTATTGGGCAGACGCCACGGCTGGGACAATCATGAAGCTGACGCCTAAGTAGAGCGGCGGCCCGCGCGCGGAGAAGGCGCGTACGCGCGCTCAGGTGCGCGGCGTCGGTCACGGCGAGAGAATGATCCCGATCGAGAGCAACGCGCGCTACGTTCGGATTCGCATGTCGGAATACCGTGACGACGTCGCCGCGCTCCTCGCACGCATCCAGACGCTCGAGCAAGATCTCGCGGAAGCGAAAGGCATCGCGCCATCCGCCGAGACCAAGCTTGCGCCAACACGCTGCCCGCATTGCGCACGCAAGATGGTCGCGGGGAAGCTGATCGTGCACCGGCGATTCGGTCAGGCGACGGGCGTGCTCGACTTCCGCTTTCGGCGCGAGGGGCGCGACGACGAGGACGCCGACGAAGTGAACCAGCATCAATCAGCGAACGCCGATTGGTTTTGCACGGACTGCTCCACGGTCGTCGTGAAAGGGCGGTTTGCGGACTGACCGACTGACCATCCAGTCGACCTGAATCGCCCAGTTTTTGCGCACTCGGCTCGCGCAGGTTGCGCAATCGCGCCGGTCGATGGGCTTGTTTTCCCGACGTCTCGCGTGGCGCGCACTTTGTAAAAGGCGCCCGCGACGAACCGACCGCGCACCGCGGGCGGGCGATCGGAGGGATTCGATGAGGCACCGAAAGTGGACACTGCTCCTGACGGGAGCGGCGGCAGCGCCGTGGCTCGGCGCCGCGACGAACGCGAGCGCGACACCGCTCACCGACCTGCAGCGCGGCACCGCGTTCTACCTCGACGCGGCGAGCGCGACGCTCGACGGACACTCGTACAACGCGAACGCGGCGACGATCGGCAAGGGCACCGGCACACTCGACGCGATGATCTCCGCGCGCGCGCTCGGGCTCGACTTCGATCAGGTCATTCACCTCCACGGTACGTCCACGTCGGCCGGCGTCTCGTGGACGTTCGACGAGAGCGCCGCGATCTCGCTCGGCGGTGGCTACAACGTCTCGCGCATCAGCGGCACGCTCCTCGGGCGCGTCACGCGGCGCTACGGAACGCACCCGCGCGAGTGCGGCGGCTCATGCGAGACCAGCGTCGACGTCACCGATCTCCCGGGCGGCAACGTCACCGTCAGCGGCACGCGACCGTGGGGCGGATGGTTCACGCCGGTTACCGAAGGCTTCAGCAAGACCATCACCGACTTTCACTTCCATGTGATCGCCGGCATGCCGCAGCCCCACGTCACGGGCGTCACGTTCGACGTCCCTCGCGGCACGATCTGCTCGGCGATGGGCGCGCGCTGGTTCTCCGGGCGCGTTCAGCTCTCGGACGTCGCACCGACCGGCGGCACCGACATCGACATCGTCTCGTCGGATCCGATTCACTTCCCGTCGTTCGCGGTGTTCGCGAACGAGGGGAGGAGCACGGCCGAGTTTCGCGTCCGCGTCCCGAGCGGGTACACGGGCTCCGTCAACATCGCAGCCGCTGGCGGCGGCAGCGTCATGTACACGCCGCTCACGATCGAAGCGTGCCTCCCGCCGCTCGACCGCAAGTACCTCATCGACGACAGCATCCACGGCGCGTTCAGCTGCGACTCGTGCGTCTCGAGCATCGTGACGGCCGACAATCACACGTTCGTCGTCAAGTACAACGGCGCGAGCTGGCTCGCGTCGCCTTCGCACGGGTACGTGTCGCTCGACAAGACCGTCAACGGGACGGTCGACGACGTGAAGCTCAACGCGTTCGACGAGATCATCGTCCACTCGCGCGATGTCGCCGGCACGATCGCGGTGACGCGCGTGCGATCGCCGTGGGGCAAGATGCAGCTCGACGCGATCAAGGGCTTCGAGCCGCACGGCATCGACGCGCGCGGCGACGCGATTGGCGTGTGCACGTTCGGACAGCAGCGACTCGGGTGCTTCGAGTCGTTTGGCACGTTCCAGTCGCTCGCGAGCGGCGCGTGGACGATCGATCTCGTGGGCGCCACGCTCGGCGGCGTCGCCGTCGGCAGCACGGCCACGCAGGTCGGCATCCGCGGCTATCGCTTCGAGACCACCGGCAAGACGACGACGCTCGGCACGCTCGGCGGCGAGACGCACGCGGTCGCGGTCAACGAAGCCGGATGGACCGTCGGCTGGTCGGTCGCGAACGACGGCAAGCCGCGCGCGGTCGTCTTCGCGCCAGGCAGCACGCAACCGATCGTCCTCGCGACGCCCGCCGGTTACGCGAGCCGCGCGATCGGAATCACCGACGACGGCGTCGTCGTCGGCAACCTCGATACCGGCAAAGTGCAAACGCCGATCCTCTGGAGCGTCGCCAACCCGTCGGCGTCGCAGTACCTCGCGAAGGTCGCGCCGACGAACATCGTCGCCGGCGAAGCGCTCTCGGTCACCCGTTTCGGCCGCATCGTCGCGCGCGCGAAGCGAAACAACGTCGACACGATCGTCGTCTTCGATCGCGCGCAGTGAAGGAGAAGACGATGAAACGCTCTCGATGGACGGTTGCTGCATTCCTCCTTCTCTTCACGGCCTGCGACACATGCGGATCGTCCGGACCGCGCGGCGCGACCGGACAACTGTGCCGGTCCGACGGCACCACGTCGTGCGATACGGGCCTCATCTGCAACGGGGTGAACCACTGCGTCGCGTGCGGCGCGCTCGGGCAACCTCCGTGCGTTCCGTACGACTCGCGAACGCTCGACGGCTGCAACGCCGGGCTGCATGGATCGCACGACGTCTGCAGGGTCTGCGGCGATACCGGTCAGACGTGCTGCTTCGTGTCCGGTGACTACCTAGGAACGTGCGCGGGCGACAACAGCTGCGATCTCTTGCACGGCTGCGTCTCTGGCGCTCCGCCCGCGCCGACGCCGGGTCCATGCGCCGGCGGATCGAGCATGTTCCGCATCAACTGCCAGGACGCGAACGGTTGCGGCCGGCTCGCCCAAATCGGAGCGAACGACTCGACCGGCGCCGAGGAGTGCGCGCGCTCGCAGGGCTGCTCGATCGTCGAAGGCGTCCTCGACTCGAGCATGCCGTTCTGCATCAAGCCTCCGCACGGGAGCTCGATGATGATCGACGTCCCCGCGTTCAGCGCCGACTCCGGATTGGCGTGCGCGCGGAGCATGGCGAACGTGGGCGACATCGTCACGGCGGGCGACTGCCCGACGATGACGGCGAGTGGACCGTGAGACGACCGTTCGCATCGCGCGCGGCGCGCCCGATCGCGCTTCGCTACTGGAGCGCATACCTCATCACGTCGACGCCGGCGCCCGCCGCGACGTAAAGCTCGACGTACGTCGGCGTAGCCGTGTACCCCGCGTCGAGGCTCGGCATCCCGCAGCTGGCCGCGAAGTGGACGTGGGTCGCGTCGGGGAACGCATACGTGCCGCTCGACAGCGCGTCGCTGCTCTCGGTGCCGGCGCGGCGCGCGCGCTGGAAGGTCGACGGCTTGAAGTAAAAACTGTCGCGCACGTTCGTCGCATCGGACGGCTCGTTGTACCGAAAGTACGTTTGCAACACGTAGGTGCCTTCGACGAGGTCGCCACCGTTCGGTGTCGGCGCGGTGGCGTTCAAGTGGGTGGCGTTGTGGCCCGGCGGATCGCTGGCGAGGCCGGTGCACGCGCCGCCGACCGGGTCTGGGGGCGGCGGTCGGTGCGACGCATCGGCGGCGCCGGTGTCGATCGTGGCGCCGCCATCGACGCTGCCGCCGTCGCCGGAGGCGTTCAGGAAGTCGCGCAGCGGATCGCCGTAGCAGCCGGCGAACGCTGCCGCCGTCAGCGCGCTGAGAAAGAAGAGTCGCGCGCTCATCGGCCGGCGCAATCCGGGCGTGAGAAATCGGTATAGGACGGGCACGGGCGATCGCTCGGGCGGTTGTTCGGCGACGCCTTGTCCGGCTTCGACGGCGTGTACGTGTCGACGCCCGGGAAGCCGCCAAACCCTGGCCCGCTGATCCGCTCCCAAATGAAGAAGTACGACATCCGAAGCTCGCCGCCGATCATGGTGGCGTTGCCGACGAAGTCGTTCGGCATGAACGTCACGTGCGGTCCGAGCCCAAAGCTTATTCCGTTGTTCTCCGAGATCGCCTTCTCGAAGCCGATGCCGAGATAGAGGCCGTGAAACGTCGCCCGCCCCGAGTACTCCTTGGGGTCGTTGGGCCGGGTGAAGGTCAGGCTGTCGAGGTAGCTGTGCGAGTAGGCGAGGGTCGCGCGCACGTCGTCGGCGACCTTCATGTCCGTGCGCACCATCACGCCGAGCGATCGCGTCCCCAGATCGCCGTCGCTGCCCAGGGTCTTTCCGAGGCGCGCGTCGTTGCCGACGTTGAGCCGCAGCGTGTGCTCGATGTCGTACGACGCGCCGAGGCTCACGCCGAGCTGCCAACCGTAGCCGGTGACTCCGCCGCCGGCGCGGTTGCCGCCCGCCGTGACCTCGGCGAAACATCCACACATCGAGAGCGCCAAACCCAAAATCGCGATCTGAAAACGCACTCTGAAACGCTACCATCGAAGGTCGCGCAAACACCAACGCGCAGTGGAGGGTGCATGGCCAAAAGTGGAGAGAGTCTCGTCTGGTTACTCGGGGTCGTCGTGGTGGGGCTCGGCGTCGCCTCGTTGGACTGCGCCAGCGGCCCGAAACCAAAGACCGCGTTCGCGTCGATCGGCAAATACCCGGCGATGGATCTCACAGTGATGATGAACACCGACGATCCTCCATGCTTCTCGTGGTCCGGCGGCGACAAGGTGAACCGGTTTGGGGTGAGCGAGCAGCTCGCGGACGACAAGCTGAGCCCGCTCGGATGGATCGTCACTCCGAAGGACGAAGACGGCACGTTCGAGGGACCAGTCTGTTACGGCGCGGCGCCCAGCGGAGCCAAGGATTTCCAAGGCTACGCGGCGCGGCCACTCGAGGCGGGCAAGACGTACGTCGTGACCGTCGGCTTCGATCCCGTCTCCCCCGGCGCGGGCACGCGCATCATGGGCCGCGCCAACTTCACCTACAAAGCCGCGACCAAGTAGCGCGACGCTGCGCGATCCGTGCGCCGGCGCTGGCGCGGTTCGCGGAGGATCGCCGACCGTTGTTCCGGCGTTCCACGGCGACCACCGCGTGAGCACGCCCTTACCGCCGCGAGAGCGCGGTGCGCATCTCCATCGCACGGGGCGCGGAGGCCGTCAGCGGACACCGTACTCGTGGACGCGCGTGATCAAGTCCGCGTCCGTCATGCCTTTCGCGCGATCGTACGCCAGGCGAAAGAGCCACAACGCATGCTCGACGTCTGCCGCGCGCGCGACGTCGTGAACGACGAACTTCGAGCTCCAGCGAAATGGCGAGGCCAGCTTCGCCGCGACCAGCGCCTTACGCAGAACGAGACCGGTCGCCACATGGGCCTGTCCGTCCAAGTGCAGATGCCCGATCTCTTCTTCACCGACGTAGAAGTCGGCGCCGTCGACTTGGGTCTCGTCGCCAAGGAGCCAATGGGTCCGCGCGTGCACGTCGGCCCACGACGCGATGGACTTCGAGGCGATCTGGGCATGCTCGGGCAGCGCGGGGGGAGCGGAGAACCGCCCTTTCTCGGAGAGTTTCATGGGCTCGTCGTGGGATGCCTTCGAGGACCCGGACGTTGCGAACCAGGAAGGGGAGCTACCAACCCGACGAGCCGGGGATTCCCTTGAACGGGCCGACGACATCGTCGGTAATCCATCCACCGTAAAAGCCGCCCGGCTGCGCCCGCACCCGCTCGTCATCGACGAAGCAACCGTCCGTCGCTGCGGCATAGAGCGCCACGTGATCGGCAATCGTCGCAAACGCGGCGGTCGGCGAGAGGTACGTCCACGCCGTGCTCGCGGCGACGTGCTCGCCGGCGACGAGGTCGAGGTACGACGCCATCCCCTTCCCCGCGCAGAAGCTCGAGCCGCGGCTCGACGACGGGCGCAGGCTACCCGCGACGAAATCGGCGCGCGGGAGATACCACGTCGGCGGATGCGATGTTTCGAGCAGCCTCAGCGCGCGACGCGTGTCGCAGACGACGATGCCGCCAAAGCGCACTACCACGCGCCGCGCGCTCGGCACGACGATGGGCGGTCGCGGATACGACCAGACGGACTCCTGCCCGGAGCCGACCGGATCGGGTTTGGGACGCATGGAACTCCTGTCGAGCGAAAGCTCCGATGACTGGCAGCGCGTCGTCGTTCCGTCGCCTACCACCCCGCCGATGTCGTGACGTGGGTCACGACGCAGCGATGGGGATCGATAGATGCCGGCGGCGCTTTTTCCGACATCGCGGAACCGGGGGCGGGGTTTCCCTGGCGAGCACGGGTCTTCCCGAGTACGAAATCGCGCGCGCCGATGAAAGTGACAGAATCGCATACGCTCCCAGAGCACGATGACGCAAAGGATGGCGCGGACGCCGCCGCGACGAGTCCCGCGTTGACGATCGCGTGGTGCGCCGACGAGCCGTGGCGGGTGGGCGAGGTTGCGCTCCTGCCGCACGGCGATCCAGGCGCGGTGCGCTTGATCGGTCGGGGCGAGTCCGACGGCGACGAGTCGCGCGCCACCTTCGCTCGCGCCCGCCCCGCGAGCTACGAGCCTCAGCCGGGGCTCGCCAGCCCGCGCGTTTCGCGCGTGCAGCTCCGCGTCGAAGCGCGCGGTGAAGCTCACGTCGCCCTCGAGAATGTCGGGCGCCTACGCATGAGTCTCAACGGTGTGGCCACGACGCGCGCGGTGGCCAGCGTCGGCGACGTCATCGAGCTCGGCAGTCAGCTCGTGCTGTGCGTCGTGCCGCGCAGCAACACACCGCAACGCTCGGGCGCCGCGTCGTTCGCATTCGGCCACGCCGACGCCCACGGGATTGTCGGCGAGTCGCCGGCGGCTTGGGCGCTGCGCGACGCCATCGCGTTCGTCGCGCGACGTCCTGGGCACGTCCTCATCACCGGCCCGAGCGGCTCGGGCAAAGAGCTTGTGGCGCGCGCGGTCCACGCCTCTTCGTCGCGCGCTGACCGACCGCTCGTGTCGCGCAATGCGGCGACTTTTCCCGATTCGCTCGTCGACGCGGAGCTCTTCGGAAACGCCAAGAACTACCCGAACGCGGGGATGCCGGAACGATCTGGACTCATCGGCGACGCCGATGGGACGACGCTCTTCCTCGACGAGATAGGGGAGCTCCCGCCGCAATTGCAGGCGCACCTGTTGCGGGTGCTCGACGCGGGCGAGTACGTGCGGCTCGGCGAGACGCGATCGCGTCGCGCCGATCTTCGACTGGTGGGCGCGACGAACCGCCGGCCGGACTCGCTCAAGCACGATTTCCTCGCGCGCTTTGCGCTGCGCATCGACGTCACGGGGCTCGACCAGCGACGCGACGACGTGCCGCTCCTTCTGCGGCATCGCCTGCGCTCGATCGCCGCGTCCGAGCCGGACGTCGCGCGCCGCTTCGCCGCCGACGTGCACGGCGCACTCGAGGTTCGCGTCACGCCGCAACTGATCCTCGCGCTCCTGCGACGCCCGTACACCACGCACGCGCGCGAGCTCGAAGCGGTCCTCTGGCGCGCGATCGCCGCCAGCACCGGCGACGCGATCTCGCTCGCGCCGGAGGACGAGCTCGGCGCCGCTCCCGCCGCTCCCGCCGCGAGCAAGTCGCTTCCGTCGGAGGGCGGCGCGCTCTCGCCCGCGCGTATCCAGGCTTGTCTCGACGAGCACAACGGCGCCATCGAGGAGACTTGGCGTGCGCTCGGTCTGTCGAGCCGCCACGTGCTCGCGCGGTACATCAAGCGTCATTCGCTCGTGGTCCGCCGCCGCCTTCGGTGATCGCTCAACGCGGGCAGGCGACGCCGGCGGCACGCGATGCGCGCAGGTCGGGGCGCGCGTCGCCCGCCGTCCGCACATCGACCGCCGCGCCTCCACTCGACGCCCAGCGCGGCGTCGCGCGGTCCCAGGCGTTCCCTGCCAGCGACAGTGGTCCCGCGACCGACTGCCGCACCGCACCTCCAGGGTTGCAAGCGAACACGTTGTCTCCGGGATCATCGGGCCGCCCGAAATCGCTGACCGTCTCGCGCGCGTGCGTGCCGTCGATGCGGAGCGCGACGCCGTTGCCGAGCATGGTGTTGCGGTGCGCCCACGCGATGCGCGGCGAGCCCGGCGTCTCGTGATCGTCGAGCCAGATCGCCGAGCCCTCGATGCGCTCGAAATGGTTCCCCGCGAGGCGCTGCACCACGGGGGCGCGCCACATGCGCACGCCCGCCGTCGTCAGATCGGAGAAGCGCGAGTCTTCGATCGTCGTGGCATAGCCCGCGGCGAACGCCGGCGGCGGCTCGCGCTGATCGATTTGCACACCGATGTCGCCATGCGTGAACGTCGCGTGACGGATGGTCGCGCGCGCGACGCATCCCCAAAGGAGCACGCCGGCGCCATCGGCGCGGCGGTGGCCCTCGAACGTCGATCCGCTCGCCGGATCGTCGTCGCCGATCGTCACCGCGGTCGGCACCTCACCCGTACCCGCGCCGCAGCCCAGCGCGAACACGCCGTTCCAGCTCCCTTGGAAGCTCGAGGCGGTGACGCGCGCGCTGCAGCCGCTGGCGACGGGCTCGACGCTGGTCGTAATCACGAGGCCCGTGTCGTACGCGGCGCCGAACCGCGCATGATCGACGACGAGGTTCGGCTCGGGCTGCGCCGCGCCGGGCGCCGCTCGCCCGCGATCGCAGAACACGCCGAAGGTGTGGAAGCGCGGGCTCTTCTCACCGCTTTGGATCGTGACCCCGGAGATGCGCGTGGTGCCGAGCGCTTCGCCGGTGACGATGGTCGCGCCGAGCGCGTCGTCGGTGATCGCGCCGCCGACGCCGCGGTGGTTCACTTCGCCGATCCCTTGGATGAACGTGCGGTCGGCGCCTTCGCCGACGAGCGAGACGTCGCCGCGCAGCTCGAGCGGGAAAACTTCGCCGCTGTTCGTCGCGCTGTAGATGCCGCGGGCGACGTGGATCGTTTTCGGGGAGGCGTGCGAGCGCGCGGCGGCGCGCAGCGCGGCGGTGATCGAGACGAAGCTGCAGCGATCGCGCCCAGTGAGGCTCACCTCGAACTCGCTCGCCTCGGCGTCGTCGCAGGTCGCTCGAGGAGCCGTCGCTGGCGAGAGCGGCGGCAACGGCGGCGAGGTGAGCGCGGTGCGCGCGACACCGAGGGTGATGAGCGCCACCGCTCCCAGGCTGATCGTGAGGAGACCTCTGCCCAGCTTTCGCGGTCGCGGTCGCGATCGCGGCGGTGGCGTCGTGCGCGAGATGCCCGGTGTCTCTTCGGGAAGCGTCTCGCCGACGGCCCCGACCTCGTCGTGCGCGTCGTCCGGCGCCAAGAGAGCCGCCCGCATGGCGGCGGCGCTCGCCCACCGCTCCTCTGGATGGAAGCGGAGCGCACGGTCGACAGCGACGCAGAGTGACCGCGGTGCCTCCGGGCAAACGGAGGCCAGACGCGGAGCCGTCGCGGTTCCGGCCATGAAGAGCATTTCGCCGGCCCCATTCGCCGCGTGCACGAAACGCCCGGCGACGATCGTGAAGAGGGTCGCGCCCACGCCCCAAACGTCCGTGCGCGCGTCTGCATCATGTGCGCGCCCGCGCGCCTGCTCGGGGGCCATGAACGCGGGCGTCCCGAGCGCCGCGCCGCTTTGGGTCAAGCGCATGTCCTCCCGATCCATTCGGGCGATCCCGAAGTCGAGGACGCGCGTGCCGCCGTCCCGCGTGATGAACACGTTCTCCGGCTTGACGTCGCGATGCACGATGCCGAGCGCGTGCGCGCGCGCGAGCGTGTCGAGCAGCGCGGCGCCGATCCGCCGTGCTTCTTCGAACGAGACGCGTCCGCCACCGCGCTGCGCGCGCACGTGGAGCGTCTCCCCCTCGAGCAGGTCCATGACCAGGAACGCGAGATCTCCGTCGTCGCCGTGCTCGAGCACGCGCACGCCGCCGTGGTCGGCGAGCGCGTTGGCGGCCAGGGCTTCGCGCGCGAGCCGCGCGCGCGACAAGGTGTTCGCGAGCTCTGGCCGCATGACCTTGAGCGCGACGCGCTCGCCGCCGGGCCGTCGCGCCGCGTAGACGGCGGAGGATCCGCCGACGCCGAGCAACGCCTCGAGCGCGAAGCCGGCCAGCCTCGAGCCGACGCGCGCGCGCGCCGCGCGACGCCAGTCGTCTTCGTGTTCGTCACCGCCGAGAGGGTCGCGCATCGTCGTGTCGGGTCGCACGTTCTTTGGACGACGGAGCGAGAGAGAGCAAGCGACGAAGATTCGTGGGAGGCCCTGCGCGCGCGAGCGGAGCGCAGAAATCGTGGAGAGCGCGGGCCGCGCGTCATGCATTGGGGCGACGCCGTGCGCCGGATCAGCCGACGCCGATTCCGATGACAGCGTGAGCCGACACCCCGCTTCGTCGAGGTCTGCCGCGTCCTCGCGCGCAACCCGCGCGCATTCGCGCGCGCATGCGCGCGCATCGTCGCCGTTCTTCGGCGAGCAACCCGGGCATTCGCGACGAGGGATGTCGGCACGACGGTTGCGAACGCTCGCGGCAACGGAGCGCCCGCTCGGTAGCGGTCCGCGCCCTTCTCTGGAGAAACCGAATGCGCTTGCGACTGATTCCTCTTTTTTCGCTTACCGCTCTCGCGGCCTCATCGGCTTGCGGCTCTGCGCCTGATCCCGTCCACTCCGAGCAGAGAGAGACGACGGCCACGACCAGCACCGCCGATTCGATCACCAGCCGCTGCGTCGCCGACACCACCATCGCGGACATCGCGCCGGGCTCGAGCCCCGTGGCCGCGGCCATGCAGCCTGGAGTCACCAGCCTCTTCTATACGAGCGCGGACTCCACCAAGACCGTGCGCCATCGCATGAACATGCAGGCCGGCATGTGGAACGCCGAGGAGGACGTGGCTGGCGGCATCATCGGCCGACCCGCGGCGGTCTCCTGGGGACTGCGGCAACCGGGCATGCTGCGCCTCGACGTGTTCGCGCAGGGGCTGGACCACGGGCTCTGGCACAACTGGTCCAATGGCAAATGGCAGAACTGGGAGACGCTCGGCACGCAGATGACGTCGGCGCCGGCGGTCACGGCGTGGGATCAGAATCGCCTCGACATCTTCTTCTACGGCACCGACCACGCGCTGAAGCATCGCTACTGGGGCGGCAGTGGTTTCTCGAACGCGGACGAGAACCTCGGCGGGAACTGGCAGGGCGATCCGGCGGCGGTCTCGTGGGGGTCCAATCGCATCGACATGTTCATGCGCGGTCAGGACAACGCGCTCTACCATCAGTGGTGGGACAACGGGTGGCACGGGCCGGAGTCGCTCGGCGGAAGCCTGGCGTCGAACCCGACCGTCGCGTCGTGGGGCCCGAATCGGCTCGACGTCTTCTGGAGGAACACCGACGGAAGCCTCGCTCACAAGGCGTACGAGGATCAGACCGGGCACTTCGGCTGGTCCAAGGAACAGAACCTCGGCGGATCATTTTCCGGCGATCCTTCTGCCATCGCCAGCCTCGTCAATGAGGTCGAGGTCTATGTCCTCGACGCGACCAATCACATCGTTCGCAAAGTGTTCCAGCCACTCGGCGTCGCCTGCGCGGAGCCGGCAAACAACGGGCTGTCCATCGCGCGCTCGTGCAAGTCGGCGTCGCTCGGCTGGGCGGGAAGCGCGCCCGGGCAGTGCACGGGTGGTTGGCTCGCCGGCGGGGGAGAGATCCTGCAGCCAGGGGCGGCGCCGCTGCGGGTCTCCGAGTCGAAGCTGACCAGCGTCGCCTTCACGTCCGCCTACGGGCCGTTCGGCACCAACCAGAACCCGACCTGCTCCACCTGCGACGACGTCCCGTGCACGAAGAAGGACGCTCAGGGAAACTGCCTCGCGTACGCCTTGCCGGAGCCGCCGGCGACCACCGAAGCCGTCACCACGGACCACAAGACCTACGCGCAAGCCAAGTTCGACTGCCTACGCGCCAACCTCGCGAGGTACGACGCCTCGACGACGCGGAACATCTACACCAAGGCCGCGGACGGCAGCACGCTCGTCACCCAGGATCGCAACCACGCCGCGCGCATCATTAGCGCCATGACCTTGCCCGTGATCGGCGACGGCGAGCTCTCGTTTCGTCTCGCGATGCCGACGCAGGTGTCGGCGTATCCGATCCTGTCGCAGCTCTACGTCGACGATGGCACCGGCGTCGGCTTCTGGACGTACGTCGCGCCGCAGAACGGCGCCATGGTCGCCTCCGGCTTCTTCACGAACCCCGACAACGTGAACGGCGACCGCAGCTTCCCGGCGGCGCCGACGACGACGAATTCGCAGTGGGTGAAGGTGAAGCGCGTGGGGAACGCGATCACGTTCTTCGTCTCGGGCGACGGCCTGACCTGGACCACGATCGAGACCCTCGACTGGACGAAGGTCAACGGCAAGGGCCTCGAGCGCGCGTTCAGGATCAACGTGAATACGATCATGTACGAGGTCGGCCCCGCGACGGTGCTCCTCACGCCCGCGCAGAGCCTTGTGCCGGACAACGTGAAGACCACCTTCGCGCTCGCCGACCTCGACACGCGCGAGGCGATGGTCACGAGCCTGAAGCTCCTCTACGAGCTCTGGAGCGCGGCCCTGACGCCCGAGCAGGTCTCGTTCTTCTTGAACCTCAACGTCGCCGATGCGGCCGAGCCCGACTGCGGCGGCGCACCACCGCCGGCGCCGCCGAGCTCGACCAACGTCGGCCACGACTGCACCGATCAGGCGCTCGATCGGACGGTCGCCCTCTGCCAGCGACTGGCGCTTCCTCACGTCCCCGCGTCGTCGGTGGCGGCCAACATCGAGCGCTGCATCGACGTCGTCGACAAGAACCAAGCGTGCCTCGCGCTCGACAAGTACCGGCCGATCGCCGAGCAAGCGGCGCGCGCCGCCCTCAGCAAGTCGTTCGGCAGCGTCGTCGTGAGCTCCGACCCGAACGTCGATGACTCCGCGAACATCAAGAAGCAGCTCGGCTGGCTCGCGCGCTGGTACGGCAATGCTCCCAACCTGTACGGCAGCGACGTGACCTCGAAGTGGGCGGCCACCAGCCAGATCGCCGGCGCCTACTGGGACTCGGCGTACAAGCCGACGCTCAACGCGGCGTTCGTTCCGGACCCGAACGATCCGACGAAGACAGTCACCGTGAATCTGGGGCTCGTCGATCGGATCCCGGCCACCATGACGGTCGTCGATCAAAAGGTGCTGGCGACGCTCTTCTCGGGGAATGCGAGCACGGCGCCGCTCACCGGCGCGCCGCTCCTCTACGTCCTCGGCGACACGCTCCACACGCTCACCGACCGGTTGCAGGACGTGAACCGGATGCACGATCTGGTCTGCCGCTTCGGCGGGTGCCAAGCCACCTTGCTCGGCAAGTCGACGGTGGCGTCGCTCTGGCGCTCGATCGCGAACATAGGAGACAAGACTCAGCTCGCGAGCTCCAACACGCAGACCCAGGACGCGGGCTGGCACTCGACGTTCAACGCCATCGCGCAGAACCACGACGTGTTGGAAGCGGCTGTGCGCGACGCGTTCGCGCAAGGGGCGACCTACAGCGCGGGGCCGCTCACCGCGGCTGCGGACGGCACCCTCCCGCCGCCCGCGGTGGAGCTTGCTCGCGTCATGCGCGCAGCCTCCGCGGCGATTCACAACTACGACACCTACCAACTCTTCGACCCGACCTCGCTCAGCTCCGTGCGCAAGGGTCTGCAGGATTCGCACAGCCAGGAGATCGCGCAGAACATCCTGGCCAACGAGGTCGCGCTGCAGACGGGGGTCACGCAGTACCTGGCGGGGCGTCAGCAGTACGCGCAGAGCCTGATCGACATCATCCGATCGCACAGCGACCAATCGAAGATCCAGAACCTGGTGAACGAGAAGGGCGATCAGCTGCAACAGGTCATGCTCGGAATCGCCGGCTATCGCCTGGCCGCGCAGATCGACGCGACGCAGTTCGCCGACTTCGAAAAATCGTTCGACAAGGCCGTCGACACGGAGACGTTCGCCGGCTCGCAGCTCGTTACCAACAGCACGACCCAGCACTTCCTGGTGAGCGCGGCGCAAGCGAAGTACACGGGGGCGTCGGCGCCCATCACGGCGCTGGCCGTGTCAGGG
>JBBQXV010000183.1:0-19165 GCA_038209335.1 Polyangiales bacterium | reverse complement strand
TCGACGAACGTCCTGCCGCCGTCGTCCGAATACGAGAACCCAGAGACCGAGATCGTCGTGGGCGTGAAGCCGCGGAAGTCGTTGTAGCCGATGACGATGTGCTGGCCGCTTGCGTCCACCGCGATCGACGTCTCCGCGCGCGTATTGGCTCCGGCGAACTCGCCCGCGACAGTGGAGGGGGCGTGCGGCTCGCAGTCGGGCGAGTGCTCGCAGTCGTTGATCGTCCCCGACTCGGTGTGGAACGGGCCCATCGTGATCGACTGCGCGAGGCGCGCCATCGGCGACAGTCTCGCAGCGTTCTTCTGGATCGGCGTCAGGACGCGCGACGCCGGAACCGCAGGTGTCGCAGCGGCGGGCGCGGTCGAAGACTGCGGATCGATCGCACAACCGGCGAGGCCAACGAGAATGACGGCACCGAGTTGCAAACGACCGCTGCGGCGGCCGAGCTGGGTCTTCATGATTTCGATCTCCGTTGAATAAGGAACTGCAAAGGCGGCGTTACGACCTGAGGCGCACGCGCGTCGTCGCAACGCTCGTACTCCGGTTCGAATATCGATCCGAGCGTGTGATGTAGAATCTGTGCACCGATCCGATGACGATGGAGAGTTTCAGTGGGCGCGATCCACGCGACGCGTTCCGAGTCGCATGACCGCTCCGTCGTCTTTCCGTCGGCGTCGACGACCGAGTGACGTCGTCCGTTGGAGGGCTTGACGTGGACTCGGCGCTATCGGTAGCGACGCGACATGATCACAGAGTGATCACACCCATTGCAGCCGATTCCCGAGCTTGGTGTGCGTCCGAGCATCCCGCGAACCGCGACGCCGGCTCGCGAGAATGACCTAGAAGAGGAAGAAGCCGGACGCTTGCACGCGGTGATTGATGGCGTGAATCGTGTCCGCGTACTTGTCGTTGAAGTTCGCGTACTCGAGGCCGATGCGCACGCCGGGGGCGACGTCGCCGAAGAGGTTCACGTCCCACCAGTCTTCGGACTGCCGCACGAGCCCGGCATACGTGAGGTTCGTGTCGGTCGGGATCGGCGCGACCTGCGGAAAGTTGCGAACGAAGTTCGTCGTGTTGCTCGACCGCGTGTGCGAATAGTTCGCCGAGATCCAGTACCGGCCGTCGAGTCCGGGCAAGTAGTATTGGACGCCGATCAAGTACGACGTCCACTGGATGCCGTGGAGCTGGCCGTCGGGGCCGTACACGACGAGGTTGCCGTCGACGTTGCTCGGCGGCTGCGCGGCTCCGGGGATCACCGGGTTCGTCAGGCCGCTCGCGAAGCCGGTGTAGAGATCGGCGATGCCGTAGCCGCTGACGACTTCGCCGTTCAACGAGAGCGAGTTTCCCTTCTTGTCCTTCGTCGCCGGGATCACCGGGATGAACGCGTCGAGCGCGATCGCCGTCGTCGCGTGATCGGTGCTGTGGGTCGGCGTCACCGAAAATTCTTGGACGCTGAAGCGACGCCAGTCGCCCGTCACGGCGAGCGACACCGGCATGAGCGACGTCCCGGCGGATCCGGCCGTCGTCATTCCGTTCCATCCGTTGTACGCGACACGAACGCCGCCCTGCAGATCCGGAACTTCGCTATCGCGCTGCGGCGGCCTCAGCGCGGCCGCGGCGATCTCGAGTTGAATGTCGCCAAACTTGAGCGTCTTCGATAGCCGGATCTGCGGCGTGCGACCGTAGATCTGTCCGGGCACGCCTTGGATCGTGACGGTGTTCGGGTGAAAGACCGATTGCCACCCGAAGAGATGCCAGTACTGCCCGACGAGGATGTCGAGGATCGGCGTCTCGATCTTCAAGTTGGCGTGACGGACACGCACCGCCGGATTGTTGAAGAACGATCCCTCGGAGACCGCACCCGCGGCGCCGGGCTGCCCGTTGCCCGCGGCTTGGCCGAGAAGATCCATTTCGAACTGTGCGCTCGTGCGAATGCCGCCGGCCTCCGGTGCCTTGAGTCGGAACCCGAAGCGCGAGTTGCGAACGCCGAACATCAAGCGACCGTGCTCGCCGGCGTAGCGCGTCGATGGCGACGAAGCGGGGAGCGCCGCGGGGGGTGGGCGCTGCACCTGGTTGTTGCCGGGCACTTCGGAGAAGCTCTGCGTCGAGTCGTAGATGTGATCCGCTTCGATGAAGCCATAGAACGTCGTCGACCACTTCCCGACGACGAGGGTCGACTGATCCGGCGCGCGCATCCCCGCCGAGTCGGCGAGATCGTGCATCGCGCTATCGTACTCGGCCTGCGAGATGAGCCCCTTCGCGAGCATCAGCTTGAGCGTCGTCATCTCGACCGGCGAGCTCGTGGGAGCTGGCGCGGGTGCCGGAGCAGCGGGCGCACCTTGCGCGAAGGCGAGGGCGGCGTGAAACGGCGAGGTGACGACGAGTGCGACGAGGAGCGGACGAAGCTTTCGCATACGCCGCATCTATTGCAGTCACGCGAAGTGCTCGTTACGTGGCTGTTACGTTCGCGTGACGCTGTGCTGGAATTCCGTTCACGTGGTTCTCGCGTGACGAATCAGTGACTGAGCACGAACGTGTCGATGACGTCGTCGGGGCCGGCCGACTTGAGGCCATACGCCGTTGCGCCATCCTTAACGAGATCTCTCGCACGACGCGTATGCTTCCCCTCATGTCGAGCCCCGTATTCTTCCTCGGCGGAGCGCAGACCGACTTCGCGAGGAACCTCGCGCGCGAAGGGCACGATCTCGCGGATCTCGTCCGCGAGGTGACGCTCGGAGCGCTCGAAGACGCACGCATCGACGCGCGGGCCGTCGAGAGCATCCACGTCGGCAACGCGTTCGGCGAGCTTTTCACGGGCCAGGCGCAGATGGGCGCGCTCCCCGCGACCGCGATCGTCGCGCTCGACGGCGTCCCTGCATCGCGCCACGAGGGAGCATGCGCGTCGGGGAGCCTCGCACTGCTCGCAGCCGCTGCGGAAATCGAGGCAGGCCGCTACGACTGCGTGCTCGTGGTGGGCGCGGAGCAGGAGCGCAACGTGCCCGGAGAGATCGCGGCGCGTCACCTCGGCGCAGCCGCGTGGGTCGGCCACGAGGCCGAAGGTGCGCGCTACGTCTGGCCGAGCATGTTCTCGCGGATCACCGAGACGATGCATCAACGCTTCGCGCGGGGACCGATGCGCGCGCACCTCTCCGCGATCGCGAAGAAGAACTTCGCCAACGCGAAGCGAAACCCGTTCGCGCAGACGCGCAGTTGGACGTTCACCGATGCGGCGTTCGAGGACGACGACGCCGCGAATCCCGTCGTCGAGGGGCGTGTCCGTCGCCAAGACTGCGGTCAGGTCACCGATGGCGCCGCCGCGATCGTGCTCGCGTCGGAGTCGTTCGCGCGCGCGCACGCAAAGCTCGAGACGCTCCCGCGGATCCTCGGTTGGGGACATCGCACGGCGGCGCTCTCGCTCGACGAGAAGCTCCGTCGCGGCGAGGGCGATCCGTATCTCCTCCCCCAGCTGCGCGGCGCGATCACCGACGCCTACCGTCGCGCAGCGATCGAAGGCCCCTTCGATCTCGCCGGCATCGAGACCCACGACTGCTTCACCGTCACCGAGTACCTCGCGATCGATCACCTCGGCATCACGGCGCCCGGCGAGGCGTACCGCGCGATCGACATGCGGACGTGCGAGCGCGGAGGGCGACTGCCCATCAACCCGAGCGGCGGGCTGATCGGGCTCGGCCATCCCGTCGGGGCAACGGGCGTGCGTATGGCGCTCGACGCGTGCCGCCAGGTGACGGGTCGCGCCGGTGACACGCAGGTCGAAGGCGCGCGGCGCTTTGGCACGTTGAACATCGGCGGCAGCGCGACCACGGTGGTGAGCCTCGTATGGGGAAGAGACTAGGAGCGACAATGCGCGTCGAGATCATCCAGCGTTACGAATCGAAGCTCCCCGACAACGATCCGCATCCGTACCGGACCGGGGCGTGGACACCCAACACGACTGAGGTCGATGCGTACGACCTCGACGTGGTCGCCGGGGAGATCCCCGAAGATCTCGAGGGCATCTACCTTCGCAACACGGAGAACCCGCTCTTCGACGCCATCAGCGGTCGCTATCACCCCTTCGACGGCGACGGCATGCTGCACGCGATCCGCTTTCACGGCGGCAAGGCGGACTATAGGAACCGCTTCGTTCGAACCGCGGGGCTCGCTGCGGAGCTCGAAGCCGGGCACGCGCTCTGGGCGGGGATCCTCGAGAAGGCGGCGCTCTCGCAACGTGACGGATGGGGCGCGCGCACGCGAATGAAGGATGCCTCGAGCACCGACGTCATCGTCCACAACGGCGTGGCGCTGACGACCTTCTACCAGTGCGGCGACGCGTACCGCGTCGATCCCCTGACCCTCGAGACCCGCGGGGTCGCGCCGTTCGCGCACCCGAGCTTCGCGACGGGGAGCACGATCTCGGCGCACCCCAAGGTCGACGCGGCGACCGGCGAGCTCCTCTTTTTCAACTACTCGACGGAGGCCCCGTACTGCCACGTCGGGATCGTGGATCGCGAGGGTGCGCTCGTACGAGCCATCCCTGTCGCGCTTCCGGGCTCGCGTCTCCCGCACGACATGGCGTTCACCAAGCGCTTCGCCATCATCGCCGACTTTCCAGTCTTCTGGGATCCGGTGCGGCTGGCCGAAAACGTCCACCGCGCAAAATACGTCCCTGAGCTCGGCTCGCGCTTCGGTCTCGTCCCGAGAGACGGCGTCGGCGAGGTCCGCTGGTTCTCTGCATCGCCCACGTACGTGCTGCACTTCTCGAATGCCTACGAGGACGGCGACGACGTGGTCGTCGAGGGCTACCACCAGGGCCAGCCGATCCCCGAGCGCACGCCCGCGGACAACGCCATCACGCTCTTCATGAAGAGCCTCGACATGAACGCGATGAAGACGCGCCTCCACCGCTGGCGACTGAACACGAAGACCGGCGTGACGACGGAGGAGTTCCTC
Source organism: Polyangiales bacterium (assembly GCA_038209335.1). Classification (GTDB taxonomy): domain Bacteria; phylum Myxococcota_A; class Polyangia; order Polyangiales; family Polyangiaceae; genus JBBQXV01. Next base: position 14,215 of record JBBQXV010000183.1, on the reverse strand, counting down.
GACGACCGGTTCTCGGAGTTCCCGTCCATTCATGCGGGCTACGCGGGACGCAAGCACCGCTACGTGTACGCGGCGCTCGGCGAGCCCGGGTACTTCCTCTTCAACGGATTCGTGCGCACGGATCTCGCGACGGGCTCGCAGGCGACGCATCGGCTGCCAAAGGGCGTCTTCGCGAGCGAGGCGCCGTTTTGCCCGCGCCGCGGTGCGACGAGCGAGGACGACGGCTACCTCGTTACGTTCACGATCGACATGAACGAGGACGCGTCGGAGTGCCAGATCTTCGATGCGCGATCGCTCGAGCGCGGCGCCATCGCGCGCGTGCGGCTCCCGATGAGGATCTCGAGCGGAACGCACGCGACGTGGGCTCCTCTGTCGACGCTGCCGCCGCTTCTCCGTCCGACGATGTAAACTCGCGGGCCGTGTCGGTCAGGTGGTTCAGGTGCCACCGAGCAGCGCGCAGCCGAGCGGTGTGCGCGCGAAGCCTGCGGTGCGAGCGCCCGCGCGGCAGCTCGACGTCGAACGCTACGCGCGATTACTTCGCAGGTAGCTTCCGCCGCTCGGTCCGCACTGAGGTGCGTGGCATGGGCGTCTACGCTTCACGGGAGCGCCTCGCCTCTCAATACTGCCCGAGGATGCCCGCCGAACGGCTCGTCCACCCGTTGAGCGTGCTCGTGATCACGAAGGGCAGAGCGCCGGCGGTGACGGCCGTGATTGTCAAGTGGAGGACGTCGCCGTTCTTTCCCCTCGCCCGATCGAGCGTGAGACTCACTCCAGGGCTCGTCGCCGTCGGGCGCGCTTCGACGCCTACGGTCCACGACGACGTCGGGGCGTCGCTGAAAAGCTGGATGTCGACGGTTCGGGTCTGGCCGACGGGGACGAGGATCCCTTTGGTCTTGCGAGCGACGCCCGGATAGGTCACGTCGTCGTTCAGAACCGGGAGGCTCGCGAAGTACGGCGGCGCGTCGGGAGGCACCGGGAGGCAAGGCTGGTGGTGCGCAGCGCTGGCCGCATTCGACCACGATCGCGCGATCGCGGCGCCGCCGTCGAGCATCACGGCGTCGAGTGTCGTGCACGCCTCCGGAAGTCCCGACGTGGATGCGTAATGGCCAATCTCGCTCCACGCGAGATGTGCGTCGTCGAATGACGAGTAGCCCGGGCGCGTGCGCCAGCGCGGATTGCCGACCCCGCCGAGCACGGCCCACGTCGCGTCGCGGCTCGTCTTCGTGAAGTCGCCGCACCTCGGAACGACGGCGTACCCGACGGACGCGCCACCGACCGCCATCTCGTTGTAGTACGCGGTAAAGCCGTTGGGCGCGCACGCGGTCAGCCCTTGGTAGGTGAACGTGGTGCTCGTTGGGTAGAAGATCACGAAGACGTCGTTCGCGAGCGTGTTCGCATCAACCGGACCAAACTCCGGATGGCTGCCGTCGAGCTTGGCGGCGAGCCACGTCTGAACTTGCGCGTCGTCGATCTGCGTCGACGCCGTCTCCGTCGACGCAATCGGCGTGACCGTCGCCGCGCCCACGCCGTATTCGCCGGTCTGCTGACCCCAGGTGCTCGACGACGCCCACGTCGCGAGCGCGTCGTCGAGAGCTGCACCGAGCGGATCGCCCGCGAAGTGCACCGGGCGAATCACGGGGTGCGCGACGACCGCGCCGCCGTCGGCGAGGACCAACTGCGGCATCGGCGGGCGGAACGCGGGGAAGGGGGCGCTCGCTTCCGCCGCGGCTTCGGCCTCCACGCCGCCGTCCTGCGCAGACGCCGCGTCGACTCCGCCGCCCGCGTCGACTCCGCCGCCCGCGTCGCTCGTGCTGCTTCCACACGCGATCGCCGAGACCGCGACCACCAGCATCGCGCCTGCCACCTTCGTTTCGAACCCCACTCGTACGGCGAACGACATTTCTTTTGACCTCTGCAAGGACCCGAGTCCGCTGTCTCGGGTAGCGAGACGCGTGCCGAGGGCGCAAAGGGCGCGAAAAATCGAGCGCGGTCACGGTCTCCCTGCGCACGGTCACGCCGTAGGGCCGCCGGTGTCACGCCCGCGAGCGGCGTACGGGTGCGGCGCCTCGCAGCCGTAGCCAAACGCGAGCTGCGCCGCCAAGGAAGCTCGACCGGAAGAAACCTCTCGACGGTGGCCGAGGCGCGACGAGCAAGAGCGCGATTCGTCCTCCGTCCCCACCGGAGCCGTGCAGGGATCCGGCGCACGACTCGCAAAGTAGCAAGCGATGAAGCAAGGTGCGCGCACTTGACCAGTCGCGCGCTCGCTACCGGAGAGTGCGTCCCTCCGGTCGGCTCGAGCGCGCGTCGGCGAACGTTCGAATGCCGAGGCTATCAGTTGCCGAGAGGCTCGCGCGAGAGCGTTCCGTCGCGCGTCACCACGATGCGCCGGCTGCCTTCTACCTTGGGATCGTAGGGAATGGAGGTGAAGTGAGGGCTGCCGTTTCTCCCCGCCATGAACTGCACGTCGATCTCGTAGCAGTGCCCTTCGGTGACGCCTACTTGGGGGGCGTATTGGTTCAGCGCGAGGTAGACGCCATTGGCGCCCGCGACCATTTGCGCGCGATAGCTCGGAGTGGTGTGCCCGGGCAATACGCAGGTATCGCGGAGGGTGACCGCGCTGCCGTATTGATTGTCGAGTCCCTGCTCGTCGCGTGGCGATATGGCAAGTACTTGCGATCCGGGCAGGCGCGGCGTCTCGTTCATGTAGAGCTCGCCTTGGCTGGTCGAGAAGTAGAGATCGAGCCGCCCGTCGCCGTCGACGTCGCCCACCGCGACGCCGTCGGCGGTCGGGAGCGTGTTGGGCGAGAGCCGGAACGTACCGTCCCCCTGATTGACGAGGAACGCCGCCGGCGCGCGGTCACTGCCTTTGCCGTCTTCGCTCTTCGTCGACTGGAACAGAAGGTCCATGTCGCCGTCGAGATCGAAGTCGCCCCAAGCGTCGCCCCAATACCAATGCTTGCCGCGGAGCAGCGCGGTCAGGCCGCTCGGGTTGGTCTGATTCTCGAAGAGGATTTGACCGTTGCTTCCCTTGTTCCCGCGCCAGAGGAGACGGTCGGTCGAAGGGCCGTGGAGGAACAGGTCGAGTTGGCCATCCATGTCGTAGTCGACAAAGGTGAGCCCTTCGTCTTTGTCTTTGCCGTGGAACGCGTTCGCGAGCCCGTGGGCGTCGGTCTGATCGTCGAAGAACCCGTTGCCGACGTTGACGTAGACGCGCATCGACGTCACCAAGTCGACGTCACCGTCACCGTCGATGTCCGCGAACTGAACCCCTTCGGGCTTCGGATCCCTGGTGTGCGGCCCCTCTATGCCGCGAAACAGCGCCTCCTCCACGAACTGTCCGTTGGACCCCTTGGGGCCGTAGTTCATGAGGAGGATGGCGCGGTTCACCGAGTGGACATGGTAAAAGGGAATGTAGATGTCGGCGAAGCCATTGCCGTCGAGGTCGGCGATCGCGATCGTCTCCGAGCTCCATCCTTTGGTGTAGTCACCTAGGTTCGTCGTCCCCGGTAGCCAGGCGCCGGTCGCGGTCTTGATTCGAACGTCGAGCGGCACCGACTGGAACGTCGACCCCTCCTTCTTGAAATACATGAGCCCGTGGGGGGAATCGTAAGGAGCCATGAAGATCTCCTTCTGCCCGTCGTGGTCGGTATCGACCGAGGCGACGCCGTGCCAATTGTAATATTGCTTGCCCAGCGACTCGAACAGGCCGGGGATCTGGGCAAAGCTGATGTTGTCGTAGCGAGTCGCGGCGGGGCCCACTTGCATGTGGGTGCTCAGATCGAGCCGCCCGTCGCCATCGATGTCGGCCATGTGCACGGGGATGGTCCCGAACCGCTGTCCGCTCCCCGCCTGAGGCTTGGACGGGGCATGCTGGCTGGGCGATGGGCGGAAGGGCCTGAAGACCGGCTCGACGCTCGGCCTCGGCGGCGGGACGTTGCACGTGCAGGTGAAGGCGCGCCTCGGCACTTCCTGGAGCTCGGCGCGGTTCTCCTCTTGGTTCGCTGCCGCCGACTCCGGCGTGTCGGTCGGCGAGACGCACGCAAACACGCCGAGCCCGAGCGCCGTCCCCATACCGAGCATTCCGATCTTCTTCGTCTTCATCACGCACTCTCCCCGTTGGCTTTTGGCGCGGCAGTGCGCTCGCTCGGAGCACGCGGTCAGCAAGACCGGTGCCGCATCGATCGGGCACCGCGTCCTTCTCTCGCCATCGCCGCACCGCCGCGACTCGTTCGACCTTCGGCTACGCACGCCTCGCAGCGCAACCCCTGGCGGGTGGCGTGCAGCGCCGCGGGCGTGGCGGTGGGCGGTCACGCTCGCGCCAAACGCCGTGCGCGGGCCGTCGCTCGGTTCGTTCGCTCAGAAGCTGCAGCAGCGGATCGCGTTGCCGCAGCACAACACGTTGCCGCAGCCGTCGTCGTCGATCACGGTGCACTGGCCGATCCTGCAATGGAGCCTCGGGACGCACGAGCTCGCGCACTTGTTGTTTTTGCAAACGTCACCCGTGCCGCATCCGCCGCAGGTGATGGTGCCGCCGCAGCCGTCGCCCATCGTGCCGCACATGCCCGCCGTGCACGTCGACGGGACGCACACGTCGAAGAAGCGAACGGCGTTGACCCGCTGCGCGACGGTGGCCGGATTCGTCGACTCGTTGCATCCCGCGCTCTGCGTGAACGTCCGCAAGAAGCCGAGCACTTGGTGCGATCCGGCCGAGCCGTACGCCTGCATGTCGTCGTAGTCGCCGACGTAGTAGCGATCGACGATCCCGTTCTTGTCCTTGTGCAAGAGCGGGCACACCGGGAGCCGATCGAGCTCGATGAGCGGCGTGCCCACGAGCGGGCCGTCGCCACTCGTCGAGTACGGCATCTCGGTCCGCACGATCGCGAACGTGTCGTCGACCGCGGGGAGCGCGGCCGAGAGGTAGCTCAACACGAACAGCGGCTGGGTGCGCGACGCGTCGTGGACCGCGCGCACGAGGGGAGCAAACTGATTTCCCGTCGCCGTCGGATGCTTCGCTCGATCGGTCCCCCACTCGTCGGCGAGGTAGCAGCTGAAGAAGCCCGCGCCGCACGCCATCGATTTCACGACGAGCCGCGCGGTGCCGCCCTCGGTGGTCACGTAGGAGACGCGCACGGTCTCCGACGAATCCCAGTATTCGCACTCGGGGCGACCGCAGTCGTTCACCGAGAGCGCGTCACCGACGTCGAACGAGTACTGCGGCCCGAGATCGATGATCTGCGTCTTGAACGAGAGCATCGACGGCATGCCTTCGCTCGTGATCCGCACCTCTCCGTGCCACGCGCCGCCGTGGTACATGTTGCCGCGGAGACCGTCGGAGGTCATCGCGATGACGTAGAGATCGCCGTTGGTCGGATCGACCCGGAGGCGCGGGTGGTCCCAAACGGTCCCCGCGAAGGGTGTCGGCAAGAGCGTGAAGAGACCGAGCGGTGTCGACGTCTTGTAGACGTCGATCTTGTTGGTGATGGTGTCGCGGTACGCGGCGTAGGCCTCGCCGCCCGGTCCGGCCGCCATCGATGCGCCGTCGTAGAAGTGGTGGCCATTTGTGAGGCACTGCGCGAGGCCGAAGGTGGCGCCGCCGTCGGTCGAGCGCGCGATGCACGCGCCGCTGAGCAGGTTCTGCAAGGTGTTGCGATCGACGCCTGTCGGGGGCACGCGGTTGTCGCCGCCATTCACGGCGAGGTTCGACATGTAGATGGTGTTCGAGGCCGTCTTCGAGGCGACGATGGCCGGGTCGCCCCAGAGGATGGGCCATGCCGTTCCGCCGGTGCGAAGCGGCGAGTGGTAGGTCCACGTCGTGCCGCCGTCGTTCGACACGGACCAACCCATGAGAGACGAGTTTCCCATGAGGTTGTGAGTCGTAGGGTCTTGAATGACACCGGACATGTCATTGAAGGTCGTAATCACCGTGCCGGTCGTCGTCACCGCCATCACCGACTCCGACTGCTGCGACGCCGCCGGGCTCTGCCCAGCACCGGTTACCACATACGGACCTTGCGCGCTGCAGTCGTGACCGGCGACGCAGCTCTCGACATGCACCGAGCCGGTTGGCGGCGGCGGGGCCGTCGACGTCATGTGCGGAGCGAGCGGCGCGAAGCGCGCCGGGCGCGGCCCGTGCGCGAGGACGAACGATCCGGGGCTCGTCAGCGAGTCACTCGCGGACGACGCGGCGGGTTCATTGGTTGCGCTGCACGCAGCGACTGCGGATACGACTACCGACAAAGCGATCCATCGCATGGCTTCCCTCCAAAGGAATCGCGACGCGAGCGCCGTAGCCCCCGCGTCGCGCGCCGGCGAAATGCAACGCTCGTACCGCGCCGCGAGAACCACGGCGCGAGGTGCGATGTCGCGGCCGCACCGCGCTTTGACACGCGTCGCCCCGCCGTTTGTCTCACCCAGGTCGCCCGGAAAAGGCCGCTGCGAGCGGAACCGCGTGCGCCGCGAGCGCGATCACGAGGCTCGTGACGCCGGATCGCGATTGACCGGCTTCCCATGCCGCGGAAGGCATCCGAAACGTAGTAGGCGTGACGTGAGATCACGCCATGAAGGCGCGATTGCAGTTGAACGTGACGTAAGATCGCGTGCTGAGGGCGGGCGCGGTACCAATCGTGACGTTCGATCACGTCGTGTCGATACGGCGCCCCCTTGTGTCAATTGCACATCGGCAAATCGTGATCCCACGTCACGAAATAGACTCTCCGAGCGCAGATCCAAGTGCCGGTCATCCTGATGACGGCGTTTGGCGACGAAGGGACCCGCGCGCGCGCCGAGAGGCTCGGCGCGATCCTATTCGACAAGCCATTCGACATCGACGACCTGCGCACCGCCGTGCGCGCGCTCGTTCCCATCGACGCGGGGCATCGCGCAGAAGCAGTGGGGGCGCGGCACGTCTTCGAACCGTTCTTCACAAACGAGGGTATTGGGCGCAGTCCGTTCAGACGGGAATCGCCGTCTCAGTGGACACTCCGCGCGATCGGCGTGACAGCGCGCCGAGTCAGTCCCAACGACCCCGGACGACGACGCCGCCGCCGCCCGGCGAGAGCGCCGTCCCCACGCGCACGTCCGATGAAGGTGACGGCGCGAACAACCAGAGCGCTGCGCCTCCCAGCGCGAGGGCGCCGCCGACCACGAACGCGACGGTCGAATACGTCGCCGTGCGCTTCGCGTCGGTGAGCTTTGCCGCGCTCGCGTCGTCGGGACACACGGTGCCGCTGCATCCCGCGTCGCTGCGCTTGCCGATCGCCGACACGGCGAGCACCGCCCCGAGACCGATGACGACCACGCCCGCTCCGCCGAGGGAGAGCGCGACGACGCGCGTCGTGTCGAGGGGACGTTGCGCGGGTGAGAGCGCCGCGATCGGCGCAGCGCGAGGCGCGGCGGCCGGCGTCGGTACGATCGGCGTCGCGTCGGCGAGCTTCGGGATCGCGATCAGGCTCGTGGCGCCGTCGCCGCGCGTCTCGACGGTCGCCGACCAATCCTGTTTTCCCTCCGCGCTCACGAGCACGGCGTGCTTCCCCGGATCGACCGCGAGCGGTACGCCGAGGCTCGCAGGCCCGAACACGAAGTCGTCGACGTGGATCGCCGCGTTCGCGGGCAGCGGCGTCGCGGACGAGAAGAGCAGCTTCGGCACGATGCGATCGATCCGCTGGACCTCGGCTTCGACCTCCGCGGTGCGCGGATCGCTCTTCGAGCGCGCGAGGTTCAACGCCTGAAGCCAACGTGCGTGCGCGTTCGCGAGGCGGTGCTCGTGCTCCTCGCATGCGGCGAGCTTCGCGAGCGCGCCGACGCTTGGACGTAAACGTACGCTCTCGGCGAGCTTCGGGCATGCGGCCGCGTAGTCGCCGTCCCTCATCAAGTCGCGGCCCGCGTTGAAGAGCTCGGTGGGCGCCGCGTCGTCGTCGCCCGCGCGCGCGACGGCGGGCGTCAGCGAGAGGATGAAGGCGACGGCGAGGAGGCGCGCGCGGCTCATTCGTGATCGAAGCTGTCGCGCGCGCTCGTCGTCGGAGCGGCCGACGATGGAGGCGGCGGCGTGGTCCGCGCAGCGCCGGAAGGAGCGACCGCGCTCGCACGGCCGCGTGGCGGAGCGGCGCTCGGGTAAGGAGCAACGCTCCCGATCGCGCTGCCGATCGCGCTTGGGGTCGCGCGGGCGTTCGCCGTTGCGCTCGCGGGCGGCGCCGCGCCTCCGAACGCGCTCGCCGTCGCTTCGGTCATGCTCGCGGCGGTCACGGGCGCGACGGGTCCCCGCGCGCGCGTGAGCATCACGAGCACGCCAATCCCGAGAACGGCGAGCGCGACCATCATCGCGACACGCCGCCGTGCGCGCAGCCTCGGCGACGGTATGGACGGCGCGACCACCTTGCCGACCGACGCGGTCAGCGGCGGTGACGTCCCCTCGTCGACGCTCCACGCCTTGGGCGATCTCTGCGACTCGGGGCCGGCGAGCGCGGTCGGCGCGACCGGATGGTTCGCCGTCGGAAGCGAGCGCTCGGACGGCACCGCAGACGTCAACGCGAGGAGCGACGCCTCCATCGACTCGTCGGGGAAGAGCCTGCGATACGCCTCGCGCACGGCGTCGCGCATCGCCGCAGCGCTCTCCCATCGATCGGACGGCGCGAATGCCAGCGCCTTGTCGACGATCGCGCACACGTCGAACGCGATCGCAGGCTCGATCTCCGCGAGCGGCTTCGCCGGCTTCGTCGCCGCGAAGACCATCTGCTCGGGGGCCGACCGCGCCTCGTGCACCGAGCGACCCGCAAGGAGCGCGAACATCGTCGCGCCCGCAGCCCACACGTCCGTCGTCCCCGAGATCGCGTCCGCGTGTCCGATCGCCTGCTCGGGCGCCATGTACGCTGGCGTTCCGAGCGTCACTCCCGAGTGCGTCATGCTCTCGCCGCCGCTCTCGCGCATGCGCGCCACGCCGAAGTCGAGGACTTTGACCTGTCCGTCGCGCGTCAGGAACAGGTTCGCGGGCTTGATGTCGCGATGAACGATCGCGTGCGCATCGGCGGCCGCGAGCACGTCGAGGAGACGCTCGCCGATCGCGAGCACCGCCGCGACCGGCAGTCGGTTGCCTTGTGATTTGCAAACGCGATCGATCGACGCGCCATCGAGCAGCTCCATCACGAGAAACGCCGAGCCATCCTCGTCCATGTCGTCGTCGAGCACCGCGACCGCATCCGGATGCGCAACCGAGTTTGCGACGTACCCCTCGCGCAAGAAGCGTCGCGTCGTGTCCGCGTGAAGCGATAGCTCGGGGTGGAGCACCTTGATCGCGAAGCGCTTGTTGTTGCGGTGGGTCGCCGCGTAGACCGCCGCCATTCCTCCAACGCCGAGCAGTCGCTCGAGCTTGTACTTCGCTCGCAGCGTGATGCCTACCCGCGCCCGCGCGCGCTCTTCGACGAGGTACTCCGTGACGTTCATCGTTGCCCGAGATAAATGCGCCCCCGTGACGTCGCAGCGTAGTGAATCCCCGACGCGGGGCAACTCGATGCTGGGTCGACCGCGCCGTCATCTCGCGCGACGGCCTGAAATGCGCACCAAGCGCCCGTCCGCCTTGCATGGATTCCTCGTTGATACATAAAGCGCAGGTGAATCGATGGCCGGCGCGCGGCATCTCCGCCACTGTGGTGGTCGGCGGCGTCGTCGCGATCGGCGCGGTCGCGTGCCAGACGGTGCTCGCGATCGACGGCGACGTGACCGTCGCGTCGCACGTCGTCGAGGCGTGCGGCGTGTCGCTGCCCGCGGGCGCGTGCCAAGCATGCGTTGCGTCGAAGTGCTGCGCCGAGCTCGGAGCGTGCGCCGGGAACGCCGGCTGCAAGCCGTACGAGACATGTCTCCTCGGTTGCGGTGGCGACTACGCTTGCCGTGCAAAATGCCAGGCCGCGTATCCGATCGCCGCGGGCCCGGACGTCCCTACCGTCGATCGATGCGTCGCCGCGGAGTGCGAGACCGAGTGCGGCGTCACGTGCGGGACGCCGGGCGCGTTCGTCGGCGGTGATGCCGCGGTCGGATGCCAAGAGTGCCTCGTCGCACGCGTCTGCGGAACGGTCGAAGCTTGCGGTAGGAACCTCGACTGCGCGGAGCTCACGAGGTGCGTCGACGGCTGCGTCGTACCCGATTGCCTCTTCACGTGCTTGGACGCGCACGAAGCGGGCGTCCCGCTGTTCACTCCGGTGCTCATCCAAGCCGGGACGGCCTGCCATGCGGCGTGCGCGCTCGGCTCGAACTGGGAGTGCGTTGGGAAGGTCACCTGGCAGTTCGCGACGAGCGCCACGTCGACCATGGTCCTCAACCTCGTGGACGCCGGGACCCTGAACGCCATCGCGGGATCGACCGTGCGCGCTTGCCGCCGCGACGACGTCTCGTGCAGCTCGCCTCTCGCGACCGCCGTCGCCGACGCAAAAGGTCGCGCCGCGCTGACCATGGCGGCTGCCGGCATCGGCTTTCAGGGTTATTTCGAGATCACGACGCCGGACTACACCCCCACGCTCTATTTCCTCGCCTATCCGCTCACCGAGCCACACGGAGAAGCCACCGTCGCCCTCTCGAAGCCGAGCACCATGATGAGCTCGGCCGCGCTCGTCGGCGTGACGCTCGATCCGTCGCGCGGAACCGTCGCGGTGTTCGCGCGGGATTGCTTCTTCGCCCTCGGCGGACAGGACGTCGTCGTGACCGCGGATGGCATCGACGACAAGACCGCCGAGCGATACTTCACGGGAAACGGCTACAGCGCGACGGCGACGCAGACGGACGGAAGCGGGTTCGTGGTCTTCTTCAACGCGCCCATCACGAACGTCACCGTCCACGCGAAGCCGATCGTGACGGGTGTCGAGTCGAGCAAGGTGACCGTCTTCGTTCGCGCGGGCACCACGTCGTACATCGAAGCGTTTCCGACGCCGCGCTGACGCGCCGAGCTTGGCTACGTCAACGCCGTTCGCCGCGAGATCCGCCGCGCCGATCATCCCGATCGACCGAACGCGCGCGACGCCCGCGCGATCCTTCCCGCCGCGGAACGCGTCGAACACGCGCTCCGTCGCCAGCATCGCACCGATCGGCAAGAGCGACGCGAAGGCCTTCCCGAGGCACATGAGATCCCGCCGATGCCGGCGTGGTCGCACGCCCACATCGGTCCGGTGCGGCCGTCCGCGCCTCGTCGTGAACGCCCTAGTCCTCGTCGTCGCTGAGGTACGTGTACTTCCCGAGGCTCTCTTCGTAGTGCCTCATGAGAAGCTTCATCTGCTGCAGCGTGATCTGTCCGCTGCGCAGCGCCTTCTCGGCTTGCTGCCGCACGCGCTCGACCATCGCCTCGGGCGAGTACTGCACGTAGTGGAGAACCTCGGCGACCGAGTCGCCCTTCACGACGTGCGCGACGTGGTAGCCCTCTTCGCCGAGGCCGAGGCGGACGTGCACGCAGTTCGTGTCGCCGAACAGGTTGTGCAGATCGCCCAAGATCTCTTGGTACGCGCCGTTCAGGAAGAGTCCCATGAAGTACGGCTCGCCCGGCCGGTACGGATGTACCTCGAGGACGTTCTTGACGTCGATGCGATCGATGAAGTGATCGATCGCGCCGTCGCTGTCGCACGTCAGATCCGCGATCGTCGCGCGCACCGTCGGCTCCTCGTCGAGGCGATGGATCGGCATGACCGGGAAGAGCTGATCGATCGCCCACGTGTCCGGCGCCGACTGGAAGATCGAAAAATTGCAGTAGTAGATCGCCGCGAGCACGCGCTCGAGGTTCTGCAGCTCTTCGGGGACGAAGCGCATCTTGCGCACGATGCCGAGGATCTTCTCGCAGCAGCACCAGTAGATGCGCTCGGCCTGCGCGCGCTCGCGTAGCCCGAGGTAGCCGAACTTGAAGAGGCTCTGCGCTTCTTCTTTTGCTTGGCTCGCGTCGTGCCACGACTCCTGCACGTTCTTCGGGACGACGTTCTTCCACGTCTCGTAGAGCCCGCGGAGAACGGAGTGCGATCCCGGCTTCGGCTCTTCGGGCTCGGAGAAGTGCACCTCGTTGACGCCGACGACCTCGAAGATGAGCACCGACTGATGCGCGGTGACGGCGCGCCCGCTCTCGGTGACGATCGTCGGCACGGGGATGTTGCCCTTCGTGCACCCGTCTTGAATCGAAGCGACGATGTCGGAGGCGTACTCTTGGATGCTGTAGTTCTTCGACGCGTGGAAATCGGTGTGCGATCCGTCGTAGTCGACGGCGAGCCCGCCGCCCGCGTCGAGGTAGTGCATGTTCGCGCCCATCTTCGCCAGATCGACGTAGATGTTCACAGCCTCGGCCATCGCGTTCTTGATCGGGATGATGCTCGAAATCTGACTGCCGATGTGGAAGTGCAAGAGCTGCAAGCTCGACAAGAGATTGCGCTCGGCAAGCCTGTCGACGACCTCGACGATCTCCGACGACGTGAGCCCGAACTTCGCGCGATCGCCCGCCGAGTCGGCCCAGCGTCCGACCCCCTTGGCGGTGAGCTTCGCGCGGACGCCGAGGCACGGCGCGATCCCGAGCTTCTCCGACGCGCGGAAGACCATGTCGAGCTCTTCGATGCGCTCGAGCACGACGATGACCGTCTTGTCGAAGCGCTGCGCGAGGAGCGCGGTCTCGATGTACTTCTCGTCTTTGTAGCCGTTACAGAGAATGAGACCGCCCGACTCCTGCGCGTTGGCGAGCGCGATGAGCAGCTCGGGCTTCGATCCGGCTTCGAGGCCAAAGCTCCACGGCGCGCCGAACTCGATGACCTCTTCGACGACGTGGCGCTGCTGGTTGACCTTCACCGGATAGACGCCGCGGTAGACGCCTTGGTACCCGTGCTCCGCGATCGCCTTCCCGAAGCACTCGTTGATGCGACGAATGCGATCCTTGAGGATGTCCGAGAATCGAATCAGGAGTGGGAGCGCCAGGCCGCGCGCTTTCAGATCCTGCGCGAGCGCGAACAGATCGATCGCGCGATCCTGCGTCGGATCGGGACGGACCTCGACGCGCCCTTCGGTGTTGACGTTGAAGTACGGATCGCCCCATCCGCGGATTTGGTAGAGCTCGGCGCTCTTGTCGATCGACCACGTCGGCGCAACGCCGAGGTCGACTCCGCTGTCGGGCGCCGAATCGTTCGCCGCCGCGGCGGCGGGGCCTCTCGTGACGTTCATTTCTTCGCCAGCCTCCGCTGTCCCATTCGCCAAGCCCGATTCTGTCACGAACCGCGCGCGCTCCTCATAGCGGTTGCGGCGGTCACTGAAAAGTCACAACGCGCGTGTCGGGCGGGCGACGAGTCGCTTTCGTAGGACGGGGTAGGGGCCGTCGCCGTGGACGACCAAAAAGCCGCACGCGAGGAACGTCGACTCGGCGCCTTGCCACGCCTCTTCGGCGTGCATCGGCTCGGGCGAGCGACGCGGGAACGCCTCGATTGCGTGTCCGCCCCACGCGACGACGTGCTCTTCGGCCGCGGCGACGAGGGCGCGCGCGACGCCGCGTCCGCGATGCGACGGATGAACGAGAAAGCAGCCGATCGCGTAGACGCCTTCGTCGGGCCCGAGATCGAGCGCGCGGTAGACGGGAAGCCGGCGGAGCTTCGGGAGCTTCGCGCGCGGCGCGAGCTTCATCCAGCCGATCGCGACGTCGCCTTCGAACGCGAGGAGCCCGCGCGCTTCGTCGGCGCCTTCGCGGACGCGCGCCGCTTGCTCGTCGTGGTTCTTTTTCGGCTCGAAGGCGCAGCGCGCGAGCCAGTCGTTCTTCGTCCCCTCGAAGTGCCAGTAGCGGCAGAAGCACGGCGAGCTCGCCGCCTCGAAGAGCGAAGCGAACGCATCGAGGTGCGACGCATCGAGCGCGACGACGCGGATCACGCGACGCTCGGCGCGAGCCCGCGCGCCGGCGAACGCGCCTCCCACGCCGACGCGAGCGCGAAGAGGCGCGCCTCTTCGAGCGCGGGCGCCATGATCTGCAACCCGATCGGCAGACCGCTCTTCGCCGGCGCGCACGGAACGCTGAGCGCCGGGATCCCTGCGAGGCTCGCGGGGAGCGTGTAGACGTCGGCGAGGTACATCGCGAGCGGATCGTTCGTCTTCTCGCCGAGCCGGAACGCGGGTGTCGGCGACGTCGGCGAGCAGATCGCGTCGACCTCGCGAAACGCCGCCTCGAAATCGCGAACGATCAGCGTGCGGACCTTTTGTGCCTTCAAGTAGTAGGCGTCGTAGTAGCCGGCAG
>JBBQXV010000182.1:0-19331 GCA_038209335.1 Polyangiales bacterium | reverse complement strand
TCCGACGACGTCGCGCTCACCTTCTCCGCCGCACCGAGCAACCATCGCCAGCGCCGCCGTTTGGCGAACCGCTTGTGTACGCGCCGCACCGCGATCCGCGCCAACCACGCGCGAAGTCCCTCCGGATCCTGGAGCGCCGCGAGCGCGCCCGCCGCGTCGAAGAACGCCTCTTGCACGACGTCCTCGAGGTCGGCGTCGTTGCCCATGAGCCGATAGACGACACCGGCGACGTACCGCGCATGCCGGCGATACAGCTTCGCAAACGCCCGATCGTTCCCCGCTATCGCTTGCACGACGAGCGTCGCGTCGTCCGGAACGACGGGCTGAACGGCTGCGCTTCTCGGGGTCACGTCCTTAAGAGGATGCCACAGACCCGGATCGGCTCACGTCCATGCGATTTCGAGGCGAACGAGCATCGTCGCGATCGCGTCACGCGCGGCGTCTCGCGGCGTGTCGATGCAGCGAACGTTGACTGTACGCGCGCCGGCGATCTCTAGCGCCGCGCCGACGAAGCCCTCGGTGGTCGCGGCGACGAGCGGCACGAGCGACTGCGGTACGCCACGCAGCGTCGCGTGCGCGACCCCGGGCCGGAGCGTCTCGACGTCGCACGCGCCGAAATCGAAATACTGTGTCGCCGCGCGCGGCAGACGACTGACGACGAGCTCGGGCGACGCGAGCCTCAAGAGCACGCGGTAGATGCCCGGGATGTCGCGCTCGGCGACCCAACGTCCGCGATCGCGAAGGTGCGCGTGAAGCGGAACGCCGCACGCGCGCGCGTGCGCGATCGACAGCGGCATCATCGGCAGCGCATCGTACCAACCGCCGGTCATGAACTTCTGCTGCACGAACTCGTCGAGGCCGGGCTCGCCCGATCGCGCGACGAGCGTCGCGACGCCGCCGTCGACCGTCGACTCGAAGTCCTCGAACATCTTTTGGTAGACGTGCCCCTTCACGTGGAATGGGCTCGCTCCCGCAGGCATCGGGAGGCGATCGGAGACGAGGAGCCGCCGCTCGCTCGTGCGCTGTCCGGTAAGGGACATGTCGGCGACGATAGCTCGCGCAGCGATCGCACGCCATGCCTCACGCGCGTTCGCGAGGCGCGGGCCGACGCGCGCCTCGCGAGGCGCGATGGCCCCGATCGTCCGAGCGCGTCGCGCACGCGCGTCCCGTCGCGTTCGCGCATGCGAATCGATCCGCGGAGTTGCGCGTGGCATGCGCGATGCTCTTCCGCTCTGCATGCACCATCCCCTGACCTCCATCGCTCGGAAGGTCCTGCTCGGCGCGGCGACACTCGCGTGCATCGCCTCGTACGGATCTTCGTCCAACGCTACGGAGCCTGCGCCGCAGCGTCCTCTCGCGTGTCGTCCCGCGCCGCCGCCCCGACGTCATCCGCCGCCGCGTGTGATCGTCGTTCCGTGGTCGCAGCTTCCGCGGCTGCAGCTCCCGCCGATGCCGACGACGTTGCCGCCGTGGATCGTGACGCCGCCCGCGCCACAACCTCCGTACGCGCAACCGCAACCGCAGCCTCCGCCGACGAACGACGCGTGGCCCGGAGCGTGGTCGCACATGGAAGACGAAGTGCTCGCGCTGACCAACGCGCGTCGCGCGCAAGGTGCGGTGTGCGGTAACGAGGCGTTCGCACCGGCGCCTCCGCTCGTCGCGATCGCGTCGCTTCGCGGCGCCGCGCGCGAGCACAGCAGCGACATGGGCGCGCGCAGCTATTTCGATCACACCGCGCCCGACGGCCGCTCCGCGAGCACGCGCATGAGGGCCGCGGGATTCGGCGGCGGCACCACCGGCGAGAACATTTTCGCGGGACCGCAGACCGCCGCCGAGGTGGTCGACGGATGGATGAAGAGCCCCGGCCACTGCGCGAACGTCATGAACCCGCGCTACAGCGCGCTCGGCGTCGGCTACGCGTACGCGCCGCGATCGACGTACGGCAACTATTGGACGCAAGACTTCGGCGGCTGATCTCGGCCAGCCGAGAGTCCCCCATCGATGGCAGCATACGCCGATGCAGAAGTCCCTCCGCGACATCCCGACGATGGGCCCGCTCCGCGATCAGCTGCACATGATGAAGGACGATCGCATCGGCGGGCTCCTCCGCTTCAACGAGGACATCGGCGACATCGGACGGTTCACGTTCTTCTTCGGCGCCGTCGTGCTCGCGAACACGCCGGAGCTCGTTCATCACGTGCTCGTCAGCCACGCCAAGGATTTCCAGAAGTCGCCGGTTCTCCGCGCCGCGCTCCATCCGCTCGCCGGCGTCGGTCTCTTCACGAGCGAAGGCGATCTCTGGAAGAAGCAGCGCAAGCTGATGGCGCCGATGTTCCAGCAAGCGACGATCGCGCGCTTCGCCGACGACATGACGGCGTCCGCGGAGCGCGCCGCGAAGACGTGGAAGGACGGCGAGATCGTCGACGTGGCGCGCGAGACGACGCGGATCACGATGGCGATCGCCGGCAAGACGCTCTTCGACGCCGACACGTTCACCGAAGCCGATGATCTCGGCGCCGCGCTGACGACCGCGCTCGATTGGGCCGGATCGCAAGCGGCAAGCGCGACGCTCGTCGCCCAAACGCGCGCCTCGATCGCGCTTCATCGCATCGCCGACCACGTCCCCGATCGCATGCACGACGCGACCGAACGACTGGCCGAGAAGTTGATCGTCCCGATCCTCTGGCCGGGCGAGCGCACACGCGCGCTCCGTTCGGCGCTCGCGGTGCTCGACGCGCGCGTCGCGCGGATGATCGCCGAGCGGCGCGCGAGCTCGGACGACGGTCACGATCTCCTCACGCTCCTTTTGCGCGCGCGTGACGACGAGGACGGCGCCGCGATGAGCGACAAGCAAGTCCGCGACGAGGTCCTCACGCTCTTCGTCGCCGGACACGAGACGACCGCGAACGCGCTGGCGTGGGCGCTCATGCTCGCGTGTCAGCACCGCGACGTCTACGAGCGACTCCGCGACGAAGCGCTCGCCGTCGGGCGAACGCCGACGTTCGACGATCTCCCGAAGCTGCCGCTCGCGCTCCGCGTCTTCAAGGAGTCATTGCGACTCTATCCGGCGGTGTACCTCTTCGGCCGCGTGTCGATCACCGACACGGATCTCGGCGAGTACCGCGTCCCGAAAGGGACAGTCGTCCTCGTGAGCCCGTTCGCGCTCCATCGACGCGCGGAGTACTGGCCCGATCCCGAACGCTTCGATCCGGATCGCTTTCTGCCCGAGCGCGAGGCGAAGCGCCCGAAGACCGCGTTCATCCCGTTCAGCGCCGGCCCGCGCACCTGCATCGGCAACCACTTCGCGCTGATGGAAGGGCCGCTCGTCCTCGCGACGTTGCTCCGTCACGCCGATTTCGATCTCGTCGATCCGCGCGGCGCCGAGCCCGAGCCGACCGCGACGCTTCGTCCGAAGGGGGGGATCGCGATGAAGGTCACGCTGCGATCGTGACTCGCGGTCAGTGGCACGCGCTCGAGATCCACGTCCATGGAGCTTGTGCGCACGCGCCGCCGTTCGGGCCCGAGCCGGTTCCCGTCCGACACGCGCCGTCGCCGCAGAAGCCGCAGACGGGTTGCAGAGTGCACGAATGGCAATCGGTGAACGCGTTGCACGCGTCTGCCGGCGGCGCCGCGTCGCTGGTTCCGGCGTCCGGAGGCGGCGGAGGCGCGACGCACTGGTTCGAGATCCACGCCCAATTCGATTGCGTGCATTGTGCACCGTTCGGACCGGTGCCCGTACCGATGTAGCAGTGCTGCGTGTCTCGGCACCATCCGCAGCGCGCGGACGCAGTGCAGCCTCCGCATGCGGCGAGCGGCGCGCACTCGTCGACGGGCGGCGCGGCTTCGCTCGCGGCGTCGCTCCCCGCTTCGTGCCCAGCCTCCGTCCCTGCGTCGGGCGTCGGCGGCGCTTGGCACTGCGTCGACACCCACGACCAGTTCGCCTGCACGCACGCGCCGCCGTTCGGTCCTTGGCCGGTGCCGGTGTGGCAACCGATCTGTCCATCGTTGCACCATCCGCACGCCGCTTGCGCGGTGCACCCGCCGCAGCTTCCGAACGCCATGCACGCATCGGTCGTCCCGGCGTCGCCGCCCGCGTCGGTGTCTCCGCCGTCGACGACCGCGGCGTCCGGCGGCCCCGCGATCGTCACCGGCACGCGAACTTCGTTGTTCGCGTAGTCGAGCTCGGAGATGACGTGCGCGAAGTTCACCGTCACCGACAGCGTGTAGCTCCCGGGCGGAACGTCAGTGACGTCGACCCATTGGCAGTCGAGGTAGCTGCCGTACACGTCTTGGTAGCCGCGGTGCAGACCTTGGTTCGAGCAGTTGAAGAACGTCGACGGAACGGGCGCATCGACGCCCGCGACGGCGTTCATGTCCTCGAGACAGAACGCCTGCTTGTGCCCCGTCGCGACGACGGTCGTCCCGTCGGCGGCGTAGAGCACGTACTTCGCGTAGTTCGTGAAGTGGTAGTGGTTGTGGCACGACGAGTACTCGAAGCACGCGTTCGCGGTGCTCGGAGGACCGAGGACGAGATCGGCGGTGCCGATGTTCGGCGTCGCGGTGTCGAAGCGGAGCAGCTTGCGATGGCCGGGCGCGACGACGCACCCTTCGAAGATCGCGCAGTCGCTCGCAGAGAAATCGCGCTCGGAGACGAACGCGCTCGATTGGAGCCGAGCGCCGTCGATCGTGAGATCGGGGCACGGCGCGCCCGGCGCGCACTCCGCGCCGACTTGGCAGACCGACGCGCCGCCGTCCTCGCCGAGCCCGAGCGCCTGTCCGCCGATCGATTCGCCCGACCGCGCGGAGCAACCGGCGCCGAACGTGGCCGCGATCGCACCGAGCGCGAAGCTCGTCGCCAAGAACCGAGGAAGACGATCGACGATGGGAAGAGCGAGCTTCACCTCGTTGTCTACGCGGTCGTCCGAGCGCTCCTCCCCTGCGCAAGCAATGACGCGTCCGGACGGAAACCGGTACACGCCGAGCTGCAAATCGTAGACTCGCGTGCATGAGCAGCCACGCCGCGGGGCTCGCGTCGACGCCCGAGCCGCCTTACTACGCCGTCGTCTTCACGTCGGTGCGCACGCCCGACGACGACGACGGATACGCCGCGATGGCGAACGCGATGAGCGAGCTCGCGACGAAGCAGAAGGGCTACCTCGGCATCGAGACCACGCGCGGCGCCGACCGGCTCGGCATCACGGTCTCGTACTGGGCGAGCCTCGACGCGATCCGCGAATGGAAGGCGAACGTCGATCACTTGGTCGCGCAGCGTCGCGGTCGCGAGGAGTGGTACGCCGGTTTCGAGATGCGAATCTGCAAGGTCGAGCGCGCCTACAGCTTTCGCCGATGACGCTGACGCGCGAGCAGTGGCGCACGCTCAGCATCGTCTGGGCGACGTACGGCACGTTCTATTTCTGTCGCGTCAACGTCGGTCCCGCGCGCGGCGTCATCGAGAGCGGCGTCGGCGTCAACGCGCTCGAGATGGGGTTCATCCTC
The DNA here is from genome assembly GCA_038209335.1 of Polyangiales bacterium. Lineage (GTDB taxonomy): Bacteria > Myxococcota_A > Polyangia > Polyangiales > Polyangiaceae > JBBQXV01. The sequence continues at coordinate 13,835 of JBBQXV010000182.1, read as the reverse complement.
GGCGCGCTCAAGCTCGGGTACGCGCTCGGGCAGTTCGTGAACGGGCAGCTCGCCGAGCGGTTCGGGCCGAAGCGAATTCTCATCGGCGGCATGATCGGATCGATCGCCGCGTGCCTCCTCTTCGCCGCCGCGCCGCAGATCGCCGCGACCGGTCCCGTCGCTGCCGCGTTGCCGTCGCTCTCGCGCGGCCTCACGAGCATCATCGGCCGATCGATCGGCCCGATGGCGGCGCTGTTGATCGTCTTCTGGCTCTTCAACGGCATCGCGCAAGCGGGAGGTTGGCCGCCGATCGTGATGATCATGGCGCGCACGTTCACCCCCGAGCAGCGCGGGCGAACGATGGGGATCCTCGGGACGAGCTACCAGATCGGATCGGCCGTCGCGTTGTCGGCGTGCGGATGGCTCGCGGCCATCTCGAACGGCTACTGGCAGATCGTCTTCCTCATCCCCGCCGCCGCGCTCACGCTCTCGATGATCCACACGGCGATCCGTCTACGGCCTCCGCCGCCGCTCGCGATCCCCACGTCGACGTCGAGCGCGCCGACGACGCGTCGCTCCGCGCTCTCCACGCTCGCGCTCACGCTCGGTAACGGACGACTCTGGATCCTCGCCCTCGGTCTTTTCGGCCTCGATCTCGTTCGCTTCGGCTTCCTCGATTGGGCACCGACGCACTTGAAGGAGGTGCACGACACGAGCGTGGGGACCGCCGCGTTCAAGGTCGCCGTCTTCCCGCTCGCCGGCGCCGCCGGTGCGCTCGTCTCGGGGTGGCTCACCGATCGCTACTTTCAATCGCGGCGCGCACCCGTCATCGCGATCATGCTCGGGTTGGTCGGCGTGCTCACGCTCGCGTACGACTTCGTCATTCCGTACGGATCGCTCCCCACCGTCGTCTGCCTCGGTCTCCTCGGCTTCTTCCTCTATGGAGCGCAGATCCTCCTCGTCGGCACGGCCGCGCAAGACTTCGCGCGCGGAGGCGCCGCTGCAGCGGCCGCGGGGTTCGTCGACTTCGCGGGATCGATGGGCGCGTTCGCGGGTGATGTCGTCACGGGATCGATGGTGAAGGCGCAGAACTGGCAAGGCGCGATTCGCATCTGGGCGGCCGCGGCGATCGTGGGCGCGCTCCTCGTCGCGACGCTGTGGCGCGCGAAGCCGAATCGCGCGAACGCGTAGGGAACGAAGTTCATTCCTCGAACCAGTTTTAGAGATCTGAACCGAGTCGCGTTCAGATTCTAAAGACCGCCGAGCAATCCATCGCGAAAGGCTGCAATTTTCGCATGGAACGAGACTCGCTATGTCCTCCGTACTTCTAACCAGGGGGATCGTCATGCGGAAGAGCGTGTTCGCGGCTGCAGCCATCGTCGCTGGGATGTTCGTCTCCGCTCCCGCCTTCGCCGGCAACTACGTCGTCTTCCTACAGGGGCGCGGGTGGGCTTCCTGGAACGGCGAGACGGTCACGGCGGCGGGTTGGACGTCCGTGACGCTCGCCTTCAACGGCAACGCGAAGCTCGACGGTCCCGAGACGAACACCACCGTCAAGAACGCCATCAGCACCTATTGCGGGACAGGCACCGGCAACAGCTGCGTGATTCATTGCTACTCCGCAGGATGCTTGCGGATGCTGAAGGCGGTGAAGGATCTTCGCGCGGGCGGCAACACCCTCTCGGGTCTGCTCTTCGCAGAGGGCTCGGGCTCGGCCGCGGGCGGAACGAAGCTCGCGGAGCTCTCGACGACGGGCCTGACGAAGTACCTCGCGAAGATCATCGGGCAGCAGGAGAAGATCGACTTCGACCTGACGACCGGCGCGGCGCGCAACACCTGGAGCAGCGTGCAGAACGGCTTCGGCGCGAACTTCTGGCAGTTCGGCGGCTACAAGGACATCTGCAAGAGCCTCCTCTTCTTCAAGATCTGCGGCAACAGCTACCTCGGCGGCGGGACCGCGGACGGCGTCGTCGGCATGGACTCGTACTCGGGCGCGTCGACGGCCGGCGCGATCACCAACGGTTGCAACGCAGCGAAGTACAGCTGGCGAATCTACGACAGCGGGCCGTACAACGACTCGAGCGGCAACAACCAAACGCCGTGCACGGGCGCTGCTCGCGATCACTTCGGCGAGCCGGGGCTCGGCACCGCGATGCTCGGCGCGGACATCACGGGCACCGGGCTCGACTACAAGCGGAGCTGGGGCGACACGACGGGGCAGACGGGCTGCACCGGAACGGCCTGCGACGCGACGTTCACGTCGACGACGCAGAACTTCTCGTTGACCCCGTCGGGCACGTCCGTCGCGACGTCCGTCGCGTCGACTTCGTCGAACACCACCGCGCACACCACGTCCGGCGCGACCTGCTACGGACACTGCGGCGGCGCTTCGAACGGCTGCTATTGCGACAGCGCGTGCGCGGGGTACGGCGACTGCTGTAGCGACTACGCAGCGGCGAACTGTTCGACGCTCAACGCCCCCTAGGGTAGCGTCGTTCGACCATGCGGAACCCGCGTTCGCGGCGTCGCGCGCCTCTCCTCGTGCTCGGCGCGGTCGCGTTGCTTGGGGCCGCCGCGCTCTTCCTGTCGTCGTCCCAACCGCCGGCCACGAAGAACCTCGCGACGGCGTCGACGGGCATCACGATGGCGCTCGCGCTCGACGAGATCGATCCGCTCGCCGCCGCGCCGTCCGGGTCCGTCGCGCGGCCGCCGCCGATCCGCCTCAGCGGCCCGAGCGCCGAGCGGCTCACGCAGAATCTGATCGCGTACCAGCGCGCCGCGATCTACCCGCCGTGGTCGCGCGCGTTCGATCCGGGGACGGAGTACCTGCTCACGTGGAACAAGCCGGCGACCGTCGACTTGCCGATGGACGAAAGGCCTGGGCAGGAGACGACGTATCACTTCGACGCGGATCGCGCGCACGTCGCATATGGCGAGGCGATCACGTCGTGGATCGAGGTGTGGAAGAACGGCGATCCGAATCAGCGCATGCCGATCGTCGTCGAGGACGCTTACGTGATGGCGACGACCGGACCGAAGCCGGGACGCACGGTCAAGCTCGCGTACCACGACGACGGACAAGACGGCGACGCGGTCGCGGGCGATCTGCGTTACTCGAACCGCCTCGTGCCGTCGAAGGAGCCGGATCTCGCGCAGGCGCTGCAGGTTCACCTGATGGCGGTCGTGAGCTGCTGCGACGGGATACGACGTTCGTTCATGCGCGAGTTCACGTACGCGCCGCGCAAGGTGCTGGAGATCGTCGGCATCTCGGACTCGATCCGCGGGGGCAACCTCGCCCTGACGCTCGACGTCGACGTCGCGGAGAAGGGCGTCTACGGCTTCGAGGCGAACGTGATGAGTCACGACGGTTCGGTCGCGATCGGCTTCGCCACCGCGAACCAGACGCTCGGCACGGGCCGCGCGAAGGTCGACGTGATCTTCTTCGGGCGCATGTTCGGAGAGAAGGGGATCGACGGCCCGTACCTCGTGCGCGACATTCGCGGCGAGCGAGTCTTCATGGACGGCGAGGAGCACAACATTCCGTTCACGTACCCGTCGACGTACACGACGCGCGCGTACCGGCGCGCCGACTTCTCGAGCGACGAGTGGAATTCGCCCGAGAAGACCGACAAGATCGCGCGCATGAAGAAGCTCATCGCGGACGCCAACGCGGGGCGCACGGGGCCGCCGGTGCCGTCGCACATTCACATCGACGAGAACGGCGTCGCGCGTCCCGTGAACGATCCTCCCGCAGCGGAGTGAGCTCGCGAACTGGGAACCGCGCGCGGGCGGCGCTGTCTGTACCGGCATGGGCGGTCGAGCTGCACGCGACGACGTACTCGGGAGGAGCGTCGGCGGCGGCGTGCTCGTCCATCTCATCGCGCTGATCGTCCTCGCGACGGCGCCGCGCGACGCCGCGTCCGAGCGCGACGACGACGACGCGCGCATCGTGTGGATGCGACAGTTGCTGCGAGCGTCCGGCGCGCACGACGATCATCCGTACCTCGCGCGCGATCCTCCGCGCGACATCGCCGATGTGCGCTCGTCCGCACAGAGCGCGACCGCGTCGCCCGGTGCCGTCGGGCCCGCGCACGTCGCCGCGCGCGCCACCGCGTCCGTGACGACGCGACGCGACGCGACGAGCGACGTCGATGCGCGGATCGCGACGCTCTTCGCCTCGGCGGTCGTCGCGAGCGGCGGCGCCTCATCGCCCAACCTCTGGTCTACCGCGAGCGACGCGCAGACGACGTCGCGATTCTACGCCGCGCCGCTGGGACCGCCGCACGAGCCCACGCCGCCGAGTCTCGCGTCTCTGTCGATGCGCGTGCGCGAGTGCGACTGCGCGCGGAAGCCGTCTCCCACCACCGCCACGTCGACGGCCGCGCCGAGCCACGCGGCGGGCGCGCCGCAACCTCCGCGTTCGGTCGCAGCACCGCCGCGTGTCGCTCCGTCGGCCGCCCCGCCCGCGACGTCGCCGACTTCACGAAGCGACGTCGAAACGCTCGTGCGCGTGGCCGACGAGCTCGCGCACGCACGTCGGCAACGCATCCGCGGCGGCGGCGCGCGCGCGTGCGTTTGCCCCTAGCGGAACGTCAGGCCGGCTTCGCCGCCCACGACTTGCAGTTTCCGAGCGGGTGAACGCTCCCCTTCAGCACCTTGCACGTGCCGCATGAGGTCGCGTTCGGCCCGGCCACCCACTGCGTGCAGTTCTGGCACATCTTGTTCGGATCGCCGGTGCGGTCGACGTACGCGAGCGTTTTGCGCGTCTCGATGTCGGCCGGCGGGAGACCGGTCGTGTCGTCGCACTTGAACTCTTTCGGCTCTTTGCTGCAGCCGATGCCGATCGCCGCGGCGCCGGAAGCGATCGCAGCGAGCGTTCCGAGAGTGAGGCTTTTGCGGAGGATGTCGCGTCGGGTGATGAGTCGCTCGGTCATGTGACCTTGGTAGTGCCACCACGAAAAAAAGCAACGGTGACGCTATGTCGACGCGCCATGTATTCTGGTCGACACGGCGATGCAGCTCAATCCCGGCGACACCTTCGACCGCTACACCATCGATGCGGTCATAGGCGAAGGGGGCATGGGGCGGGTCTACCGCGCCCGCGACACGCGCCTCCATCGCAACGTCGCGCTCAAGGTGCTGCGCCTCGACGCCGCGAGCGATCCGAACGCGTCGACCCGCGCGGCGTCGCAGCTGATGCGCGAGGCACGCTCGGCGGCGGCGCTCGATCACCCGAACGCGGTCTCGGTCTTCGACGTCGCGGAGGTCGACGGGACGCTGTACATCGCGATGGAGCTCGTCTCGGGCAAGACGCTCCGCCCCTACATCGGCGACGACTCGGTGGCGCGCGAAACCAAGCTCCGTTGGCTCATCGACACGGCGCGCGCGCTCGCCGCAGCGCATACGCGCGGCCTCGTGCACCGCGACATCAAGCCCGAGAACATCATGGTCCGCGACGACGGCATGGTGAAGGTCCTCGACTTCGGGATCGCGAAGCGGACGGCGCTCGACGTCACGTCGTCGGGCGAGACGAGCAACATGATGACGCAGTCGGTGAGCGGGCAGGTCGTCGGCACGCCGCGCTACTTGTCGCCGGAGCAGGTGCGCGGCGAGGCGGTCGACGGGCGCGCGGATCAGTTCGCGTGGGGCGTCGTCGCGTACGAGCTCCTGACCGGGAAGCTTCCGTGGTCGGAAGAGACGAGCGGGCTGTCGCTCTTCCTCGCGATCTTGTCCGAGTCGCCCGAGCCGCCGACGACGCTCGTGCCGGACATGCCGTCGCTCGTCGAGGCGACGATCATGAAGACGCTCGCGAAATCGCCTGCGGATCGGTTCGCGTCGATGGAGTACGTCGTGTCGGCGCTCGAAGCGTTCGTGACGGCGAACCGCCGCAGCTTGACCGGGATCGAATCGATGGCGACGACGCGCACCGAGCCGGCGCCGCCGATGCCATCGTCGACGTCGTCGCCGTCGGCGCTCGCGTTGCCGGCGTCGACGTCTATGTCGCACGGGACGATCTCGTCCGCGTCCGTCACGACCGTCGCGCGACCGAAGCCGAAGCGGGGCCTGGTGCTCGGCGCGCTCGTGATCGCGGGCCTCGTCGCGGGCGCGTTCGCGATCGAGCAGCTCACGCGTCATCCGCACGACGTCGCGCCGGTCCCGGCCGCGGGCTCCGCGGCGGCGTCGTCGAGCGCGTCGTCCGGCCCGACCTCGCTCGTCGCGCTCCCGCCGCCGAACAGCGCGAACGCCGAAGCGCGCGCCGCGTTCCAAGCGTTCACGCAGTCGTTTCGCGACGGCATCTTCCAGAGCGCACGCGACAGCCTCGCGCGCGCCGTGTCGCTCGATCCCGGGTTCGCGGCGGCACATCTCCGCCTCGCGTTCATGGACTCGCTCGTCAGCTCGGACGAAGCCGAGGTGCGCCGCAGCTTCAAGAAGGCCGTGCAGTTTCGATCGACGTTGAGCGAGCGTGATCAAGTGTTGCTCGACGCGCTCGAGCCGTACTTCCAGCGCGAGCCGTCGGATCCCGCGGAGTGCGAGAAGCGCCTGGACGCGGCGACGCAGCGCTACGGGCAAGACGCGGAGCTCGCGTATTACCTCGGCTCGGTTCGGTACGATCGCGGTCGCCTCGCCGAAGCGGTCGCCGCGTTCGATCGCGCGATCGCGATCGATCCCGGCTTCGCGCAAGCGTACGGCGCGAAGGGAGGATGCCAGGCGTACCTCGGTCTCTTCGCCGACGCGCGCGCGTCGCTCGATCGCTGCCTCGAAGCGAGCGGCTCGGCGACCGAGTGCATGTGGTACCGCGCGCAGCTCGACGAGCAAGAGGGGCGATGCGCCGACGAAGAGGCGCTCGTGCGTCGATGGATCGGCAAGGACCCGGAGGACTATTACGCGTACCAGTGGCTCGCGAAGGCGCTCTACGCGCAGGACAAACCGCTCGAGACCGTGACGACCGCGCTCGAACAAAAGTGGGTCCGCGTCGTGCCGGCGCGGCGCTCGAAGCAGGAGCTCCTCGACCGGGTGCGGATCGATCTCGCGACCGGAGACTTCACGAGCGCGGAGCGACGCGCGCGTGAGTTGGAGCAAGCGCTCGCGGGCGAGCCGGGCGCGCTCGCGCACGCCGAGACGCACCAACTGCTCGTGCAGATTTACGTCGAGACCGGGCAGGACGCCGAGGCAAAGAAGATCGCCGACGCGTTCATCAAACGCAAAGACGCGTGGAGCACTCCGCATCGCGTCGACGATCGCGCGATCTGGGAAGATCCGCTGCCGCTGATGCTCGCGACGTTGCTTCATACCGGCGGGCTCTCGCCGATCGATTTCGAAGCGAAGCGCGCCGAGTGGCTTCGCACGTGGGAGGCAAAGACGGGCGGCGCCTACGTGCACTATCTCTGGATCTACGGCTACGCGCTCCCCGCCGAGTCGCCCGCAGAAGCGGACGTCGCGCTCAAGGCGCTGACGAAGTACGCGCCGCTGCCGCCGTTCACCCCGACGAGCATCGCGCCGGGTTTCGTCGGCAAGACGCAGCTCTTGGCCGGGAAGACCGACGACGCGATCGCGTCGCTGACGAAGGCGACGTCGTCATGCATCGCGCTCTACCAACCCGTCACGCACACGCGCGCGAACCTTCACTTGGGGATGGCGCTCGAGGCGAAGGGCGACAAACCGGGCGCGTGCGCTGCGTACCGTCGCGTCGTCGATCGCTGGAAAGCCGCGAAGCCGCGCTCGGTCACGACGGAGCAGGCCAAGAAGCGGCAGGCGGCGCTCGGCTGCGGCAAATAAATGAAGCTCGCGCTCGCTTTCGCGATCGCTCTCGTCCTGTTCGGCGATCTCGCCGCGAAGCGATCGGCGACGCCGGCGATAGCGGAGCAGAGCGGTTGCCCGAGTGACATGATCGAGGTGGACGGCGACTACTGCCCCGCGGTCGAGCAGTACTGCGCGCAGTACACCGACGAGAAAGAGCGGGCGCGCGATCGCTGCGCCGAGTTCAAGCCGACCGGCCGATGCTTCGGCAAGACGCTGCACAAACACTTCTGCGTCGATCGCTACGAGTGGCCGAACCGCTACGGCGTGAAGCCTGATGTCGCCGTCACGTGGGACGAAGCGAAGGGCAAATGTGACCTTTCAGGAAAGCGCCTCTGTGAAGACAAAGAGTGGACGCTCGCTTGCGAAGGCCAAGAGCGCCTCCCCTACCCGTACGGCTACGCGCGCAACTCCGAGGCGTGCAACATCGACCGCAACTACATCATGCCGGACAACGACGCCTTCGGAGATCCCAAGCGGCGCGCGCAAGAGATCGCGCGCGTCGATCAACGTGATCCGTCCGGCACGCGCGAGGCATGCGTCAGTCCGTTCGGCGTGCACGACATGACGGGCAACGTCGACGAGTGGGTGCTGAACGAAGCGGGCAAAGAGAAAGACAAGCCGTACAAGAGCGGATTGAAAGGTGGCTATTGGGGACCGGTGCGGAATCGGTGTCGGCCGATTACGACGGATCACAACCAATGGCACCTCGGGTACCAGATTGGATTTCGCTGCTGCGCCGATGCGAAGTAGGCGCTGCGGAGCGTTGGCACGTCGCGTGAAACAACGCGGACCATGCGCACTGCCTTCGCGTTGTTCACGCTGGTGATCGCGACGTCCGTCTGTGGGTGCGGGACGTCGTGGTCGTTTCATGGAAGTCGTGGCGAGAACTTTCGCCCCGCGGTCACGAGCGCCGCGATGCGCATCTACTCCGGTGACATCGAAACCGTGAAGCAGGCCCCCGGCGCGGTGATCCTCGGCGAGATGCAGGTCGATTCGTCCATCTTCTCGGGCTGGGGCGGACTCCGCGAGCGTGCGTCGCTCGAAGCGGCGAAGCTCGGCGGGACGCACTACACGCTGCTGACGCAATGGACGCAGACGCAGTACTCGGTGCCTCACGCGATCTACGTCGTCATCCGCGTGCCTCCGGACTCGTGGGAGGCGCTCCCCGAAGAGCTCCGACCGGCGGCGATCTGAGCGGGTCACGGTCGGCGCGGGGCCGCGCGGCCTCACGCTCGTCGAGCTCCTGATCACGATCTCGATCCTGAGCATTCTCATGGGCGCCATCGGCGTCGCCGTCTCTCACCAACTCGCGAAGAGCCGACTCGATACGGCGGCGATGGCCTGCCATCGACTCCGCGAGGTCGCGCAGAGGCATTTCATCGATCACGCCGACGATGCCGATTGCCCGACTCCGACCAGCCTTCGAGCGGCGCACGAGATCGACTCGACGACCACGACCGACGATCCGTGGGGAACCGCGTACCGCATCGAGTGCCTCCCCGAGGAGGTCATCGCGTCGAGCGCCGGTCCGGATCGCGCGTTCGGGAGCGAGGACGACATCCGCGTGCCCGGGCCGAGACGTCGCACGGCGCCGGTGGCAACGCGCCCGTAGCCGAGCGCAGCGGCGTTCGTGGTACTTCCCATGGGGCGCATGGACGAGGGCGATCCGCAGTCGAACGATTCTCCGGAGAGCGCGCCCGCATCGGACGACGCGCCGAGCGACGACTCGTTTCGCGGTGCCGTCACGCTCGTGCGACACAGCGTCAAGGGTTGGGCAGCGCTCACGCTCGCGATCGCGCTCGCGCTCGCCGGTGTCCTGATGAAAGGGCTCGGCGCGGACGCGGGGATTCTGCTGATCGTCCTCGGCGTCACGGTCGCCCTCCTGGCGCAGGGTGAAGTGAGCGAGAAGCTCGCGGGCGTGATCGTCGCGGACGCGCGTGGTGTGCGGATGGATGGCAAGGAGATCTTGCCACGCGCGGCGATGCACGACGGATTCGTCGAGCCTCGCCGCAGCGGGCGTCACGTCGTGAAGCTCGTCGGTCGCGCGCACGTGCCGATCGCGACGATCGCGGTGGAGACGGCGGCGCGCGGCGAGGAGCTGCTCCGCGCGTTGAAGCTCGACGTGCTCCACGCGACGTTCGAGTCCGTCGGCCGTTGCCATGTCGGAAAACGTCGGTGGCGCGCGCGTGTGCTCGTGACGGCAGACGGTGTCCTCGCGAGGCCCGGCGAATTCTACCCGTACGGCGAGATCGAGCGGGTGACGCTCGAAGGCTTGGACGTCGTGCTCCATCGCATCGAAGGCGCGCCCCTTCGGCTCACGTCGCACGTCGAACGAGGTGCGCTCTCGGAGCGCATTCGCGAAGGGCTCGAAGCGTTCCGCCGCCGCACGAGGATCGGCGACGTCTCGGTGCGCCTTGCGCGCGGCCGTCGGACGGTCGGCGAATGGATGGCGGCGCTGCGCGCGCTGACGAGGCCGAGCGACTACCGCACCGGGCCCGTTCCGGACGAGACCCTCTGGCGCATCGCGGAGGATCCCGCGCTCTCCGCGTCGATGCGCGCGGCGGCGGCCACGGCGCTCGGTGTGAGCATCGACACGGAAGGACGCGCACGCCTTCGCAAGGCCGCCGCTACGAGCGAGTCGCCGCGCATACGCGTCGCGCTGGAGGCGGCAGCCAGCTCCGAAGACGACGAGCTCGCGCGCGCGCTCGAGGAGTGCGCGGAGCGGGAGCAGGGATGAGGCGTCCGGACTCACAACTCCACGCCGCCGGCAGCCGGCCTGATCGACCGACGTGACGACGTGATCCTCACTCGTCACCGTCACACCCATTGCACCCGATACGTGATCGCCATCGCCGGTTCGCTCACCGGGCGCTCCTTCGCATACGCCTTGCTGCAGAAGAGCTCGACGACCCCGACGAGCAAGCCGCGCACCGCGTGCCGGTAGTACTTGCTCGTCGCCAGCGGAAACGCGATGAGCTCCACAGCGGCCTCTTTTGGCCCGAGACGCAGCACGCGGAGCGCGCCGCCGTCGTACGCGCGAAACCAAAATCGCTGAAAGAACGGGAACACGGTCCATGGCGTGACGCCGGCGCCGGTCGCGAGCTTCACCGCCGTTCCGAGCAGCAGCCCTTTGGTTCGGCCGAAGGTGCCACGCCCGAGCTGAACCTCGGTCTCGGTCGAGAGCCCGAGAGCGTCGCACGCGCGGTAGTGGGCGTGCCCGATGTCGATGGGCAGCCACATACCGACGACCGACGAGAGGATCGTGTCGCGCGCGTCGGCGGCCAGCGCGGCGATGTACGCGTCGTAGTGGCCGGCGCCGCGGATCGAATCGATGCTGCTGAGGATGATCGTGCTCCGGATGTTCTGCGGCAGGACGATCGGCTCTGGGAACGCGGGGACCGTCTCCGGAGGCACGTCGGCAATTTATCACGCGCGCGGGCTCAGCCCTTCCTCCATGAACAGCCACGTGCTCGACGGCGAACAGACGCCGTGAGAGCGAGCGGTCCGAGGATCATCCAAGTCGGACGTGCGATCGCACGCCGCCCCAAGCGTCCGCCTCGACGCGCACCGCGTCGTCGTCGACGTGCTCTCCGCGCCTATCCATTCGCATCAACGCGACTATGCTTGGTCCGAAATGACCGGCACGAGGATCCTCGGCGCGCTCTTCATCACGCTCGCATTCGTACACGGAGCGATTTCGATGGTGCGCGCCCTGCGCGCGTGGCGTCGCGGCGAGAAGTACGTCGGTAGTTGGATGGACGGTTCGCTCCTCAAAGGACGGGCGATCGACCCACGCATCATGGTCGGCATCGAAGTCATCTTGCTCGGCGTGATCGCGTACCTCGGATGGGCGGCCGTCACGGGCCGCCTTTGGTCGAAGCCCTTCGTGTTCCGCGCGCCGATCGGATGGATCGACGTCAGCGAGCGCGCCCCTTTGTCGAACCTCGCGCACTTCTCGGACGACGCTCAGGTGGCGCTGCGCGGAGGCGCGAAGCTAGTGAGCTTTCTTGCCGCGCATCCGATCGACGATACCGAAGGCGGGGTGGCGATGTTCTCGGGGCTGCGTCGGTTCGGCTCTAGCCGAGTCGACGATCGCACGCTCGACGAAGTCTTCGCCGAAGGCTTCGACGCGCCCGCGGAGAAGATGGGCGCGCGAGCGACGCGGATCGCGCAGTCGATGACCCTCGTCGCCGGACGTTCCACCGGAACGATCGAGATTGAGCTCGCGGGGCAGGACGCTCAACTACGACCTTCTCGCCCGCGGCGGTTGAACCCACCGTGTTCGAAGCGGCGTCGCGTCTCGCGCGCAGGTACCTCGGCGGGATCGGTGTCGCGGCCGACGAGTCGAGGGGACGAGAGTGGTACGAGCGCGCGGCGTCGCTCGGGTACCAGTGGGTGCCGAACGGGTAGTCGTACGCGTTCCGTTTGCGATATGCGGACGCGTTGCGCATGATCGATCTGCTGCACGCGCTCTGATCCGGATGGCGCGCTTGACGGCGGTTACCGAGGCGACGGCGCACAACGGCGCAGTCGAACTCGCGTCATTCCGCGGTACGTTCGTTGCTACGATGCGAGCATGAACAAGCGTCTCGCGGGCATGACCGCAGTGGCAATCACGCTGATCGCGACAGGGAAGGAACGGCCCGCCTCTGCGTGCAGCCTCCCGCATGAATGCCGCGTCTACTCGGCGCTGGCAACGAGCGGCAACGCGACGGTGCCGAGCAACGCGCCGGCGCTCCCAATCGAGACGTCCAACTGCATGTACGCAAGAGGGGACGGAGGCGCCGGGCTCGGGTTTGCGATCCTGACGTCCACCAACGCCAACGTTCCGCTGACCGTCGGCGGAGACCCGTCGGTGTTCCTGCTTCAACCGTCCGCTCCGCTCGCTCCCGGGGAGAGCTACCGGATTCTGGTGCCGAGCGACGTGGACGCTGGCGCTCCGTCCGTCATTCATTTCACGGCAGCCGCGGCGGCTCCGCTCCCTTCGACCGCGCCGAGCGTCACGATCGCGTCGAAGCTGACCTCGGCGTGGGCTCAAGGAGGCTCGGGATGCACGTCCGAAGCAGCCGCGGTCGGTGTCGAGCTTGCCTTTCAGCCATCTGCTGAGTTGCAGCCGTACATTGCGCTCCTCCGCTGGACGACGACCATCGACGGCGCCCCATGGGCAACTTCGCTGTACGGAACGACCTCGTCCGGCGGGACCGGCAACGATGCGTGGGATCGAGGGTACCCGCAGGCAAACCGCGTCTACGCGTTCTGCGAGGCTTCTCAGACCACCATTGGGCAAGGGCACCACACGATCGCGGTGACCGCACACGTGGCAGGCGCGACGACGGACCCACCGCCAGCGACGCTCGAGGTCGATTTCGTCTGTCCGCCAGCGTCGCCGCAATCGCCATCACCGACGTCGTCATTGCCATCACCAACGTCGCCATCACCAACGTCGCCATCACCAACGTCGTCATCGCCACGAGGCGGTTGCAGCACGGGCTCGTCGACGCTCTCGGCTGGCCGCTCGCTCGTGTTCGGACTGGTGCTCGTCCCCGCCGCGGTCTGCGTGCGGCGTCGCAAACGCTGAGAGCCACGCACGACCTTGTCCCCCGGGCCTCGGATCGTGCGTGCCTCGCCATGGACCGGTGGATCTCGCCGCAGCGCAACGCGGCCGCGTTGAGCCAGCGCGGTCGCGCCGACGGAGAGAAGGACGACGTAGAGGGCTGGCGCGACGAGCGGCGCTTCGAAACGAGTTTACCTAAACGACATTCTGCGCAAATCCTCGTGGGCGGACTCGCGTACTCTTTGAGCGGCGATGGCTGCGAGGCTGCGTGAGCGCGTCGCTGAGCAGGGCGCGTCAGCGGCCTGAGCGAGCGATCCCGGTGTCCCTAGTCGAAAGAAGAAAGCCACGAGGATCTCTCGACTAGGCATGCGGGATCGGATCGGCGCCGTTGCGCGATTTCGCGTCGCGTTCGAGGTGGCATTGAACGCGACCGATGCAGGATCGAACCGCATCGACAGCGTACTGGTCGCGACCGATCTCGTATTGGTCGCGACGGATGCCG
>JBBQXV010000181.1:0-19511 GCA_038209335.1 Polyangiales bacterium | reverse complement strand
GTCTTCTTCCGCCTCTTCTCGGTAGAGGAGCGCTTTCATGATCGGCCCGCTCAAGAGCGACGTCACGAGCGCCATCACTACGAGCGCGACGAAGAGCTCGGTCCGGATGACGCCGGCTTCGAGCGCGAGGAGCGCGAGGATGATCTCCATCGCGCCGCGCGCGTTGAGCCCGAAGCCGACCGCCGCCGCCTCGCGCCACTTGAAGCCGCCGAAGTGCGCGCCGAGCGTGCAGCCGACGACCTTGGTCACCGATGCGACGGCGAAGACGAGCACGCAGAGTCGGAGATCGAAGGCGTGCGCGAAGTCGATGCGGAGGCCGAGCGACGCGAAGAACACGGGCGCGAAGATGTTCATCACGAAGTCTTCGATGACGACGCGCGTGCGACCGGTGAGTCGCGGCGACGCGCCGACGGTGACGCCGATGACAAACGCGCCGAGGATCGCGTGGATGCCGAGCGCCTGCGTCGCGCTGGCGGCGAAGAGCGCGAGGATGATGATGACCGAGAGCACGCGCCCCGGCGCGGTGTGCGGCTGCGCCTCGATGCGGGCGAGGACGCGGTCGATCGCGCGGCGACCGAGGAGGAGGCACATCGCGATGAACGCTACTGACGACGCGATCGTGATCGCGAGCTGGCGTACGTCGACGACGCCCCCTTGCATCGGTCCGACGAGCACCGAGAACGCGAGCCATCCGACGAGATCGACGATCATCGCCGACGCCATCACCATCAGCCCGATGTCCGTCTTGAAGAGACCGAGATCGAGCAGCGTCTTCGCGATGACCGGGAGCGCGGAGATCGCGAACGCGACGCCGATGAACGCGGCGAAGAGACCGCGGCGCGACGGATCGACGAGGTCGGTGTCGGGCAAGACGAACGCGAGCGCGACGCCGCCGACGAGCGGCAGCACCATGCCGAGGACGCTGGTGTAGATCGCGCTCTTGCCACGCCGTCGCACGACGCGCAGATCGACGTCGAGCCCTGCGACGACCAAGAGGAGCACGACGCCGATCGTCGTGTACCCGCCGATCATGTCTCGCGCGCCGCCGGTGCTTGGAAACAGAAACGTGAAGGCTTGCGGCCAGGTGCGGCCGAGGACGGTCGGGCCGAGGAGGATGCCGGTCGCGATCTCTCCGACGACCATTGGCAAGCCGATCGCGCGCGCAGCCTCCCCGAGCCCGCGCGCGGCTGCGAGCAGCACGGCGAGCGACAGGAGGAAGACGAGGACGTCGTGCTCGGTCACCGAGTCATCTTACCTGAGCGGTCGTGATACGAATGTCGCTCGGTGATCGGCCTTCTCGTAGCGGCGCTCTGCATCGTCCTCAACGGCTTCTTCGTCGCAGCCGAGTTCGCGATGGTCAAGGTCCGTGCGACGCAAATGCACTCGCGCGCGCGACGCGGCGAGAAAAAGGCCATCGTCGCGCAGTCGATCATCTCGCGGCTCGATCGTTACCTTTCGGTGACGCAGCTCGGGGTCACGCTCGCGAGCCTCGGCCTCGGGTGGGTCGGCGAGCCGGCGATCGCGAAGATCGTCGACGACATCGGCATGTCGATCGCCGGGCACCCGCTCGGGCACGTCGCGCACATCGTCGGCGACACGATCGCGTTCACGTTGCTCACGTTCAGCCACGTGCTCTTCGGCGAGCTCGTGCCGAAGCTCATCGCGATCCAACGCTCCGAGGGGACGGCGCTGCTCGCGGCGATCCCGCTGCGCGTCCTGTTCATCGCGTTCCGTCCGGTGCTTTGGGTGCTCGAGCAGGCGTCGGGCGTCATCTTGCGCGCGATGGGGCTCAGCGCGGATGCAGTCGGTGAGGGCAAGCTTTCCGAAGAAGAGATCATCGCGATCCTCGCCGCCAGCGCGGTCGCGTCGCCGCAAGGCAAGGCGAAGAGCGAGCTCGTCGAGCGCGTGATGCGCTTCTCGGCGCGCGCCGCGCGACACTCGATGGTGCCGCGCGTCGACGTCGTGTCGCTGCCGCTGAAGACGTCGGGCAAGGTGGCGTACGAGTACGTCCGCACGCACCAGTATTCACGCATCATCCTGACGAAGGGGCGAAGCCTCGACGAGGTCGCCGGCTATCTCTACGGAAAAGATTTTCTCCTTCGCCAAGACGCGATGGAGCTCACCGAGCTCAACACGCTCTGTCGCGACATCCTCTTCGTGGCCGAACCGCAGAGCGGCATCGACGTGCTCCGCGACATGCAGCAGAAGCACGTGCCGATCGCGGTCGTCGTCGACGAGTACGGCGGGACGAGCGGGATCGTGACAATGGAAGACTTGCTCGAAGAGATCGTCGGAGAGATCCGCGACGAGTTCGACGAAGAGCCGCAAAAGGTCATCGCGGTGAAGGGCGATCCCGCGGCGTGGGATGTCGATGGACGCGCGACGATGGACGAGCTCCGCGCGATCGGCGTGAAGGTTCGCGATCCGGATCTCGGCGAGCCCATCGGCGCATTCGTCGTCGAGCAGCTCGGGCGACTCCCGCGCGCGGGCGACAAAGTGGAGCTGTCGAAGGGGGCGACGGCGGAGGTGACGGCGCTCAGCCGCCGCCGCGTGACGCGCGTGCGCGTGCGCGTCGTGAAGGAAGATCTCAGCGGCGCTGCCCTTCCGGCGTCGTGATGCGGGCGCGCGTCGTCGCTGCGTTGGTCGTGCTCGCGACGCTCGCGTCGTTGTGGCTCGCGGCGGTGCGGCTGCGCGTGTCGCCGGATCTCACGCCGCTCTTTCCGGATCGCGGCGAGGCGGCGGCGCTCGCGCGGTTCGCGCGCGCGTTCGGCGCGAACGATCTCGCGATCGTCCTGGTGCGCGGCGATTCGGCGGACGAGGTCGAGATCGCCGCGCGCGAGCTCGCGGACGCGCTGCGCGCGAAGTCGAGCGTCACGCGCGTCGTCGATCGCGCGCCGCCGATGCCGGAGATCGATCCGACGCTCGCGTGGAGCTGGGCGGGACCGGCGGCGCGCGCGAGGCTCGCGGACGCGTTGACGCCCGAGGGAATGCGCGCGCGGCTCGCCGATACGCGCGCCATGCTGCTCGCGCCCGGCGCGTCCGAGGCGCAGACGTGGCTCGAGCGCGATCCGCTGCGGCTCGCGGCGATTCCGTTCGAGGGGCGCGCGGAGCTCGGCGCGGGGCTACGCGCGGACGCCGATGGATCGTTCGCGACGGAGGACGGGACCGCGCGGCTCGTCGTGGCGCAAGTGCGCGGCTCGACGCTCGACGGCGCGGCCTCGGCGGCGTTCGTCGCGGACGCAGAGGCGGCGATGACCGCGGCGCGTGGCGCGCACGCCCGTGTGACGTTCGATCTCACCGGAGGTCACGCAATCGCGCAGGCCACCGAGCAGATGCTGCGTCGCGACTTGCGCGTGAGCGGCGCGGTGTCGCTCGCGCTTTCGTCGCTCGCGTTCTTGATCGCGTTTCGCCGAAAGCGTGCGCTCCTCGCGGTGCTTCCGCCGCTCGCGCTCGGGACGCTCTGGACGGCGGCGATCGCGGCGCTCTGGCCCGGCGGGCTCAGCGCGATCGCGATCGCGTTCGCGGCGGTGGTCGTCGGCGTCGGAGTCGACACCGGCGTGCACGTCTACGCGGCGTTGCTGGCGGCGCGACGTCGCGGGCTCACTCCGTCGGACGCAGCGCACGAAGCGCGGCGCGAGACGTGGCGGCCGACGATGACGGCGGCGATCGTCGCGGGGCTCGCGTTCGCATCGCTCGCGTTGAGCGATCTCACGGCGCTGAAGCAGCTCGGCATTCTCTGCGGCGCGGGCGAAGTGCTGACGGCGATCGCCATCCTCGTCGTCACGCCGGAGATCGGCGCACGCCTCGAGCGCGGCGCGCCGCCGCCCGAAACTAGCGCACGATGGACCGGATGGATCGCCGATCTCACATCGACGCGCGCGCGCGCGGCCGTCGCCGCGGTCGTCGCCGTCGCGCTCGTGATCGGCCTCGTCGTCAGCGGCGGCCCGCGCGTGAGCGACGCTCTCGTCGCGATCCGCCCCGCGGGGCTCGCGCCGCTCGCGACCCAAGACGCGATCTACGAACGCTTCGGCGGACGCCCCGGACAATGGATCGTCCTCACGGGCGACGCGGACGCCGAACGCGCGCGCGAACGCGCCGATGCGATCGCCGAGGCGCTCGAGCCGCTCGTCGCCGAGCATGTGATCGATGGCTTCGACGCGCTCGCGACGTTCCAGCCGTCGGCGAAGACGCGCGACGTGCGGTTCGCCGAGCGTGACCTTCTCGATCTCCCGAGTCTTCGCCCGCGCCTCGAAGCCGCGTTGAAGGAGGTGGGGTTCGACGTCGAGGCGTGCGCCCCGGCGCTCGACGCGCTCTCTCACCCGTCCCGCGACACGACCCCGGACGAGGGAGCCACGACGTCCGACGCGCTCGCGTGGATCACCGCGCGCCACGTCGCGCGCGACGGCCGCGACACCCTCGTCGCGACGTTCGTGCGTCCCACCGGGGATCGTTCACGCGACGCGCTCGCGCTCGAGACGATCCGCGCGACGGACCCGCGCGCGATCGTCACCGGCTACGCGCACCTCGAACGCGCGCTTCGTTCGAGCCTCGCGCGCGATCTCCCGCTCGTCGGGCTCGTCGCGCTCGGCGTCGCCGCGGTCGCGCTTCGTGCCACGCTCCGCCGCAAACGCGACGCGATCCTCGCGCTCGGCGTCGTCGTCGCCGAGCTCGCCGCGCTCGGCGTCGTGATGCGCGTGCTCGATGTTCGTTGGCACGTGTACGACGCGCTCGTCGTGCCGGTGCTCGTCGGCATCACGCTCGACGAATCGATGTTCCTCCTCTTCGCCGCATCGTCGTCGTCGACCCGCGACGCGCTGCGCACGCAAGGACCGCTCGTCGTCGCCACGGCGCTCACGACCGCGTGCGGCTTCGGCGCGCTTCTCTTCTGTCGTTTTCGCGGACTCGCGGACGTCGGCGCGGTCGGCACGATCGGCGTGGTCCTCGGGCTGGTCGCGTCGCTCGTCCTCGTCCCCGCCGGCCTGCGTTTGTCCGCGCGGACGGTGAAGGAGACGAGAAAGGGATGAGCCGAGGGTTGACGCACCGCGTCCTACGTCCCAAGGTTGCCCTTCGTACCGCACCTCGGGGGGGCGAGGGTTCATGCCGCTCTACTCACGCCACACGATCGCCGTCGCGCTGTTCGCCGCGTCGCTCCCCGCGTGCGCGCTCGAGACGGCGGGCCTCGGTTCGCGCGATGACGGCGCACTCGACGGCGGCGCGTCGAGCGACGCCGCGATCGACGCGGTCTCGACGGGCACCGCTGACGCCGCGACGTTTCTCGCCGACGCCAACGCGATCGACGCGACCGACGGGAACGTCGCGACGCCCGACGCATGGACGCCTGCCGACGCAGGCGACGCCGGCGGTCCGTGCGATCTGGACAACGACGGTCATCGCCAGACCGGCACCACCTGCTCTGGCGACGACTGCTGCGACAGCGACCCGCGCGTCCATCCCGGCCAGACGACGTTCTTCGTGACGCGCAACGCGTGCGGGACGTTCGACTACGACTGCAACGGTCAGGAGAACCTCGAGAGCGGCAGCGCCGACTGCAAGCTCGGCTTCTTCACCTGTTCGGGCGACGGCTTCGCCGCGAGCACGGCGTGCGGCGTGACCGCGACGTACACGTCGTGCGCGTGGGCGGGCTTCAGCTGCAACCACAACGATGACATGCGCCAGCAGCGCTGCCGCTGACCGCGCGTCGACGACGAGGGGCCGCGCGCTACCGCGTCGCCGCCTTCTCGCACGCAGTGTCGCCCGCGCCGCTGATGTAGCCGCCGTCGATCGTGACCGGGCAGAACGCGCCGTCGCGTGTCGCGTCGAGCATCGCGATGACCTTCGCGTCGCCCCACGCGCGCCGCCCGTCGAAGCGCGCGCGGAGCACGCCGCTGCGATCGACGAGCCACGTCTCGGGGAATTTTTTCGTGCCGAGCGCGCCGGCGACCTTCGCGCCTTGATCGACGAGGACCATGTACCGCGGTCCGTCGCCGAGCGTCGCGCGGAGGAGCGCCGCGGCGTGCTCGGGGAAATCTTCGGCGGCGATCGTGACGAGGACGACGTCGGTGCGCTCGCGGAGCATCGTCGCGAGCTTCGCGAGCTCGGGCATTTCGGACGCGACGACGGTCGCCGCGACGGACGACCACACGTTCAGGAGCACGACGCGGCCGCGCAGCTCCTCCATCGTGACGACCCGGCCCTCGGTCGTCTTGAGCGAGAACGCCGGCGCCGGACGCGACGAGCCGGCGTAGTCGGGATGAAGCGCGCAGAGCGCGCGGCAGCTCGCATCGATCGCGGCGTCGCTCGGCGCGCGCGTCTCGCCGATCGTGTCGGGGGCGCGCGCTCCGGGCGTGTCGCTCGAGCGTTCGCCGCACGCGACGACCGCGACGGCGATGGCGGACATCGAGGCGAGCAGCGACGTTCTCATGGCATTCGCGTACCACACGAAGACCGCCAAGACGCCCGGAAGATTCCCGTCAGCGCTTCTCGATCGCCGCCTTGATCGCGTCCGCCGTCTTGTACTGATCGCAAATCGCGCGAAGCTCGTCGCGCGTGAGCGGCGTCGGGCTCGACGTCACTTCCAGGAACTGCTCGGTCGGCAGCGGCACGCGCGATTGCTCGTCCGGCTTGGGCGCCGCGACGTCCATGCCGTGGATGAACGAATAGCCCGCGAGCGTCGTCCGCACCCCGATGACTGCCCAATAGCGCGCATGCGTGTCGTCGATCCGCGCGATCGGAATCATGACGCGCACGTCGGCGCCCGCGATCGGATCCTGCGCGATCGACCCGAGCCACGAGCCGGCCGCGGACGCGAGCGCGCTCCACGTGCTCGGCTCGGGATCGCCCTTCGCGTCGAGCTTCGGGTGCATGCCGAGGTCCTGCGACGAGACGATGTAGAGCCCGTAGAAGAGATCGCGCACGCGACGAATGCGCGCGCGAAGCGTCTCGCCGGCATCGCCGTGCGAGTCGACCGCCGTGCCTTTGTCGAGGAGACTCGGACCGTCGACGGAGTCGAGCGCCGCTTCGAGGAAGACGTACGACCGCGCGTGGCGCACGTACACCGTCGCGAGCGGCTCGACGCGGAAGTCGGGCGTCAGCGGCTCTGACGCGGCGGAGGTGGTGGCGCTGTCGCTCTGCTTCGCGTGCGTCTCGCGATGCTGCGTGAGCATCGTCTCGAAGGCCTCTTGAAGACGCTTCTTGTACCGAGCCATGAACGCGATCTTCGACCGCTCTTCCGCCTTGTCGGTCACGAGCAGCGTCTCGAGCGCGTACTCCTGGTACTGGTACCAGCCACTCTCGGGCTTCGGCGCGAGGTCGATCTTGCCGCTGCGGATCGCGTCGACGAGATCCTGCATGAGGTTCGCCTCGGGGGGAACGCCGTTCGGGTAGAGCGTCTCGTAGAGACCGACCTCGGCGCTCCGCGACGTGCTGAGGAACGCGAGCTCTCCGCCGTGCTGCGTGCACGACGCGTCGGATGCGATCGGCAGGAGATCGACCAGCGTCGCGCGGACGGGGTTCGTGAGGCGGCCGTAGAGATCGACGAGCGTCTTATAGCGCGCGGCGCGCGACGCGTCCGCGACGATCGCTTGCGCGAACGAGCACGCGGCCGGAGTCGTGAGCGGCTGTTGAAGGAGGCGATCCTGTTGCCAGATGCCGCGAAGCTCGTCGCTCCAGGTGTAGAAACCGAACGGCTTCGAGATCGAAGCGGTGGCGAGAAAGCCGGACTTCACGCCTGCGATCGCGCCCGCGAGATCCGCCGGCGCCTCCGCGTGCGCGCCACCCAGCTCGATCGCCGCGGCGATCCGTGCGATCGCCTCGTCTGCGCCCGCGCTCCGATGCGCCGCGAGCCACGCGAGCGACTGCTCGAGCAGCGCGCGCTTCGGCGCGATCGACGGCTCCAATCCCGCGAAGACCGCGTGCTCGACCCCCGCGTAGATCGTATCGTCGAGCTGCTTCGCGTACGTGCCGATCGTCTGCACCGACGGGATCCCGCCTGGATGCGCGCCGAGGTGCGCGGCGTGGCTCGCGAACAGCGTCTCGGCGTCGGCGCGCTCGGCGTCGTCGCGAAAGGCGGCCACGTCGAATCGGAAGCGATCGGTCGAATGGTTCTGCGTCGATCCATACCGCCCTACGTAGGTCAGCGACGGATCGAAAGGGCTCTCGAGCGGCGCGGCGTCGTCGGTGAGCGCCGCGCTGATCGGGTTGTCGACGACGGTGGTGTCGGTGCCGCCGCAGGCCATGCAGGCGGCGAGTAGGACGGCGATGCCATAGGAGGCGTGAACGCGGGTCATCATGATCTCCTGAAGGAAGGAAGGAAGCGGGTGCGATGCGCGATGCAGGCGATCGCAAGAGCAAAGCTCGGGCCCGCGCGCGTCGAAGCAAGCCGCCGAGCTTGCGCCCACCCGCGGCGCGCTCTACTTACCGCGGGCCCGATGCCGAGCGACACTCCCCTCTCCTCTTCCATCGCCGAGCAGACTGGGCTCGCGGCCGAGGATCTGCGCGCGCGCGACGACGGCGAGGCGCCGATCGACGTCGAGCCGATGCCGGCGGTGCTTCCGCCGGAAGGGATCGTCGCGGTGCGCCTGCGCGACATCGCGGCGAAGGTGAAGACACTGCGCGCAGGGCGCGTCGACGTCGCGGGCGTGCGCGGATCCGCGGGCGCGGCGATCGCGGCGTCGCTCGCACGCGAGACGGCGCGGCCGATCGTCCTCGTGACCGCGGACCTCGA
Source organism: Polyangiales bacterium (assembly GCA_038209335.1). Taxonomy (GTDB): domain Bacteria; phylum Myxococcota_A; class Polyangia; order Polyangiales; family Polyangiaceae; genus JBBQXV01. The sequence goes on along the minus strand of JBBQXV010000181.1, from coordinate 10,789 downwards.
CGACGCGCGACGCATCGCGGACGACGTCGCGTTCCTCTTGCGCGGCGGCGCGGAGGTCGACGAAGAGACGGGCGAAGGCGACGTGCTCGTCCTCGCGGGGAGCGAGACGTCGCCGTACGCCGATGTGAGCCCGGATCGGCGCGCGGCGATGAGCCGCATGGCGACGCTCTTTCATCTCGCACACGGTCGTCCGTGGAGCGTCCTCGTGCTCCCGGCGACCGCGCTCGCACGCAAGGTCGTGCCGCGCGCCGTCCTGCGCAAACGCGCGGATCGGATCATCGCGGAGGACGAGCTGGATCGCGACGCGCTCGTCGAGCGCCTCTCCGAGTCGGGCTACCTACGCGTGCCGGTCGTCGAGGATCCGGGATCGTTCGCGGTGCGCGGCGCGCTCCTCGACGTGTGGCCGCCAAACACCGACACGCCCGTGCGCGTCGAGCTCTACGGCGATCTCGTCTTGTCGATCAAGCCGTTCGATCCGATCGAGCAGCGGACGAAGAAGGCCGACGACGCGCCGGGGCTGAAGGAAGTGTGGCTCCCGCCCGCGCGCGAGGCGATCCTCGATCGCGAGACCGCCGCACGAGCGCGCAGCCGACTTCAGCAGCTCGCCGACATGATCGACATGCCGACGTCGCGCGCGCGCGCGCTCATCGACGACGTCACGAGCGGTCGCGCGTTCTTCGGCGCCGAGGGCTTCTTGCCCGCGTACTACGACGAGCTCGATCCGATCACGAAGTTCACCGGCGACGACGCGATCTTCGTTCTCGAAGATCCGCCCGCGATCACGCGCGCGGTGCAAGGCGAGCTCGAACGCGCGGCGAGCGACGTCGCGCACAAGTCGAACGAACCGCACTTTCTCGTGTCGACGTTCTACCTCGACGAAAACGAAATCGTGGACGACCTCGCGAAGCGCGGCGTCCTCGCGCTGCATCGCACGCCGATCGTCGGCGACGCAGGCGAAGGGCTCGCGCGCTACGAATCGGCGGACGGCGCGCTCGATGTCGCGGCGCAAGGGCAAGACGATCTCACGCGCGCGGTGAAGGCGGCGCGCTCGTCGAAGCGGACGCAAGGCGAGGCGGTGAAGGGCGCCGCGACGCTCGCGCCGCTCGCACGACGCATCGAGCACTGGCATTTGCACGGGCTCCGCGTCTTCATCGCGGCGCGCGCGGTCACGCAGGCCGAGCGGCTCACGTCGCTCCTTCGTCATCAAGGGGTGACGTGCAAAGCGCGACTCGCCGCGTTCGATCCGGCGTGGCTCGCGGGCGACGCAGACACGCCCGCGGGCACGGCGCTGATCGTCGTCGGCGCGCTCTCGCGCGGCGTCGTTCTTCCGGCCGAGGGGCTCGCGATCGTCACCGAGGAAGAGGTCTTCGGCGCCCGCGCGCACCGCCGCCGCGAGAAGAAGAGCTCCGAGGTCGCGCGACCGTTCCTCGAAGATCTGCGCTCGCTCGCGATCGGCGACTACGTCGTTCACGTCGAGCACGGCATCGGCAAGTACATGGGGCTCGTGCATCGCGAGATCGCCGGCGCGATCGGCGTGCCGATCGTCCTCGGCGGAACCGCCCCCCCCGCGCACACCGTCGACCTGCTCGTCGTCGAGTACAACGGCGGCGACAAGCTCTACTTGCCCGTTCACCGCCTGAATCAGATTCAGAAGTACGCGGGCGGTGAGAGCTCGGCGCCCAAGGTCGACCGCCTCGGCGGCGCGAGCTTCGCAAAGACGAAATCGCGCGTCCGAAAAGAAGTGCGCAAGATGGCGGACGAGCTTCTCCGTCTCTACGCCGAGCGGCAAGCGCAGCCCGGCGACGCGCTCGAAGAGGCGGCCGACGATTACCGCGCGTTTGAGGCGACGTTCCCGTTCGACGAGACGCCGGACCAAGCGAAGGCGATCGACGACGTGAACCGCGATCTCGAAGCGCCGCGTCCGATGGATCGCCTCGTCTGCGGCGACGTCGGCTTCGGCAAAACCGAGGTCGCGATCCGCGCGGCGTTCCGCGTCGCGATGGCGGGGAAGCAAGTCGCGCTGCTCTGCCCGACGACAGTCCTCGCGCAGCAACACTTCCGCACGTTCGAAGCGCGGATGAAGGACTACCCGATCGTCATCAAGCTCCTCTCGCGCTTCCAGACGAAGAAGGAGATCGACGACGCGATCGCGCTCCTGAAAGAAGGAAAGGTCGACGTCGTCATCGGGACGCATCGCCTCTTGTCCAAGGACATTCACTTCAAGCAGCTCGGGCTCTTGATCGTCGACGAAGAGCAGCGCTTCGGCGTCGCGCACAAAGAGCGGATCAAGCAGATCCGCGCGCAGGTCGACGTGCTCACGCTGACGGCGACGCCAATCCCGCGAACACTGCAGATGGCGGTGACAGGGCTGCGCGAGATGTCGGTCATCACGACGCCGCCGGTCGATCGGCGCGCGGTGCGGACGATCGTCACGCGCTGGGACGATCAAGTCGTGCGCGAAGCGGTCGCGCGCGAGCTGTCGCGCGGCGGGCAAGTGTTCTACGTCTACAACCGCGTCGAGGGGCTCTACGAGAAGGCGCAGCGGCTTCAAGGGCTCGTGCCGAGCGCGCGGGTCGCGGTCGCGCACGGGCAGATGACGCGCGCGGCGCGCGAAGGCGAAGCGGGCGCGCTCGAAGAGACGATGCTCGATTTCGTCGAAGGGCGGTACGACGTGCTCTGCGCGACCGCGATCGTCGAGAGCGGCCTCGACATCCCGCGCGCCAACACGATGATCATCGATCGCGCAGACTTGTTCGGACTCGCGCAGCTCTACCAACTTCGCGGGCGCGTCGGACGAAGCAAGGAACGCGCGTACTGTTACTTGGTCGTACCGCCCGCCAACGCGATGACCGACGAAGCGCGCGCGCGCATCGAGGCGCTGGAACGTCACACCGAGCTCGGCAGCGGATTCCAAATCGCGTCGCTCGATCTCGAGCTGCGCGGCGCCGGCGATCTTCTCGGCGGCGAGCAATCCGGAAACGTCGCGAGCGTCGGCTTCGATTTGTTCTGCCAGATGCTCGACGAGGCGGTGCACGAGCTCCGCGGCGACGTGGTCGTTCACGACGTCGACACCGAGCTCTCGTTCGACGTGACCGCGATGCTCCCCGAGGACTACGTCGGCGATGTCGGCGTGCGCCTCTCGCTCTACAAGCGCCTTGCGAGCGCGATCGACGAAGCGCACGTCGGCGAGATCGCCGCGGAGATGGAAGACCGCTTCGGCTCGCCGCCCGAAGAAGCGCGGCGCCTCGTGCAGCTCATGTCGTTGAAGACCGAGCTTCGTCGCATGAAGGTGCTCGGCTGCGAGGCGAACGCGAAGAGCGTGACGCTTCACCTTCGCGAGGACACGCCGCTCGATCCGAAGAAGGTGACCGAGATGGTGAAGAAGCCGAGGAGCCCGTTCCGTCTGACGCCGGACATGCGGCTCACGCGCCGCTTCGATTCGGGAGACGCGATCGCGAACGCCGAGAAGATGCTGCAAGAGATCGCGCCGTGCCTGAAAGACGGCGCCTGACGCGTTCGGCGCGGTAAAGGAGGGCACAGCGACCGATCGGTCGAATCGATACGTCACGGAGACGCGGCAGTGCGCGGAGCTGCGCTACGACGGCCGTCGATGGACAACACGCTTCGACGAAGCGCGGCGGCGACGATCATCGCGCTCTTGCCCGCGCTCGCGTGCGGCCACGCGCCAAGCGCGGCGGCGCGCGCGTTCCCCGAGGCGGACGTCCGCCTCGTCGTGGACGACATGGGGATCACGCACATCTACGCCGAGAGCGACGCCGACGCGCTCTACGGCGCCGGCTACGCGATGGCGCGCGATCGCTTGATGCAGATGGAAGTGTTTCGTCGCCAGGCTCTCGGAACGTCGTCGGAGATCTTCGGCGCGAAGTCGATCAAGGGAGATGTCGGTGCGCGCGCGTTCGATTTTCGGCGACTCGGCGAACGCGACGAGGCGCGCGCACGCGCGGAGAAGCCTGCGGACGCCGCGCTCGTGGACGCGTGGTGTGCCGGCGTGAACGCGCGCATCGACGAGGTGCGCTCCGGCGCCGCCCCGCGCGCGTACGGGATGCGCGCCGACCAGCTCGACTTCGTCCCCGACCCGTGGATGCCCGCGCATGCGTTCGCGATCGGAAAGCTCCTCGCCTTCGGTCTCTCGAACACGCTCGACAGCGAGATCCTCGCGACTGCGCTCCTCAAGCTCGCGCCCGACGTGACGAAGCGCATGCCGCTCTCGCTGCCGGCGTACGACACGTTCATCGTCGGCGAGCCGGCGATCGGAAGAGCGAACGCACCCGTCGTTACGCCTCCGTCGAAGCCGTCGCGCCTCACGGTTCCGCCGCTCTCGTTTCTCTCGCTCGACGGCGGGCACTCGAACAACTGGGCCGTCGACGCCGCGCACTCCGCCAACGGAAAGCCGCTCGTCGCCGGCGATCCGCACCAGCCGCTCTCGTCGCCGACGCGCTTCTGGCCCGTGCACATGAAGAGCACCGGCGGCAAAGGGACGCTCGACGTCGTCGGCTTCGTCTTTCCGGGAACGCCGGTCGTCGAGCTCGGACACAACGCGCGCGTCGCATGGACCGCGACGACGAACTTCGCCGACGTCATGGACCTCTGGGACGTCGAGACCGATCCCGATCGAACGCTCATTCATCTCGCCGATGGAGATCACGCGATCGTCGCGCGCAAAGAGACGATCCGCGTGCGCACCGACGCGGGGTTCGACACGACCGATTTCGTGCTCGAAGACGTACCGGGGTACGGCGTCCTCCTTCCGGAGCAAGTCCTTCCGCTCCCGCACTCGTTCCTCATCGAGAAGAACGCCATCCTCTTCAACTGGGTCGGCTTCCGTCCGACACTCGAGCTCTCCGCATTCCTCGCGATGGACCGCGCGGCCAGCGTCGACGACTTCGACGCCGCCGTGGATCTCATCGACGTCGGAATGGAGAACTTCGTCGCCGCGGATGCCGCGCACGTCACGTACCGCTCACACGGCATGGTCCCCGATCGCGGAGCACCCGCGGCGCGCCCGATGCCGTGGCGCGTCCTGCCGTCGAGCGCAGCGGGGACTTTTTGGACCGGCGCGATGCTCGGCCCCGACAAGCTGCCGCACGTGCGCGATCCTGCGCGCGGCTGGATCTCGTCGGCGAACAACGATCCCTGGGGATTCACCGCCGACGGCAACGTCGAGAACGACGCGTTCTACTACGGCGCGTTCTACTCGACGGCGTTTCGCGCGTACCGGATCGATGCGGAGCTCGGTACCCTCGTCGCGCGCGGCAACATCACGCGCGCGGACTTCGAGGCACTGCAGAACGACACGCACAGCCCGATGGCCGACACGGTCCTCCCGCGCCTCGCGTCCGCCATCGGAGCGATCGACACCGACCCTTCGCTCGCCGCGTTTCGCGGACGCGACGATCTCCGCGCGCTCGCCGGATCGCTCGCGTCGTGGGACCGCCGCATGATCCGCGATCGCGGGGAGCCGGTCGTCTTCGGCGCACTCGAGTGGTTCGCGGTGCGTCGCCTCTTCGACGGGCCGATGCCGAGCGCGCTCTTCGACGCGATCGCCTCGAAGTCGCCGCCCTACCTCGTCGGTCAGTTTCGAAACGTCCTCGAAGATCGCTTCGCCGACGCGGCGACGTTCCTACCGCCGGGAGGCAAGCCCACCCTCTTGCTCGGCGCACTCGACGATGTCGCGCGCTGGCTCACGGCGCGCTTCGGCACGATCGATCCGACGCGCTTCACCTACGGCGACGTCAACCGCGCGCGCTTCACGAGCGCGTACGGACACGACGAAGATCCGCCCGCGATCGCGATCGACGGGAGCGTCGACACGATCAAAGTCTGCGAAGCGACGCTCCTCGGCAGCAGAGGTGCTCCGCTCGAGACGACGGTCGCAACGGAGGTCTCGCTCTATCGCATGGTCGTCGCGTTCGGCAGCGACGGCGTCCCGGAGGCGACGATCGACTTCGCGCGGGGCGTGAGCGAAGAGCCAACGGATCCGCACTTCGGCGATCGCGAAGCGTCGTGGATCGCCGGCACGCACGCGCCGCTCGCGTTCCGCTCCGCCGACGTCGACGCGCGCGCGGCCGATCGCGTCGTCCTCCCCGCGCGCTCTCACTGAAAGATTTCAGCTCCGAGACATCTGTTTCGCGTCTCGGCGCGCTTTCGAGTTGCGCTGTCGTGCCTCCGGGAGGATTGATTCTACCGTTCGGTCGAATACCGTCGACCCAGGAGGTGGCTCATGAATCGAGGGTTTTTCTCGGGTCTCGTGCTCGCGTGCGCCGCCGCAGCCTGCTCATCGAACGGCGGAGGCGGCAGCGTCGGAGCGACGGACGGTGGTGGCGGCGGTGGTGGCGGTGACGACGGCGGTGGGGCTGTCGCGACGTGCGAGGGCTCGAAGATGCTCGCGCTCCCCGACGATCCCGGCGCGCGCGGTCCATGGGCCGTCGGCGCGAGAACCGTGATGCTCGCCGGTCTCACGACCGAGGTTTGGTACCCGGCGACGCCCGGCAGCGACGTAGGAAAGGCGAAGACGACCTACGATCTCCGCGAGCACCTCCCGTCGGCGGATCGATCGAAGATCCCCGACGCCGACAGCCCGCTCCAAGCGTGCGACTGCGTGCGCGATCTCCCGTTCGACGACGCGCACGGACCGTATCCGATGGTCGTGTTCGTCCACGGCACCGCGGGCTTTCGCACGCAGAGCCTCACGTTCATGGCGCACTGGGCGAGCCGCGGCTTCGTCGTCGTCGCGGCGGATCATCCGGGCATCACGCTGGACGCGATCCTCGGCGGCGGCGGTCGAGGCGCGGACCAAGCAGGCGACGTGCGCAAGATGGTCACCGCGCTCGCCTCTCCTTCCGGCGACGTCGCGTTCCTCGCATCGCACGTCGATCCCAAACGCATCGCGCTCGCCGGTCACAGCGCCGGTGGCAACGCGGTCGGCGGACTCGGCGACGTGCCCGGCGCGCGCGTCATCATTGCGATGGCCGCGCGCGGAGCCAACGCGGGCGCGTCGCTGAAGTCGACGTTGGTTCTCGGTGGGCAATCGGACGGCATCGCGCTCTACAGTCGCGTGCAGGACGGCTACGACGCGTCGCCTGCACGCAAGCGGCTCGTCGGGCTCGCGAACGCTGGCCATCTCGCGTTTTCGGATCTGTGTTCGATCGGCAAAGACAAAGGCGGCATCCTTCAGATCGCCACCGACCACGGCATCCAAGTCAATCCGCTCATCGCGACGCTCGCACGCGACGGATGCGGCGCGATGCAGCTCGCGCCTGAAGCGGGGTGGGCGATCGTGAGCTATGCGACCTCTGCCGTGCTCGAGGAAGAGCTCGCGTGCTCGACGGGAGCCGCGGCGAAGCTCGCGCAGCTGAAGACCGCGTTGCCGAACGTCAGCGAGGTCCGCGAACAGTTGAAGTAGCGGACGCACTGCTTGCCATTCGAGTGACGTCACGGTGTCATGAATGCGATGACTGTCGCGTTCCGACGCTTCGCCGGCCTTTGGATCGCGCTGGCGATCGCAGCGGCGCTGTGCGGCTGCCAAGGTGGCGAGACGGTCGAAATCGTCACCGCGTGGACGCTGACGACGCCGACCGTCGTGGACAAGAGCGTCGTACTCCCGGCGCACTTCGACGACGATCTCCCGCACGGGCCGTCGCGCTACGCGCTTCGCGCACGCGTCACGCTCGCTCCCGAGCTCCGCGGACGCACGATCTCCCTTTCCATTCCCCACTTCGCTGCGCTCACCGAGCTGAGCGTCGACGGACACCCGATCGCGTCGATGACGCGCAAGAGCTGGGAGACGTACCGCGGGCGTTTCCACGCCTGGCGGATCCCCGCCGAGCTGACGCAGAGCGACGCGATCAATCTCGTGCTCACCGTCGAGCACACGTGGGCGCAGAGCGCGTGGCTCGATACCGTCCCGCGCCTCTCATCGAACCCCGACGGCGATGCGATGTTCCGCGTCGTCCGTGACTTCATCGAGGTGAGCAGCGTCATCGCCGTCGTCACGCTCTGGGTGACCTGCTTCACGTATGCGCTCATCTACTTTCGCCCGCGCCGCAGCGCCGCACATGGAGTCTTCGCGATCGAAGCCGCCGCGGGCTCGATCTTCCCGGCGTTCTATTTGAGCTTGCTGCAACCGTTGCTCGGGCGCTGGGACGTCGATGTAGCTGCCGTGGGGCTCGACGTGTCGGTCGTGGCGAGCGTGTACTTCCTGCACGCGAAGTTCGAGCTCGGGAAGCCATCGCGCGCGTGGCTCGTCATGCTCGCCATCGTCGTCGCCATCGCGATCGTGCGAGGCGGCCCGTTCGACTGCGCGCGCTGGGTCGTCCCGGCGACGCTCGTGATGCTCACGCTGAACGCCGCCTACCACTTTCGATTTTTCTTGAAGCTCCGCCGCCTGACGCCGGCGGCGTCGAACGTCACCATCATCACGCTCTCGTGGCCGTTCGTCGTCACGCTCGGCACGCCTGACATGATCGCGTGGCTCGGCCTCGGCGATCCACTCGGTGGCGTGCGCACGGGGAGCTTCGCGACCGCCGTCATTGCGCTCGTGCAAGCGGCCGCGCTCAGCCGCGAGCACGTGACGTCGCTCGAGCGTACCGACCAGCTGAACGCCGAGCTCGCGGGTCGTGTCGTCGCGCTCGAAGGGAAGAACCGCGAGGTCGTCGTGCTCAACGACGAGCTCCGCCGCCAGGTCGCGACACGCTCCGAGCAGCTCGCCGCGATCTTGTCGCGCGCCCCCGCCCCGACACGCACGCTCTCGTCGGAGGAAGTCATCGAAGGGCGCTACCGGATTCTCGGCTCGCTCGGCGCCGGCGCCGCGGGCCGTGTCTATCGCGTGGAGCGCGTCGCCGACGGAAAGCAGTTTGCGCTCAAGGTGCTCAGCTCCGAAGGCGAGCCGACCGCATTCGTCCGCTTCGCACGCGAGGCGCACGCGCTTGCGCAAGTCGTCCACCCGAACATCGTTCGGATCCTCGACGTCGACGTGTCCGAGTCAGGAATGCTCTTCCTGGTCATGGATCTCGTCGACGGCCCGTCACTCCGCAACGCACGCGCACGGTATGGCGACGTCGCCTGGGCGCTCGCGGTGCTGCGACAGCTCGCAAGCGGGCTCGCGGCGGTTCACGCCGCAGGGATCGTTCATCGCGATCTAAAGCCTGCGAACGTCGTGCTCGCGAACGACGACCTCGCGGCACCTCCCGACGTCCGAATCGTCGACTTCGGGATCGCGAGCCTCGTCGGCGAGCGCGCGCCGAGCGTGGGCACGTCGCACGACCCGGACTTGGTGACGCTGATAGACGCCACCGCTGCGAAGCCGCTCGAGCGCAGCGCGACCCTGACCGGGACCGGCGTCGTCCTCGGCACGCCGCACTACCTCGCGCCAGAGCTCCTGACCGGCGCGAAGCACGCGCTCCCATCGGTCGACATGTTCAGCTTCGGCGTGATGGCGCACGAGCTGCTGACCGGCGCGCGACCCTTCGGCGACGCGCCGGCTTGCACGGCGATGTTCGGCGAGTCACCGCTCACCCCGCCGAGCCTGCGGGACCTGGTCCCTGCGCTTTCGAGCGAGCTCTACGCGCTGCTCGATTTGTGTATGTCGCCGGATCCGGATCGCCGCCCCACTGCGACCGAGGTCGCCCGCGTGCTCACGCAAGCAGTCACGTCGAGCGGGACGGTCGGCCTCGTCAGCGACGAAATCGCCGCGCGAACGATCGGCAAAGCGTAGGCGGCTCTACTTGCTCGCCTGCTTCTCTTTCTTTTTCTTCTGCTTGTCCTTGGTGGTGAGCTTCGGCTTGTTCGACTTCTTTCCGCGTTCGATTCCCTTGGCCATGACGACCTCCTTGTGGCTCGGAGAGTACGCGAACGACCGCGGGCGCGGCCAGGACTATGCTCGTCGAGATGGCCGAAACGGATCCGCTCAGCGCAAGTGAACGTGACGCGCTGATGCGCGAGCCGCGACCGCGGCGCGATCTTCCGTTGGCTCCAGCGTCGCGCGAGATTAGGCGCCTCCCTCTCTTGTCGGCGACGCGCGACATCGACAAACGCTACAGGCCGATCTACGCGGTCTGGGAGATCACGCTCGCGTGCGATCTGTCGTGCCGTCACTGCGGCTCGCGCGCCGGACGCGCGCGCCCCGACGAGCTCACGACCGAAGAGTGCCTCGACGTCGTCGATCAGCTCGCGGCGCTCGGCGTGATGGAGGTGATCCTCATCGGCGGCGAGATGTACTTGCGGGACGACTTCACGGCGATCCTCCGGCGCATCCGCGATCGCGGCATGCAAGCGCTCGCGACGACCGGCGGACGCGGTCTCACGCGCGAGCACGCGCGCGCGGCGGCGGAAGCAGGGCTCGTGAGCGCGAGCGTGTCGATCGACGGCAACGAAGCGACGCACGATCGCCTGCGCGGCGTCGCCGGATCGTACAAGGCCGCGCTCGCAGCGATGCAGCACCTGCGCGAAGCCGGCGTGCGCGTCTCGTCGAACACGCAGATCAACCGACTCAGCGCGCCCGAGCTCCCCGACGTGCTCGAGACGATCATCGCGAACGGCGCGCACAGTTGGCAGATCCAGATCACCGTCGCGATGGGCCGCGCGGCCGACGAGCCCGACGTTCTCATCCAGCCGTACGATCTCCTCGATCCGATTCTCGCGGACGTTGCCGCCGCCCCACTCGGCGGTGGTGAGCGACGGGCATCCCTTGATGGTCCCGTCCGACTCGATCCCCAGCCCCGATCGCCCCGCGCCGCACGACGCCATGTGCCCGCGCGGCATCGATCCGCGG